>NZ_JBVHLK010000001.1:715588-1041012 GCF_055559015.1 Streptomyces sp. NPDC024698 | reverse complement strand
GGTTGATAGGCCAGATCTGGAAGCCCGGTAACGGGTGGAGGTGACTGGTACTAATAGGCCGAGGGCTTGTCCTCAGTTGCTCGCGTCCACTGTGTTGGTTCTGAAACCACGAACAACCGTCGTAGCCATGTGCCACGGCTCCGGTTGACAGTTTCATAGAGTTTCGGTGGTCATAGCGTGAGGGAAACGCCCGGTTACATTCCGAACCCGGAAGCTAAGCCTCACAGCGCCGATGGTACTGCAGGGGGGACCCTGTGGGAGAGTAGGACGCCGCCGAACAATTTTTGAGAAAACCCCTGTGCCGGGGATACCGGTACGGGGGTTTTCTGCGTTTAGGGAGAGTTCTGAAAGCGCCGATGTCTGGTGATCACCCGACGCATCCCTTGTTTCTCATCCCTGTCCTCTAAAGCCGGCCCGCCGATTTCAGGGCCAGATACGCGTCCGCGAGGGCCGGCGCGAGATCGTCCGGAGTCGCGTCGACGACGATGACTCCGCGTCGCCGCAGTGTCTCGGCCGTACGCCGGCGTTCGGCCTCGGCCTGGGCCGCCGACGCCGCCTCGTACACCGCGTCGACGTCGCCCCGGGCCTTCGCCATGTGCGCGACATGCGGGTCCGCGACGGAAGCCAGCAGCACCGTGTGACGCTGGGTGAGGCCGGAGAGCACGGGAAGCAGGCCCTCTTCGACAGGGGCAGCGTCGAGCGTCGTCAGCAGCACGATCAGGGAGCGGCGTGGGGTCGTACGCAGCGCTGTCGCGGTCAGGCCGCGGGCGTCCGTCTCGACGAGCTCCGGTTCGAGCTCGGCCATCGCGTTGACCAGAGACGGAAGGACGTCTCCCGCCGCGCGGCCCTGGACCAGGGCACGCACCCGGCGGTCGTAGGCCAGGAGGTCCACCCGGTCGCCTGCGCGGGAGGCCAGGGCGGCGAGGAGCAGGGCCGCGTCCATGGAGGCGTCGAGGCGCGGGGCGTCGCCGACGCGGCCCGCGGAGGTCCGGCCGGTGTCGAGAACCAGCAGGATGTGGCGGTCGCGCTCGGGACGCCAGGTGCGTACGGCGACCGTCGACCTGCGGGCTGTCGCGCGCCAGTCGATGGAACGGGTGTCGTCACCGGGGACGTACTCGCGCAGACTGTCGAACTCCGTTCCCTCACCCCGTGTCAGCACACTGGTGCGGCCGTCGAGTTCGCGGAGCCGGGCCAGCTTGGAGGGGAGATGCTTCCGGCTGGTGAAAGGGGGCAGGACGCGTACGGCCCAGGGGACTTCATGGCTGCCCTGACGGGAGAACAGACCGAGGGGGCCGAACGAGCGGATCGTGACGCGGTCGGCCCGACGGTCGCCGCGTCGGGTGGGGCGCAGACGGGTCGTCAGGCGGCGGCGTTCGCCGGTGGGGACCGTCAGACGGTGACGGGAGGCCTCGACCTCCGTGCCGGGTTCCCAACTGCTCGGCGGCCAGGCGTCCCGGAGGTGTGCGCGCAGCGGCCGGCCGGAGGGATTGGTGACGGTGAGGGTGACGTCGGCGGATTCACCGAGACGCACCGAGGTGTCCCCCGAACGGGTGAGGCCGAGACGGCGTACGGGAGCCGCGAGGGCGGCGTCGCAGGCGCAGGCCAGAGCCAGGGGGACGTTCACGGCGAGGATGCCTGTCCAACTGGGCCCCCAGATGCCCACAGGGAGGGCGCCCACGGCGGCCAGGAGAGCGGCGCGTCCGGTGAGGGCCATCAGCGGGGGACCGGCACGTGGGCGAGGATCGCGTTGATGACGGAGTCGGCCGTCACGCCCTCCATCTCGGCCTCGGGGCGGAGTTGGACGCGGTGGCGCAGGGTGGGCAGGGCCAGGGCCTTGACGTCGTCGGGGATGACGTAGTCGCGGCCGGTCAGCCAGGCCCAGGCGCGGGCCGTGGCGAGCAGGGCGGTCGCGCCGCGGGGGGAGACCCCGAGGGTGAGCGAGGGCGACTGGCGGGTCGCGCGGCACAGGTCGACGACGTAGCCGGTGATCTCGGGGGAGACGGCTGTCTTGGCGACCGCGGCGCGGGCCGCTTCGAGGTCCGCGGCTCCGGCCACGGGGCGCAGCCCGGCGGCCCGCAGGTCGCGCGGGTTGAAGCCCTCGGAGTGGCGGGTGAGGACGTCGATCTCGTCCTGGCGGGAGGGCAGCGGGATCGTCAGTTTGAGCAGGAAGCGGTCCAGTTGGGCCTCGGGGAGCGGATACGTTCCCTCGTACTCGACCGGGTTCTGTGTCGCTGCGACGAGGAAGGGCTCGGGGAGAGGCCGGGGGGTGCCGTCGACGGTGACCTGACGTTCCTCCATCGCCTCCAGCAGGGAGGCCTGGGTCTTGGGAGGCGTGCGGTTGATCTCGTCGGCGAGCAGGAGGTTGGTGAAGACCGGACCGGGCTGGAAGGAGAACTCGGCGGTGCGGGCGTCGTAGACGAGGGAGCCGGTGATGTCGCTCGGCATGAGGTCGGGGGTGAACTGGACACGCTTGGTGTCGAGTTCCAGCGCGGACGCGAGGGCGCGGACCAGGAGTGTCTTGGCCACTCCGGGGACTCCTTCGAGGAGGACGTGTCCGCGGCACAGGAGGGCGACGACGAGGCCGGTCACAGCGGGGTCCTGGCCGACCACGGCTTTGGCGATCTCGGTGCGCAGGGCTTCCAGGGAGGAGCGGGCGGTGTCCGCGTCCCCGGTGTACCCGGCGTTGTCAGTGGTCGGGTCCATCATGAAATGCGTACCTCTCTTTCGAGGGCGTCGAGTTGGTCGGCGAGGGAGACGAGGGCCGAGTCGTCGCGGGGCGGCGGCCCGAACAGCAGCGGGAGCAAGGCCTGTGTGTCGCCGTGGAAGTGGGCGGCCAGAGCGGGGAGCAGGGTCTCGGGCGCATGGGCCTGGGCCGGGGACACACCGATGAGGGGGGCGAGGCGGGTGCGGGTGGCGGAGCGGAGAGCGGTGGCCGCGCGGTCGCGGGCGGACGCCTTGCGGTAGAGGCGGGCGCGGCCTTCGGCGGTCTCGGAGGCGCGGATCGCGACGGGAAGCCGTTCGGGTACGAGGGGGCCCATGCGGCGTGCCCTCCACAGGGCTGCCAGGACGGCGGCGATGAAGAGCTGAAGTGTGCCCCAGAGCCAGCCCGAAGGGAGCAGGTCGAAGAAGCTCTGGCGGCCCGTGCCGGTGGCCGATTCGTCGGAGAGCGAGGGGAGGTACCAGACCAGATGGGTGCGGGAGCCGAGGAGTTGGAGCGCGAGCGAGGCGTTGCCCTGCTCGTCGAGCCGGTCGTTGTAGAGGATGTCGGGAGCGCCGAGCACGACGGTGTCGCCGCCCGCGGAGCGGGCCGGCACGCGCAGGAGCGTGGGCAGTCCGTCGCCGGGGTAGCAGGTGTCGGCGTCGGGGTCGGTGGTGGTGTAGCGGATGCCGCCCGTGTCGGCGTCGCCCGCGCGGAGGGCGGCGGGCAGGGCGCAGCGGGGGGCGAGCGTCGAGTCGAAGCTGACCGCGGGGTCGGCGGTGACGCCGGGGGCGAGGGTGCCGAGGGAGGGAGTTCCGGGGGAGACCAGGACCGTACGGCCGCCAGAGCGTTGTGTCGCCGCGTGCAGAAGGCTCTGCTGATGCTTGGTCAGCAGGTCGGGGGCCGCGATCAGCAGGGTGGTGTCGGGGCCGGCCGCGGAGCGGGCCTCGTCGAGGGTGGTGACCACACGGGTGGGGACTCCCTGGTCCGCGAGGAGCTGGGCGAGTGCCCGGCTGCCGGAGGGGTCCGCGGAGCGCGGGTCGAGGCGGCCGTGCCGGGCGTCCGAGCGGACCGCGGCTATCGCGACGGCGGCCACCAGCAGGAGGACGAGCGCGAGGACGACCCCACGGGTGCGGGTCCACACCTGGCGGGCGGTGGGCGAGGACGAGGTGGGGGCGGGGGCGGCCTCGGTCATGAGGCGGCCCCGTGGTGGCTGTCGTGGGCCGTGTTCCGGTCCGTGCTGCGGTGGGCGTCGTCAGCGAGTACGGGCCTGGTGCGCTCCAGGTCGCGATCGAGCTCGGAGAGTCGCTGGTACGCGCGCGGGTCGCCGGAGCGGCCGCCGTACGTGATGTCGTCGAAGGCGCGGGCCGCGGTGCGCAGCCGGTCGGTGTGGGAGGGCAGGGAGCGGCTCGCCTCGGCTGCCGCCTCGTCGGCCGTGCGGCCGGGGCGTGGATCGAGCAGGGCGCGTTCCTCCAGGGACCGCACGATGGCGCGCATCCGTTCCTGGACGGCCTGGCTCCAGTGGTCCTGGGCGGCGTGTGCCTCCGCGGCGGCGCGGTGTTCGGCGGCGCTCCTGGGGCGGTCGTCGAAGAGGGCGGCGGAGGAGGCGGGGGAGCGGCGCGGGGTGCCCAGGCGCCACCACAGGGCCGTCACGACCGCCACCACCGCGAGGACGATGACGACGAGTCCGAGGGTTCCGCCGGGTGTAGCGGCCGAGGCGGCGCCGAACAGCCGGTCGACCCAGTCCCAGAAGGCGTTCAGGGCGCGCCGGACGAGGCCGGGGTCGTTCTCGTGGTACATCCGCTTGGACAGTTCGCGTCGGGCCGCCTCCCGGGCGGCTTCGCGCGGCGTGGTCACCGGTGGTGTGCCGCCGCGCGGCAGCGCGAGGACCGCTCCCGCCCAGGTGCGCGGTCCCGCGAATGCCGCTGTCGCCCCGCTGTGCTGTCCCGCGAGGACCGCTGTGGCCCCGGTGTGCTCTCCCGCGAGTACCGCCGTTCCGACTCCCCCCGCCCCGTTCACCGCATCAGCTCCCGGGTGTGGTGCCGGAGGCCCCGGTGCCGTAGTCCTGGAGGCCGGCGGCCCGGGCGAGATCGAGGTCGAGGGCCTCGCGGCGGATGCGCCGGTCGATGTACAGGAGCACCGTGACGCCCGCGGTGATCGGGAAGGTGATCATGGATCCGATCACCGAGCCGATGCCGCTGACGATGAGGAAGGTCCAGCCCAGGTTGCCGGCGGAGTTGTCCAGGAAGCCGGCGAAGCCGTCGCCGCTGAGGGCGGCGGCGAGGACGGCGAAGGGGATCACGATGATCGACGCCACGATGTTGGCGATGATCGTGGCGAGCAGCTGGATGCCGAACACCCGCCACCAGGAGCCGCGTACGAGCTTCGCGGAGCGGCGCATCGACTTCAGGATGCCCTGCTTCTCCAGCATCAGGGCGGGAGAGGCGAGCGAGAAGCGGATCATCAGCCAGAGGGCGACGAAGCCTGCGGCGAAGGCGCCGAGGACGGCGAGCGCGACTCCGCCGTCGTGCGAGCCGGCCGCCACCGCGAGCAGTCCGGGCAGCGCGCCGACGGTCATGACCGCGATGGCGATGAGCGGGAGCAGCAGGGTCAGGCCGAACAGTTTGGCCAGCTGGGGACGGGCGTCGCGCCAGGCCTCGCTCGTGGTCACCGGCTTGCCGATGACGGCGCGGCTGGTCACCGAGGTGAGCAGGGCGGTCGCGACGATGGTGCCGAGCAGGGTGACGAGCAGGACGAGGCCGGAGCTGAGCAGGGTGCTGCCCATGGCCCGGGTCAGCTCGCCGACGGTGGCGCTCGGGTCGTTGAGCGCCTCGGTGTCGGCACTGTCGTCCAGGACGAAGCCCTGGAGCAGGATGACGGCGATCTGTGTGACGACGGCGACGCTCAGCGAGATGCCGAGGACCGTGCGCCAGTAGCCGCGCATGGTCGAGACGGCGCCGTCGAGGATCTCGCCGATACCGAGCGGGCGCAGCGGGATGACTCCGGGCTTGGCGGCGGCCTGCTGGTGGCCCCAGTTGCCTCCCCAGCCCGCGGGTCCGCCGTGTCCGGGTCCAGGACCCGACCGGCCGCCGTACCCGCCGTTCTGGCCGCCGGGAGGCCGGCCGCCCCAGCCGGGGCCGGGTGCGGCGGGCGGCGGGGCCTGCGGAGGCGTCTGCGCTCCGGGCGCGGACCACTGGGCGGGCGGTGGCTGTTCCTTGGACCACTTCGAGGGCTGCTCGGGCGGGTTCGCTCCGCCCTGGTCCGCAGGCCCCGGGGTGCCGGACGAGTCCGGCTCCTTCGCGCCGGAGGGGGCGGATCCGGGCGATGCCCAGCCCGGAGTGTCGTTCATCGTCGCTCCTTCACGGTGCCCGTCCCGCGGTCGCGGCGGCAGGTTGACAGTCATCGTGTCACGGCGTGCCCGTCAAGTGGCGGGCCCCCGTATGGGCTGCACACCTTCAATTGTCCGCCGGATACGGGGCAGACTGAGTGGATGGCCGATCACTACGCGCAATCCCGCGAGGACAGCGGGCCGACGGAGATACCCGCGATCCGCTGGCACGAGCCGCCAGAGGGCCCTGTGGTGGTCCTCCTCGATCAGACGCGGCTTCCCGCCGAGGAGGTCGAGCTCGTGTGCACGGACGCGCCCGCGCTGGTGGAGGCGATCCGCACGCTCGCCGTGCGCGGGGCCCCGCTGCTCGGGATCGCCGGGGCGTACGGCGTCGCGCTCGCCGCCGTACGCGGCTTCGACGTGGACGAGGCCGCCCACGCGCTGGCCGCTGCCCGGCCCACCGCCGTGAACCTCGCGGTCGGCGTGCGCAGGGCGCAGGCGGCCCACCGGGCGGCGCTCTCCGCGGGCGGCGACCAGGCGGCGGCCGCGGCTGCGGCGCTCAACGCGGCGCGGGTGCTGCACCGCCAGGAC
This sequence comes from Streptomyces sp. NPDC024698, assembly GCF_055559015.1. Lineage (NCBI taxonomy): Bacteria > Bacillati > Actinomycetota > Actinomycetes > Kitasatosporales > Streptomycetaceae > Streptomyces > Streptomyces sp. NPDC024698. Next base: position 1,034,395 of record NZ_JBVHLK010000001.1, on the reverse strand, counting down.
GCCGAGGCGAGCTCCCGTATGGCCCGGCACGGGCTGGCCCTGCTCGACGAGCTGATGCCGGGCGGCGGCCACCGGGTGCTCACGCACTGCAACACCGGAGCGCTGGTGTCCGGCGGCGAGGGCACCGCGTTCGCCGTGGTGCTCGCCGCGCACCGGGCGGGGCGGCTGCGGCGGCTGTGGGTGGACGAGACGCGGCCCCTGCTCCAGGGTGCCCGTCTGACGGCCTACGAGGCCGCGCGCTCCGGCATGGCGTACACCTTGCTCACGGACAGCGCTGCGGGTTCGCTGTTCGCGGCCGGGGAGGTGGACGCGGTGCTCATCGGGGCCGACCGCATCGCCGCCGACGGTTCGGTGGCGAACAAGGTGGGGAGCTATCCGCTCGCGGTGCTGGCCAGGTACCACCATGTGCCGTTCGTCGTGGTGGCGCCGGTGACGACGATCGACCCGGACACGCCCGACGGCAGATCCATCGAGGTCGAGCAGCGCGCGGGTCATGAAGTGACGGAGATCGCAGCTCCGCAGGTACCGGTGGCGGGGACGGAGCCGGGAGGAGGTATACCTGTGGCACCCCTGGGGACCCAGGCGTACAACCCGGCGTTCGACGTGACGCCGCCGGAGTTGATCACGGCGATCGTCACCGAAGAGGGCGTTGTTTCGCCCGTGACGGCTGAGGCTCTCGCCGAGCTGTGTGACTTGTCACGCCAGGTAACGATTTAGTTAATGGGATGATGTCGTTTATGAAGGGACGAGTCCTTGTCGTCGATGACGACACCGCACTGGCCGAGATGCTCGGCATTGTGTTGCGTGGTGAAGGTTTTGAGCCGTCTTTCGTAGCCGACGGCGACAAGGCGCTGGCCGCTTTCCGCGATGCCAAGCCCGACCTGGTGCTCCTGGACCTCATGCTGCCCGGACGGGACGGCATCGAGGTGTGCCGCCTGATCAGGGCGGAGTCCGGGGTGCCGATCGTGATGCTCACGGCGAAGAGCGACACCGTCGATGTCGTGGTCGGCCTCGAATCGGGCGCCGACGACTACATCGTGAAGCCGTTCAAGCCAAAAGAGCTGGTGGCCCGGATCAGGGCGCGGCTGCGCCGTTCGGAGGAGCCCGCCCCCGAGCAGCTGTCGATCGGCGATCTCGTCATCGACGTCGCCGGTCACTCTGTGAAGCGGGAAGGCTTGTCGATCGCGCTGACGCCGCTGGAGTTCGACCTGCTGGTCGCTCTGGCGCGCAAGCCGTGGCAGGTGTTCACACGTGAGGTCCTCCTGGAGCAGGTGTGGGGTTACCGGCACGCGGCGGACACCCGTCTGGTCAACGTGCACGTCCAGCGCCTGCGCTCCAAGGTCGAGAAGGACCCGGAGCGCCCGGAGATCGTGGTGACCGTCCGAGGTGTCGGATACAAGGCAGGACCGAGCTGACATGTCTTTCGACAGTGCCGCTTCGGCGTCCGCTGAGCAGGGGGATCGTTCGGGGCGGCCTGTCGGCCGGAAGATGAAGGGCTCCCGCTGGGAGCGGTTCTTCGAGGGAGGGCTGCTCCAGGGCGGGGTCCAGGGCAGCCCGGTCCTTCGGCTGCTCATACGCTGGGTGCGCCGTCCGCTGCTGCCCGTTATGCGGCTGTGGCGGCGCAACATCCAGCTCAAGATTGTCGCGACGACGCTGCTGATGTCCATGGGCGTCGTCCTGCTCCTCGGCCTCGTCGTGATCGGGCAGGTGCGCAACGGTCTGCTGGACGCCAAGGTGAAGGCCTCGCAGAGCCAGGCCACCGGTGGTTTCGCGGTGGCCAAGCAGCAGGCGGACGCGGCGGTGACGGCGAACGGCGACGACCGTTCGGCCGCCGACGGCCGGCCCTCGAAGAACGTCAGCCAGTGGATGACCGACCTCGTCGTGTCCCTGTCCAGCGGTGGGCAGGGCGCGTTCGACGTGGTGACGCTCAACTCCACCGCCTCGGGCGACGGCAGCGGCGGTCTCGCGCCACGCTCCTCGGGCCAGGTCGACTCGACGGTCAGCATCCCCGAGAACCTCCGTGCCCGGCTCGACAGGAACACCTCCGCGGCGCAGAGCTACACCCGTGTCGTCTACAAGGACGGCAAGGAGTCCCAGCCCGCGCTGGTCATCGGCAAGCAGGTCAGCGACCCCAACGGGGACGCGTACCAGCTCTACTACCTCTTCCCGCTCACGCAGGAGGAGAAGTCGCTGAGCCTGGTCAAGGGCACGCTCGCGACGGCCGGACTGTTCGTCGTGGTGCTCCTCGGCGCCATCGCCTGGCTCGTGGTCCGCCAGGTCGTCACCCCGGTGCGGATGGCGGCCGGGATCGCCGAGCGGCTCTCCGCCGGGCGCCTCCAGGAACGTATGAAGGTCACCGGCGAGGACGACATCGCGCGCCTCGGCGAGGCCTTCAACAAGATGGCGCAGAACCTCCAGCTCAAGATCCAGCAGCTGGAGGACCTGTCGCGGATGCAGCGGCGGTTCGTCTCCGACGTGTCGCACGAACTGCGTACCCCGCTGACCACCGTGCGGATGGCCGCCGACGTCATCCATGACGCGCGGGTGGACTTCGACCCGGTGACCGCGCGGTCGGCCGAGCTCCTCGCCGACCAGCTCGACCGCTTCGAGACGCTCCTCGCCGACCTGCTGGAGATCAGCCGGTTCGACGCGGGCGCGGCGGCGCTGGAGGCCGACGCCATCGACCTCAGGGAAGTCGTACGACGGGTGGTCGGCGGCGCCGAGCCGCTCGCCGAGCGCAAGGGCACGCACATACGGGTCGTCGGCGACCAGCAGCCGCTGATCGCCGAGGCCGACGCCCGGCGGGTGGAGCGCGTGCTGCGCAACCTCGTCGTCAACGCAGTGGAGCACGGTGAGGGCAAGGACGTCGTCGTCCGGCTCGCCGCGGCGGGCGGAGCGGTCGCGATCGCGGTCCGCGACTACGGCGTCGGACTCAAGCCCGGCGAGGCGACCCGGGTCTTCAGCCGTTTCTGGCGGGCCGACCCGGCACGCGCGCGTACCACCGGCGGAACGGGCCTGGGCCTGTCCATCGCCCTGGAGGACGCGCGGCTGCACGGCGGCTGGCTCCAGGCGTGGGGCGAGCCGGGCGGCGGTTCGCAGTTCCGGCTGACCCTGCCGCGGACGGCGGACGAGCCGCTCAGGGGATCACCGATACCGCTGGAACCCAAGGACTCGCGGCGCAACCGCGGACTCGACGACGCCGGTCTGCCGCACGGCGGCACCACCAAGCGCGCCACGGTCCCCGTACAGCAGGCCGGGTCCGCCTCGGATCCGATACCGCAGCGCGGGGGCATCGCCCCCCGGCTGGCCGGGGCCTCGCCCACGGCCGATCCCACGGCGCTGCCGGGCAGCGGCGCCCGTGTGGTGCCCCGGCCCGCCGGGGCGCTGCGCCGCCAGGAGGAGACATCCGGCAGCGGCCGGGAACGGACCGCGCAGGAGCGGGGGCGGGACGGCGACACGCCGGAGGAGCTCGGACATGGGGAGGCATTTCGTGGGCGCTGACCGCGGGGGGAACGGTGTCCGCGGACAGCGTTCGGTGCGTGTCGTGGTGTACGCGGCTTGTGGCGCCCTGCTGCTGGCGGGGTGCGCCTCGATGCCGGACAGCGGAGATCTGCGCGGGGTGGAGTCCACCCCGCGGCAGGACCCGCAGGTCCGCGTCTACGCCGTGCCGCCGCATCCCGGCGCCTCGGCCGCGGAGATCGTGCAGGGCTTCCTGGAAGCGCTGACCAGCGACGACGCGAAGTACGAGACGGCCGGCAAGTACCTCACCGACAGCGCGCGCAAGACCTGGGACCCGTACCGTTCGACGACGGTCCTCGCGGACGCGCCGGAGCCGGTCGGAGCGCCCTCGGGGACCAAGGACGACAGCCATGACGTCCTGTTCCGGCTGAACGGCAGCAAGGTCGCCACCGTGGACAGCCGGCACGCGTACGGGCCGGACTCCGGCCAGTACAGCGGATCGGTGCATCTGACCAAGCTGAAGAGCAACAAGCAGTGGCGCATCGACGGACTGCCACAGGGCGTGGTCATGGGCACGTCGGACTTCCAGCGCAACTACGTGTCCGTGAACAAGTACTACTACGCCTCGAACGGATCCTCCGGGACCGGCCGCCCCCTGGGGACCGTCGCCGACCCGGTCTACGTGCGCGCCCAGGTGGACCCGATGACGCAGATCGTGCGCGCGCTCCTGAAGGGCCCCACGAACTGGCTGGACCCGGTGGTCAGGTCGAGTTTCCCGTCGGGCACGGAACTGAGGAACGCCGACGTGTCGCTGTCCCCGGACGACCGCAACAGCGTCACGGTGCCGCTGAACGCGAAGGCCGACCGGGTCGGAAGCGGCCAGTGCCGGCAGATGGCGGCCCAGATCCTTCTCACCCTCCGCGACCTGACGCCCACCGGCGTCGACGAGGTGGAGCTCCAGCGGGCGAACGGCTCGCAGCTGTGCGTGCTGACGAAGGCCGGGGCCGAGAGCGTCGCCTCGCACGGCACCGGCGAGCACCCGGAGTACCAGTACTTCATCGATCACGACCAGCGGCTCGTGCGGATGCCCGGCGCCAACCGTGACAAGGAACCCGAAGCGGTGCCCGGCGCGCTGGGCGAGGGCGGCAAGAAGCTCCGGGCGGCCGCGGTGTCGCGCGACGAGGACACGGCGGCCGGAGTGTCGGCCGACGGCCGCAGCCTGTACGTCGGGTCGCTGGTCCCGGGCGGTTCGCTGGCCGAGCCGGTGGTGCGCAGCCAGGGCAAGACGCTCGACGACCGGCTGACGACGCCCAGCTGGGACGCGCGGGGCGATCTGTGGGTGGCCGACCGCGATCCGAAGAACCCCAGGCTGCTTCTGCTCCAGAAGGGCGCGGGCCAGCCGATCGCCGTGCAGGCGCCGGAGCTCGACGGGCGTATCGAGGCGGTACGGGTGGCGGCCGACGGCGTGCGCATCGCGCTGATCGTCGAGAAGGACGGCAAGAGCTCGCTCCAGATCGGGCGCATCGAGCGGTCCAAGCCGGACGAGCCCGTCGGCGCGTACATCTTCGAGCCGCGTTCCGTCGCGCCCCAGCTGGAGGAGGTCACGGCCATGTCCTGGGCCGGGGACAGCCGTCTCGTGGTGGTCGGCAGCGAGAAGGGCGGAGTGCAGCAGATGCAGTACGTCCAGGTCGACGGCTCGACGCCGCTCGGCACCTCGCCCTCCGCGCTGGCCAACGTCAAGGAGATCGCCGCGTCGGAGGACGAGCAGCTGCCTCTGGTGGCGCACTCGGAGACGGACGGCATCGTGCGGCTGTCGGCGGGCGAGCAGTGGCAGAAGGTGGTCAAGGACGGGACGGCACCGGTGTACCCCGGGTGACGCCGTACGCGTTCGCGGTGGGCTCGTCCGGTCTCCGGGCGGGCCCACCGCCGTTTCGGCAGTTGTCCACAGGCGGGCCCGCCGGGTTTTCCACAGGGGTGGCCGGGCGGGCCGGGCGTTGGCACAGTGGAGGCCATGCGGGGGTGGTGGCGGGATCTCACGGATCTGGTGCTGCCGGCCGAGTGCGGAGGCTGCGGCAGGCCTCGCACGGTGCTCTGTCCCGAGTGCCGTGCCGCCCTGAGCGGGGCCGCACCGTGCCGGGTGCGACCGGTGCCCGAGCCGGCGGGGCTGTCCGTGGTGCACGCGGCGGCTCCCTACGGGGACGAGGTGCGCGCCATGCTCCTCGCCCACAAGGAACGGGGTGCGCTGGCGCTGGCGGCACCTCTGGGCACGGCCCTGGCGGGGGCTGTGCGGGCGGGTCTAGGACCGCAGGGACGCGGGGCACCGGCAGGGCGGCCCGCGGCCTCGCAGGGGCGGCCGGGGCCCGGGAAGGGGGTCACCTGGCAGACGCGGGGCAGGCCGGGCGGCGGTGGCGCGGCTCTTCGGGTGGCCGGGAGGGGACAGGAGCTCGTGCTGCTCGTGCCCGTGCCGTCGGCTCGGCGGGCGGTCCGGGCGCGGGGACACGATCCCGCGCGGCGGATCGCGCTCGCGGCGGCGGCGGAGCTGCGGCGCTCCGGGACACCGGCCCGGGTGCTCGGTGTGCTGCGGCAGCGGCGTGGGGTGGCCGACCAGTCGGGGCTGAACTCCCGCCAGCGGGCGGCGAATCTGGCGGGCGCCCTGGAGGTCGTCGCCGGGGCCGAGCGGCTGCTGGCCGAAGGAGGGAGGGTCGTGCTGGTGGACGACCTGATGACGACGGGTGCGTCGCTGGCTGAGGCGGCGCGCGCGGTGCGGACGGCGCAGTCGGATGCGAGGGCGCTGCGATGGACGGGTGAGAGGACGGAGAGGGCGGAGGTGTACGGGCGAAACGCGGGTAGGGAGCAGGCCGGAGGGACGAACGGTGACACCGTCGGTTCGGCGGTGATCGCGGCACCGTCGGACGCCTTCGAAATAAACCGGAACTGACCAGGAACTTGCATCGTTGCAGGTAACGAGAGAGTCAATTCACCTGAACGGAGGTACGTATCAGTAGAGGGTGACGACATCCGTCCGGGCGAGATATGTTCGGTTGTGAGGCAATGGCGCAGGCCGTACCTCGCGCATCCGACTGCCGAAGCGTGACTTTCCGGCAATCACCCGCATCGGTGGGGTGGAGATCTTGTCCTTGGGGGAGGAGGAGGTGAAAGTCACCGAGTCCGAGGTTCCGGGGCTCACCGGAGCCTGGTGCAAAAGGGAGATGCTCCGCCAGTGGAGCGGGGCTATCCGGGAACGGAGTTCTGCGTGGACATCGTCGTCAAGGGCCGCAAGACCGAGGTGCCCGAGCGGTTCCGCAAGCACGTGGCCGAGAAGCTGAAGCTGGAGAAGATCCAGAAGCTCGATGGCAAGGTGATCAGCCTCGACGTCGAGGTGTCCAAGGAGCCCAACCCCCGACAGGCCGACCGCAGTGACCGGGTGGAGATCACGCTCCACTCCCGCGGGCCGGTTATCCGGGCGGAGGCAGCGGCAAGCGACGCGTATGCAGCACTCGACCTGGCCGCGGACAAGCTCGAGGCCCGGCTGCGCAAGCAGCACGACAAGCGCTACACCCGCCGTGGCAACGGCAGGCTCTCGGCGGCGGAGGTCGCCGATGTCGTCCCGGGTGCCGCGACCCTGAACGGCAGCGGTGACATCGTCCGCGACGACGAGCCGGACGCCGTGCCCACCAAGAAGATCGGTTCTCTCGAGATCATGGGCGAAGGCCCCTGCGTCGTCCGCGAGAAGACCCATGTGGCCGCACCGATGACGCTCGACCAGGCGCTCTACGAGATGGAGCTGGTCGGGCACGACTTCTACCTCTTCGTCGACTCCGAGACGAAGGAGCCCAGCGTCGTCTACCGACGCCACGCGTACGACTACGGTGTCATCCACCTCAGCACGGACCCGATGGTCACCCAGGGCGGGGCGGACGCACCGGGTGGCGCGCTCGGCGGCTGACCGTTCCCCGTGACGGCTGAGCCGGTGCCCCTGGAGCGCGAGTGCGCCCCCAGGGGCACCGGTGTGCGACCCCTTCACGTCCCGCTCCGTCACCCCGCCGCCGTCCGGACGTGGAATCATGGCCGCACCGGCCCAACCGGTGGGTCGTTGCCTTGGGTTGGCGATGCCACGGAAACACAGGCCACGGCCTTCAGGGGGAGGAACGATGGCGGACAGCTTCGGACCGATGCGTGCCGGCGATGCCGACGACCGAGTCGTCGCCTCCGGCCCGGACGGGGAGTCTTCGCGCAAGGAGCCCATCAGGGTCCTGGTCGTCGACGACCACGCCCTCTTCCGCCGAGGTCTGGAGATCGTGCTCGCGGCCGAGGAGGACATCCAGGTCGTCGGTGAGGCCGGGGACGGGGCGGAGGCGGTCGACAAGGCCGCCGACCTGCTGCCCGACATCGTGCTGATGGACGTCCGGATGCCCAAGCGCGGCGGTATCGAGGCGTGCACCTCCATCAAGGAGGTGGCCCCCAGCGCGAAGATCATCATGCTGACGATCAGCGACGAGGAGGCCGACCTCTACGACGCGATCAAGGCGGGGGCGACCGGATATCTCCTCAAGGAGATCTCCACGGACGAGGTGGCCACGGCCATCCGCGCGGTCGCCGACGGGCAGTCGCAGATCAGTCCGTCGATGGCCTCGAAGCTCCTCACCGAGTTCAAGTCGATGATCCAGCGCACGGACGAGCGCAGGCTGGTGCCCGCGCCGCGGCTCACCGACCGTGAGCTGGAGGTCCTCAAACTGGTCGCCACGGGGATGAACAACCGCGACATCGCCAAGGAACTGTTCATTTCCGAGAACACGGTGAAGAACCACGTGCGCAACATCCTGGAGAAGCTGCAACTGCACTCCAGGATGGAGGCCGTGGTGTACGCGATGCGGGAGAAGATCCTCGAGATCCGCTAGGCGCGGGGACTCGCTCCAGGCGCGCTGTCCCTGCCGGACCTCAGCCCAGGGCGCGGGCCAGCTCCGCGGTCAGCGGTTCGCGCAGGTCCGGGGAGTCCACCCGTTCGACCCGTACGTCCGTGCAGTCCACCCAGCTCGCGGCCTCCGCCAGGGCCTGGGCCACCGCCGGGACCGCCTTCGCGCCGTCCAGGGTGACCTGCCGCGCGACCAGCGTGCGGCCCTCACGGGCCGGGTCGACCCGGCCGACCAACCGGCCACCGGCGAGGACCGGCATGGCGAAGTAGCCGTGGACCCGCTTCGGCTTGGGGGTGTACGCCTCCAGGCGGTGGGTGAAATCGAAGATCCGCTCCGTGCGCGCCCGCTCCCAGATGAGGGAGTCGAACGGCGACAGCAGTGTCGTACGGTGACGGCCGCGCGGGACCGTCTCCAGCGCCTCCGGGTCCGCCCACGCGTCTCCGGCCGGTCTTTTGGCGCCGCCCTTCCCGGCCGCGGTCCTGCCCCACCCCTCCACCGTCACGGCCACCAGGCCCGAGTCCGCGATCACCGCGTCGACCTGCTCCAGCCTGAGACGGTGGTAGTCGGCGATGTCCGCGCGGGTGCCGACGCCCAGGGACTGCCCGGCCAGGCGGACGAGACGGCGCACGCACTCCCGGTCGTCCAGCTCGTCGTGCAGCAGCGCCTTCGGGATCGCGCGTTCGGCGAGGTCGTAGACCCGCTTCCAGCCGCGCCGCTCCACGCACACCACCTCGCCGTACATCAGCGCGCGTTCGACGGCGACCTTCGTGCCCGACCAGTCCCACCACTCGCTGGTCTTCTTCGCCCCGCCCAAGTCCGTGGCCGTGAGGGGCCCTTCGGCGCGCAGCTGCTTGACGACCTGGTCGTAGGCGCCGTCGGGCAGGTCGTGGTTCCAGTGCGGGCGGGCGCGGTAGGCGCGGCGGCGGAACGCGAAGTGGGGCCACTCCTCCACGGGCAGGATGCAGGCCGCGTGGGACCAGTACTCGAAGGCGTGCGGTGCCGGGGGTGTGTCGGCGGGCGGCGCGGAGGTCCAGTAGGCCTGCTCCACGGTCTTGCGGCCGACGGCGCCGAGCCGGGCGTACGGGATCAGTTCGTGGGAGCGGGCCAGGACGGAGATCGTGTCGAGCTGGACCGCGCCCAGGTGCCGCAGGACTCCGCGGACGCCCGCCCTGCGGTCCGGGGCGCCCAGGAAACCCTGCGCCCGCAGAGCGATGCGGCGCGCTTCGTCCGCGGAGAGTTCGGTGGTGGGACGCGGGAGACTACTCATGCCCACACGTTAGGCGGTGCCACTGACAACCGGGGCGCCTGTGGACGGAGCGCGGTGACGCCCGCGGAGGAACGGTGTGACACCTGCGTAGGGGACGCGGCGCCGACCGGGCCGTACCGACCTCGTCGGCCCGGGCGGGATTCGGCGCCGGGACCCGCCGCACAGCTCACCTGGCGGGCAGGTAGGGCGCCGTCGACGGGAGGCCCAGGTCGGAGGGGAGCAGCGAGCCGATCCAGCAGTCCCTGCGTACGCCCTTGTTGTTGATGGCGGAGCGGAGGGTCCCCTCGACGGTGAAGCCGGCGCGTTCGGCGACCGCGCGGGAGCCGGCGTTGCCGACCTCGGCACGCCATTCGACGCGGTCGACGGACAGGTCCGTGAACGCCCAGCGGGAGGCGGCGACGGTGGCCTCGGCGATGTAGCCGTTGCCGCGGTGCTCCTTGGTCGCCCAGTAGCCCACCTCGCCGACCCCCAGGGAGCGCATGGTGATGGAGAGCATGCCCACGAGTTCCCCGGAGGGAAGGAAGACGCCGAAGGCGAAGGCCGATCCGTCCGCCCAGCCCTCGGGCACCATCTGGTCCGTGAAGCCCGAGGCGTGCTCGCGCAGATAGGGCGACGGGATCGTGGTCCAGCGCTGGATGTCGGGATCCTGGGCGGCCTCGAAGACGGCGTCGGTGTCGTCGACGCCGACGGCGCGCAGGACGAGACGGTCGGTGGTCAGCGTGACGGGGTCCATCGGCCGATTCTGCTCGGGCATACGGAAGGACGCCATTCCTTTGCCCTGGGTGACCGGTTCGCTACTTTTCGCTGTGCGAACGCGGCACCTTCGGCAACCCCTGTCCGTTGTCCTGGTGGCTGTCCCCGGCAGACCTCCCGGCGCGGTGTGGTCCTCGCTTACGATGGCCGTTGCTCAAGCTGTGATTTGAAACTGTCATTGAAACCGACCGTCCCAGGCCCGACCGGCAAGGAGACAAACCCCCGTGTCCGTCCTCTCGAAGATCATGCGTGCAGGCGAAGGCAAGATCCTGCGCAAACTGCACCGCATCGCGGACCAGGTCAACTCCATCGAAGAGGACTTCGTCGACCTCTCCGACGCCGAGCTGAGGGCCCTCACCGATGAGTACAAGCAGCGGTACGCCGACGGCGAGACCCTCGAAGACCTGATGCCCGAGGCCTTCGCCACCGTCCGCGAAGGGGCCAAGCGCGCTCTTGGCCAGCGTCACTACGACGTGCAGATCATGGGTGGAGCCGCGCTCCACCTCGGCTATGTCGCGGAGATGAAGACCGGTGAGGGCAAGACCCTCGTCGGCACCCTGCCCGCGTATCTGAACGCCCTCTCCGGAGCCGGCGTCCACCTCATCACGGTCAACGACTACCTGGCCGAGCGCGACTCCGAAATGATGGGCCGCGTCCACAAGTTCCTCGGTCTCGAGGTCGGCTGCATCCTCGCCAACATGACTCCGGCCCAGCGCCGTGAGCAGTACGCGTGCGACATCACCTACGGCACGAACAACGAGTTCGGCTTCGACTACCTGCGCGACAACATGGCGTGGTCCCAGGACGAGCTCGTCCAGCGCGGCCACAACTTCGCGATCGTCGACGAGGTCGACTCCATCCTCGTGGACGAGGCCCGTACGCCGCTGATCATCTCCGGCCCGGCCGACCAGGCCACCAAGTGGTACGGCGACTTCGCCAAGCTGGTCACCCGCCTGAAGAAGGGCGAGGCCGGCAACACCCTGAAGGGCATCGAGGAGACCGGCGACTACGAGGTCGACGAGAAGAAGCGCACCGTCGCCATCCACGAGCCCGGCGTCGCCAAGGTCGAGGACTGGCTGGGCATCGACAACCTCTACGAGTCGGTGAACACCCCGCTCGTCGGTTACCTGAACAACGCCATCAAGGCCAAGGAACTGTTCAAGAAGGACAAGGACTACGTCGTCATCGACGGCGAAGTCATGATCGTCGACGAGCACACCGGCCGTATCCTCGCCGGCCGCCGCTACAACGAGGGCATGCACCAGGCGATCGAGGCGAAGGAAGGGGTGGACATCAAGGACGAGAACCAGACGCTCGCCACGATCACCCTCCAGAACTTCTTCCGTCTCTACAAGCGTCACGACCACAGCGGCAAGGAACTGCCCGGTCTCTCCGGCATGACCGGTACGGCCATGACCGAGGCCGCCGAGTTCCACCAGATCTACAAGCTCGGTGTCGTCCCGATCCCGACCAACCGGCCGATGGTCCGCAAGGACCAGTCCGACCTGATCTACCGCACCGAGGTCGCGAAGTTCGAGGCGGTCGTCGACGACATCGTCGAGAAGCACGAGAAGGGCCAGCCGATCCTCGTCGGTACGACGTCGGTCGAGAAGTCCGAGTACCTCTCGCAGCAGCTCTCCAAGCGCGGCGTCCAGCACGAGGTGCTGAACGCCAAGCAGCACGACCGGGAGGCGACGATCGTCGCCCAGGCCGGCCGCAAGGGCGCCGTGACCGTGGCCACCAACATGGCCGGCCGTGGTACGGACATCAAGCTCGGCGGCAACCCCGAGGACCTCGCGGAGGCGGAGCTGCGGCAGCGCGGCCTCGACCCCGAGGAGCACATCGAGGAGTGGGCGCACGCCCTGCCCGCCGCCCTGGAGAAGGCCGGGCAGGCCGTCCGCGCGGAGAACGAAGAGGTCAAGGACCTCGGCGGTCTCTACGTGCTCGGCACCGAGCGTCACGAGTCGCGGCGTATCGACAACCAGCTGCGCGGTCGCAGCGGCCGTCAGGGCGACCCGGGCGAGTCCCGGTTCTACCTCTCGCTGGGCGACGACCTGATGCGCCTGTTCAAGGCGCAGATGGTCGAGCGCGTCATGTCGATGGCGAACGTCCCGGACGACGTGCCGATCGAGAACAAGATGGTCACGCGTGCCATCGCCTCGGCGCAGTCGCAGGTCGAGCAGCAGAACTTCGAGACCCGCAAGAACGTCCTGAAGTACGACGAGGTGCTCAACCGGCAGCGCGAGGTCATCTACGGCGAGCGCCGCCGGGTCCTGGAGGGCGAGGACCTCCAGGAGCAGATCCGGCACTTCATGGACGACACCATCGACGCCTACATCGCGGCCGAGACCGCCGAGGGCTTCGCCGAGGAGTGGGACCTCGACCGGCTGTGGGGCGCCTTCCGGCAGCTCTACCCGGTGAAGGTCACCGTCGAGGAGATGGAGGAGGAGGCCGGCGACCGTGCCGGTCTGACCGCCGAGTTCATCTCCGAGTCCATCAAGGACGACATCCACGACCAGTACGCGGCCCGCGAGGAGCAGCTCGGCTCCGAGATCATGCGTGAGCTGGAGCGGCGCGTCGTGCTGTCGGTCCTGGACCGCAAGTGGCGTGAGCACCTCTACGAGATGGACTATCTCCAGGAGGGCATCGGCCTGCGCGCGATGGCGCAGAAGGACCCGCTGGTCGAGTACCAGCGCGAGGGCTTCGACATGTTCGGCGCCATGATGGACGGCATCAAGGAGGAGTCCGTCGGCTACCTGTTCAACCTGGAGGTCCAGGTCGAGCAGCAGGTCGAGGAGGTCCTGGTCGAGGACTCCGCGCCGTCCCTGGCCAAGCAGGAGGCGGTCCCCGCGGGCGGGGTGCGCCCCGAGATCCGCGCCAAGGGCCTCGACGCCCCGCAGCGGCCGGACCGGCTGCACTTCTCCGCGCCGACCGTGGACGGCGAGGGCGGCATCATCGAGGGCGACTTCGCCAGCGACGAGCCCGTGCGGTCCGAGGCGGACGGCCTCACCCGCGCGGAGCGCCGCAAGCAGCAGAAGGGCGGCGTGCGCCGTCGCAAGAAGTGAGTGAGGGTCGCGGGCGGCGGGCCACTGCCACCGCGCGCGACCGCTGACGCGGGAGGGGCCGGACACCGGGTGTCCGGCCCCTCCCGCGTTGCACGGGCCCGTCCCTCAAGTGGTGTCGGCGGGTGTGCGGGGGCCGCCGAGTTCGATCGCGGTGCAGCGCCAGCGCAGGTCGGGGCCCTGTTCCAGCCGGAAGGCCATGGCGCGGAGCTGGTCGCCGGCGCCGATGCGGGCGAAGGCCTCGACGGCGTCCGGGCGGGCCACGTAGTAGCCGATGTCCCGGACGACGGGGCGGGCGCCGCGGGTGCGAAGGGGGCCGCGTTCGGCGAGGCGGACCAGCTCGTCGTAGGCCCGGCCCGCGGTGTGGCGCAGCATGCAGTGGACGGGGCGGGCGCCGCTCAGCACGGCCAGCAGGCGCTCGGCGAAGACATCGGTGGGGCGCGGCTGCGGAGCGGGGCGCCCGGCCCTCTCGGGGGACGTCGTGGTGAGGGTCAGGGCCTCGCCCGGGAGTCCCGGGGGCGGGGTGCTCGGGGCCGGCGCGGGTGCGGCGGACGCGGCCCGCGGCGGGCCGCCGCCCGGGCTCCTGGAGGGGGTGCCGGGGGCGCGGGGCGGGGCGCCCCCCGGCCTGCGGGAGTCCCGGCGGCCGGGCGGGCGGGTGCCCGGGTGGCGCCCGGTCCTGGTCATCACCTTGTTCATACGTCGTCCCCGCTCGTCGTCCGGACCGGTCGTACCGGCCGGTAACTTTCGTGTCGGGGATCTTGTACGAGCCGGGAGGGGCGCCGCGCAAGGACGGCGGGCGCGCGTCGCGGCGGCGGTGAAGTTCACCTATCAGGGTGGTCCGCGGGCGTGGAACCCTTGGCGGCACAGGGGAGCGCCGGGTGAATCGCTGGCGTGAGGTGGACGTGACGGAGGGTGCGGCCGGCACCTCGAAAGGGGACGCCCGCACGTATCCTGAAAGCCCTCTCCGGAGGCGCGGGACCGCCCTCCCCGGAGGTGTCAGGACCGGTGAGCCTCGGAGTCCCGACCACGAAAGCGGCCAGCCATGCGCGTCTACGTCCCCCTGACCCTCTCCGGTCTCGCCGAGGCGTACAAGACGGGAGAGCTGGAGACGGGTCCGTTCACCGCGTACGCGGTCACGCCCGCCCTGCGCGAGTGGTATCTCTCCGACGACATCGAGGAACTGGAGTACGCCGCGCTGAGCCGTGCCGCGCTGGCCTCGCTGCGGCTTCTGGCGGCCGACGCGGGGGCCGTGCGGCGCCGGGTCGTCGTCGCGGTCGACGTTCCGGACCGTGCCGCGGCCGCCGACCCCGACCGTGGGCTCGATCCGGCGGCGCTCGGCGAGGTGCGGGTCTCCCAGGACGTGACCCTGGCGAAGGCGGCCGCCGTGCACGTCGACGCGGTGGACGCGGAGACGGACGTGACCGCGGCCGCGGCCGCGGTCGGCGCCGCGGACACCGGGGACGACGACGCCCGGTTCGTGGTCGACGGGGCCGAGGACCACGAACTGCTGTGGTTCGCCACGCAGGAGATCCCGGGCCTGCTCGGACTCGGGGAGTAGCCCTCGGGCCACCGCTCCCGACGAGGTGTTGTCAGTGGTGGCGGGTAGGTTTCTCCGTATGGGGAAGCAAGGGAACGCGCACATTGTGTGGGACTGGAACGGCACGCTGTTCCACGACAATGACGCGATCATCGGGGCGACGAACGCGGCGTTCGCCGAGCTGGGACTTGAGCCGATCACCCTGGAGCGGTACCGGGCGATGTACTGCGTGCCCGTGCCGAGGTTCTACGAGCGGCTGATGGGCAGGCTGCCCACGCAGGACGAGTGGCAGCTCATGGACGACACCTTCCACCGGTACTACGCCGAGCACCGCAGAGCCTGCGGCCTCACCGCCGGAGTGCCCGCGCTGCTGGCCGGATGGGCCGCGGCGGGCCACAGCCAGTCCCTGCTGAGCATGTACGGGCACGAGGATCTGGTCCCGCTGGTGCGGGCCTTCGGGATCGAGCCGCACTTCCTGCGGGTCGACGGGCGCACCGGACCCTCCGGCGGCAGCAAGGCGGAGCACATGGTGCGCCACCTCGGTGCCCTCGCGGGTGTCGAACCGGCCCGTGTGGTGGTGATCGGGGACGCGGTGGACGACGCTACGGCCGCGCGGCACGTCGGCGCCGGCGCCGTCCTGTACACCGGGGGTTCCCACAGCCGCGTCAGCCTGGAGGAGGCCGGTGTCCCCGTGGTGGACAGCCTGGCGGAGGCGGTCGAGGAGGCCGGCAGACTGGCGGCCTGAAACCCCGATGGCCTCCAGGGCCGGTCGAAGGCGCCCTGGGGCCCGAGGGCTCCGCCCCGGACCCCAGGCCTCCAGAGGCCCCGAGGGCTCCGCCCCGGACCCCAGAGGCCCCGAGGCGCCCGCGCCCGTCAGTTCACCGGGGCCTTCGAGCGCAGCACCTTGAGGAACTCGCGCATCCAGGCGGAGTGGTCCGGCCAGGCGCGGGAGGAGACCAGGGTGCCGTCGACGACGGCCTCCGCGTCCTGGAAGGTCGCGCCCGCGGCCTGCATGTCGAGCTCCAGCGCCGGATAGGCCGTGACCCGGCGCCCGCTCAGGCTGTCGACGGCGGCGGTCAGCAGGGGGCCGTGACAGATCTGGGCCACCGGCTTGTCCGCGTCGAAGAAGGACTTCAGGATCTTGCGGAGTTCGAGGTCGTTGCGGAGGTACTCAGGGGCCCGTCCGCCGGGAATGACCAGGGCGACGTACGCTCCGGGGTCGACCTCCGCGAACGCGAGGTCCGCGGGCCAGGTGTAACCGGGCTTCTCGGTGTACGTGTCGAAGCCGGGCTCGAAGTCGTGGACCACGAACTGGAGCTTCTTGCGGGTGGGCGCCGCGATGTGGACCTCGTAGCCCTCCTCGCGCAGGCGCTGGTAGGGGTAGAGGACCTCCAGCGACTCCGCCGCGTCGCCGGTGACAATGAGGATCTTCGCTGCCATGGTGCTGCGCTCCCGTCGGCCGTCCTTGCGCGTTTCGCCGTCCCGGTCAACCTGCCTCCGGGTGAGGCGTCTGCCAAGGGGCAGAACACCGCCCGTAGGACGAAGGTAACGCGCCGTCGGCCCGCACTGCATGCCATCACCCCGTTCGCCCCTGTGCATAGTGTCAAAGTTCCACCCCCGGTTTTGTACACATACGGCTCATGACGACTCCCCGGTCGGGGGCGATAGCCTGGTGGCGTGATCAGCGCGATATCTCGCGGGGGCATCGTCGCCCCTGCCCCGCGCCCGGAGCGCACGGACGACATCCGTGACCGGGCGTCAATCGCTGATCTTCACGGGCGGAACGGGATCATGACGACGACCGTGTGCGCCGGCGGAAACGCGGCGGGCGCGGGCGGCGACGCAGTCCGTAGGGCGACATCACCCGGGGAACGGACGTCGCCGAGAGCGACGTCACAGTCGCCGGGAGCGTCCGGATCGGCCGATACCCCTTCGCCCGTCTCACCCTCCGGCATAGCGTCGAACCAGACCGGACACCCCGCGTCACGGCGTCACGCCGGAAGCCACGAGACCGTATTTCCTTCAACGTCACGCAACGGCGCGCGACAGGAGCCAGAGGACCATGCAGACCAAGCTGGACGAAGCCAAGGCCGAGCTGCTCGAGAGGGCTGCCCGGGTAGCTGAGAACAGCCCGGTCGGGGGGCACCTACCGACTGGGACGACGGGCGAGGGCACCCCCGACCGGGACACCGTGCTCGCGTTCCTCCAGCGCTACTACCTGCACACGGCCCCGGAGGACCTCACCGACCGCGACCCGGTCGACGTCTTCGGAGCGGCCTTCTCCCACTACAGACTGGCCGAGATGCGGCCGCAGGGCACGGCGAACGTGCGGGTGCACACGCCGACCGTCGAGGAGAACGGCTGGACATGCAGCCACTCCGTCGTCGAGGTCGTCACGGACGACATGCCCTTCCTCGTCGACTCGGTGACCAACGAGCTGTCCCGCCAGGGACGCGGCATCCACGTCGTCATCCACCCGCAGTTCGTCGTCCGGCGCGACCTCACCGGCAAGCTCATCGAGGTGCTGCCCACGCGGCCCTCCGCCGATGACCTGCCGCACGACGCCCACGTCGAGTCGTGGATCCACGTCGAGATCGACCGTGAGACCGACCGCGCCGACCTGAAGCAGATCACCGCGGACCTGCTGCGTGTCCTGTCCGACGTCCGTGAGGCCGTCGAGGACTGGGAGAAGATGCGCGACGCGGCGCTGCGGATCGCCGAGGAGCTCCCCAAGGAGCCGACCGCCGACGATCTGCGCGACCTGGAGGTCGAGGAGGCCCGCGAGCTGCTGCGCTGGCTCTCCGGCGACCATTTCACCTTCCTCGGCTACCGCGAGTATCAGCTGCGCGACGACGACTCGCTGGCCGCCGTCCCCGGCACCGGGCTCGGCATCCTGCGCTCCGACCCGCAGCACGGCGAGGACAGCCACCCGGTCAGCCCGTCCTTCGAGCGGCTGCCCGCGGACGCCCGCGCCAAGGCCCGCGAGCACAAGCTGCTGGTCCTGACCAAGGCGAACAGCCGCGCCACCGTCCACCGGCCCTCGTACCTGGACTACGTCGGGGTCAAGAAGTTCGACGAGAACGGCGAGGTCGTCGGGGAGCGCCGCTTCCTGGGCCTGTTCTCCTCCGCCGCGTACACCGAGTCCGTGCGCCGGGTGCCCGTCGTCCGCCGCAAGGTCGACGAGGTCCTGCGCGGCGCCGGGTTCTCGCCCAACAGCCACGACGGCCGCGACCTGCTCCAGATCCTGGAGACGTACCCGCGCGACGAGCTGTTCCAGACCCCCGCCGACGAGCTCCGGGCGATCGTCACGTCCGTCCTGTACCTCCAGGAGCGCCGCCGGCTGCGGCTCTACCTGCGCCAGGACGAGTACGGCCGCTACTACTCGGCCCTCGTCTACCTCCCGCGCGACCGCTACACCACCGGTGTGCGCCTGCGGATCATCGACATCCTCAAGGAAGAGCTCAACGGCACCAGCGTCGACTTCACGGCCTGGAACACCGAGTCGATCCTGTCCCGGTTGCACTTCGTGGTCCGGGTCGAGCCCGGCACCGAGCTGCCGCAGCTCTCCGACTCCGACAAGGAGCGCATCGAGGCGCGTCTCGTCGAGGCCGCCCGCTCCTGGGCCGACGGCTTCGCGGAGGCGCTGACCGCCGAGTGCGGCGAGGAGCGCGCCGCCGAACTGCTGCGCCGCTACGGCAACGCCTTCCCCGAGGGCTACAAGGCCGACCACTCCCCGCGTTCCGCCGTCGCCGACCTGGTCCACCTCCAGGCACTCGGCAAGGAGCCCCGCAAGGACTTCGCGCTCAGCCTGTACGAGCCGGTGGGCGCGGCGCCCGGCGAGCGCCGTTTCAAGATCTACCGCACCGGTGAGCAGGTCTCGCTCTCCGCGGTCCTGCCCGCCCTGAACCGCATGGGCGTCGAGGTCACCGACGAGCGGCCCTACGAACTGCGCTGCTCGGACCGTACGACGGCGTGGATCTACGACTTCGGGCTGCGCCTGCCCAAGTCCCTCAACGGCAACGGCGACTACCTCGGCGACGACGGCCGCGAGCGGTTCCAGGAGGCCTTCGCCGCCACCTGGACCGGTCAGGCCGAGAACGACGGCTTCAACGCCCTCGTGCTGAGCGCCGGGCTCACCTGGCGCCAGTCGATGGTGCTGCGCGCCTACGCGAAGTACCTGCGCCAGGCCGGTTCCACGTTCAGCCAGGACTACATGGAGGACACCCTCCGCAACAACGTCCACACCACCCGGCTGCTCGTCTCGCTGTTCGAGGCGCGGATGTCGCCGGAGCGCCAGCGCGCCGGGGTCGAGCTGACCGACGCGCTCCTGGAGGAGCTGGACGCGGCCCTGGACCAGGTCGCCTCGCTGGACGAGGACCGGATCCTGCGGTCCTTCCTCCACCTGATCAAGGCCACCCTGCGCACGAACTTCTTCCAGCACACCGCGGCCGGCACGCCCCACGAGTACGTCTCGATGAAGTTCGACCCGACGGCCATCCCGGACCTCCCGGCGCCGCGCCCGGCGTTCGAGATCTGGGTGTACTCGCCCCGCGTCGAGGGCGTGCACCTGCGCTTCGGCAAGGTCGCGCGCGGTGGTCTGCGCTGGTCCGACCGGCGTGAGGACTTCCGCACGGAGATCCTCGGCCTGGTCAAGGCGCAGATGGTCAAGAACACCGTGATCGTGCCGGTCGGCGCCAAGGGCGGCTTCGTCGCCAAGCAGCTGCCCGACCCGTCCGTGGACCGTGACGCCTGGCTCGCCGAGGGCATCCGCAGCTACCGGACCTTCATCTCCGCGCTGCTCGACATCACCGACAACATGGTGGCCGGCGAGATCGTCCCGCCCGCCGACGTCGTCCGGCACGACGAGGACGACACCTACCTCGTGGTCGCCGCCGACAAGGGCACGGCGACGTTCTCGGACATCGCCAACGAGGTCGCCCAGTCGTACGACTTCTGGCTCGGCGACGCCTTCGCCTCCGGCGGCTCCGCCGGGTACGACCACAAGAAGATGGGCATCACCGCCCGCGGTGCCTGGGAGTCCGTGAAGCGGCACTTCCGGGAGCTCGGCGTCAACACCCAGACGCAGGACTTCACGGTGGTCGGCGTCGGCGACATGTCAGGTGACGTGTTCGGCAACGGCATGCTGCTCTCCGAGCACATCCGCCTGGTCGCCGCGTTCGACCACCGGCACATCTTCATCGACCCGGCCCCGGACGCGGCGACCTCGTACGCCGAGCGCCGCCGCCTCTTCGAGCTGCCGCGCTCCTCGTGGGCCGACTACGACACCGCGCTGATCTCGTCCGGTGGCGGCGTCTTCCCGCGCAGCGCCAAGGCCATCCCGGTCAACGCGCACATCCGCGAGGCCCTCGGCATCGAGTCGAACGTCGCGAAGATGACGCCGGCCGACCTGATGCGCGCGATCCTCCAGGCACCCGTCGACCTGCTGTGGAACGGCGGCATCGGCACGTACGTGAAGTCGTCCGCCGAGTCGAACGCCGAGGTCGGCGACAAGGCCAACGACGCGATCCGTGTCGACGGCGCCGAACTGCGCGTCAAGGTCGTCGGCGAGGGCGGCAACCTGGGTCTGACCCAGCTCGGCCGGATCGAGTTCGCCCAGCAGGGCGGCAGGATCAACACCGACGCCATCGACAACAGCGCGGGCGTGGACACCTCCGACCACGAGGTGAACATCAAGATCCTGCTCAACGCGGTGGTGACCAACGGCGATCTGACCGTCAAGCAGCGCAACAAGCTGCTCGCCGAGATGACCGACGAGGTCGGCGCCCTGGTGCTGCGCAACAACTACGCGCAGAACGTGGCGATCTCCAACGCGCTGGCCCAGTCCCCGAGCATGCTCCACGCCCAGCAGCGCTTCCTGCGCCACCTGGTCCGCGAGGGGCACCTCGACCGGGCCCTGGAGTTCCTGCCCACCGAGCGGCAGATCCGTGAGCGGCTCAACGCCGGTCAGGGTCTGACCGGTCCGGAGACGGCCGTCCTGCTCGCGTACACGAAGATCACGGTCTCCGTGGACCTGCTCGCCACCTCGCTGCCCGACGACCCGCATCTCCAGAGCCTGCTGCTCGCGTACTTCCCCACGGCGCTGCGCGAGAAGTTCCGCGAGCAGATCGAGGGGCACGCGCTGAGCCGTGAGATCGTGACGACCGTCCTGGTCAACGACACGGTCAACACGGGCGGTACGAGCTTCCTGCACCGTCTGCGCGAGGAGACGGGTGCCTCGCTCGAGGAGATCGTCCGGGCGCAGACCGCGGCCCGCGCGATCTTCAACTCCAGCGCGGTGTGGGACGCGGTGGAGGCGCTCGACAATGTCGTCGCCGCCGATGTGCAGACCCGCATCCGGCTGCACTCGCGCCGGCTCGTCGAGCGCGGTACGCGCTGGCTGCTCAACAACCGGCCGCAGCCGCTCCAGCTCGCCGAGACGATCGGGTTCTTCACCGACGGCGTCGAGCAGGTGTGGTCGGAGCTGCCCAAGCTGGTCCGCGGCGCGGACCTGGAGTGGTACCAGCAGATCTACGACGAGCTGTCGGACGCCGGCGTGCCGGACGAACTCGCCACCCGCGTGGCCGGGTTCTCCTCCGCCTTCCCGGCGCTGGACATCGTCTCGGTGGCCGACCGCATGGGCCGGGACCCGATGGCCGTCGCCGAGGTCTACTACGACCTCGCCGACCGTCTCGGCATCACCCAGCTGATGGACCGCATCATCGAGCTGCCGCGGGCCGACCGCTGGCAGTCCATGGCCCGCGCGTCCATCCGCGAGGACCTGTACGCGGCCCACGCGGCGCTGACCGCCGACGTCCTGGCGGTGGGCGACGGATCGTCCACTCCCGAGCAGCGTTTCGACGCCTGGCGGGAGAAGAACACGGCGATCCTCGGGCGGGCCCGTACCACCCTGGACGAGATCCAGGGATCGGACTCGTTCGACCTCGCCAACCTCTCGGTGGCGATGCGGACGATGCGGACACTGCTGCGCGTGCATTCCTAGGAAGCGGTCATCCACAGGTGAGTCCCGGGCGTCGTAGCCCGGGAGACGAGCGGACGGGGGCGCCCCGGGTCATCACGACCCGGGGCGCCCCCGTTTCCCATGGGGCGGATGGGTTCTTTCTTGCCCGTCTCTCGCGAAACTCCGGCCGGTAATTTACCTATACCTGGTAAATAGGACATTTAGCTTAAGGTTGGCTCGGCTGACGGGCCGACCGCGGCTCTGTCGACAGGTACACCCGTGGAGGTTCCGGACTCGTGGCAGTACACCTCACCGAAAGGCGGGCCCCCGTGACGACGCCACCCGTCCTCGGTCCCCAGAGAGCCCCGAAAGCGCCGAAGGGCCAGAAGGTCAGCCGGCTCGTCCTGGAAGTAGCCCGGTTCTCCGTCGTCGGCGGCAGCGGTGTCGCCGTCAACATCCTCTTCTTCAATCTGGCGCTGCATGGCCTGA
Organism: Streptomyces sp. NPDC024698; assembly: GCF_055559015.1. Taxonomy (NCBI): domain Bacteria; kingdom Bacillati; phylum Actinomycetota; class Actinomycetes; order Kitasatosporales; family Streptomycetaceae; genus Streptomyces; species Streptomyces sp. NPDC024698. Next base: position 1,011,957 of record NZ_JBVHLK010000001.1, on the reverse strand, counting down.
AATGGGCCCCGATGGCCGCCACGGTGGCCGCCAGCTGTGTCGCCATGGGGACGAACTACCTCGGCTTCCGCTACTTCGCCTACCGGGACCGGGCCTCGCGCACCCCGCGCCAGATCGCCCTGTTCTTCGCCTTCAGCGGGCTCGGCGTCGCCATGGAGAGCCTGCTCTTCTACATCGGTTACCACGGTCTCGGGATGAACAGCCCGCTCGGCTCGAACCTCGCCAAGGTGCTGTCGATCGTCCTGGCCTCGGCGTTCCGCTTCGTGGTGTACCGGACCTGGGTCTTCCAACACGCGAAGAACGGTCGATAGCACCCCGAATCGGGGTGTGATGTCTACGATTAATAGGATGAATGTGGATCAACCTCGCGTGTTCGCCGAACAGGGCACAGAGCCCGCCGCCGCCCCCTCGGGGGCCGAGCCGGACGGGCCCGCCGTCTCCGTGGTCGTCATCGTCTACAACGACGCCGCACGGCTGCCCACCGCCGTGCGCTCCGTGCTGGACCAGACGCTGCACGACGTCGAGGTCGTCATCGTCGACGACCGGAGCACCGACGGCTCGTACGAGGTGGCCCGCGGACTGGCGGCGGCCCACCCCGGCCGGGTACGGGCCTGCCGGCTGCCCGAGAACAGCGGAGGCTGCGGCGCCCCCCGCAACCGCGGCATCGCCGAGGCCCGCGGCACCTACGTGCTCTTCCTCGACAGCGACGACGTCCTGGAGCGCAACGCCTGCCGCAACATGCTGGAGGCCGCCGAGGCCACCGGCGCCGATCTGGTCTCCGGCCTGTGCGTGCGCGTGCACGTCGACTCGCGCACCGGCAAGGAGGTCAAGTGGTACCCCTGGCTCTACGAGCGCACCCGGACCCTGGAGTCGATCTCCGAACTGCCGGACCTGCTGGTCTTCGACACCCTGTCGACCAACAAGTGCTACCGCAGACGGTTCCTGCTCGACGAGGGGCTGCGCTTCCCGGTCGGCATCCACTACGAGGACCTGCTCTTCTCCGCCCAGGCCTACGCCAGTGCCCGCCGCATCACCCTCATCCCCAACCGGGTGTACGAGTGGAGGGTCGCCGACAAGGCCGAGGCGAAGTCCATCAGCAACCGGCGTGACGAGATCGCCAACTTCACGCACCGCATGGAGATCCACCGCCGGGTCGACCGGCTCCTCGCGGACAAGGGCCACCTGGACCTGAAGTTCGCCAAGGACGTCAAGTTCCTCAAGCACGACCTCGTGCTGCACCTGCGCGAACTGCCCTTCCGCGACGCCGCGTACCGCGAGGAGTTCGCGGCGATCGCCCGGCAGTACCTGGAGTCGATCGACCGCGCCGCCTTCGACGAGACCGAACCCATCCACGCCATCTGCGCCTATCTCCTCCAGGTCAGCGACTGGGACAACCTGCTGCCGGCCGTGGACACGCTCACCAACCGCGACAAGATCTCCTCGCCGCTGGTCGAGCGCGACGGCCGCGTGTACTGGTGCGCCGAACACCTCGACGACCCCTTCGGCCGGCACGTCCTGGACGTCACCGACCTCGGCCACCACGTCAAGCCGGTCGACCGCATGTTCCTGCGCAACGCGCTGACCTCGTACGAGAGCACCGGTTCGACCGTCCGGCTCGCCGGGAGCATCACCAACCCGCTCGGAGTGATCCCGGCCGGCGCGCGGCTCTCCGCGGAACTGGAGTTCTACGCACGGCGCCCCGGAGTGCGCTTCCAGACCTTCCGCTTCCCCGTGGCGGACGTCCGGCACGCGGGGGAGACGGTCGCCTGGGAGACCTCGGCCGACCTCGCGGCCGTGCGCCCGCTGGGCATCGTGGACGCCGTGTGGGACGTACGGCTCCACCTCGACGTCGACGGCGTACGCACCACGACCCGGCTCACCGCGGCCGAACCCGGCCTGGCCGCAGGGCGGTTGCCCGTCCGGCCGCGGCTCACACGGCTGGTCGCCGACCGTATCGAGCCGGTCGTCTCCTCGCGCGGGCATCTGTCCTTCCGGCTGGTCCCCGACAAGAAGGCGAGCGTCCTCGTCCAGCGCGGTGTGCACGGCCGGGCCGGAACGCTCGCCAAGACCGGCTACCGCAAGGCCCGTTCCCTGCGCAAGGAACTCACCTCCGGCGAGACCAAGATCCGCCTCTACCACGAGGTGTTCAGCCGGCTGCCCGTCCGCAAGGGACTCGTCGTCTTCGAGAGCCACCTGGGCCGCCAGTACAGCGACAGCCCCCGGGCCATCTACGAGGAGATGCGCCGCCAGGGGCTGGAGTTCGAGCCGGTCTGGGCGTACAGCGACAGCCCGGCCGGCTTCCCCGACGACGCCACCCTCGTACGGCGCTGGTCCCTGCCCTATCTCAGGGCGCTCGCGCAGGCCGAGTTCTGGATCGACAACCAGAGCTACCCGCTGAAGCTCGCCAAGCGACCCGACACGACGTACATCCAGACCTGGCACGGCTCCGCGCTCAAGCGGATGGGCTTCGACGAGGCCGAGTGGAAGCTCAAGTCCCGCGAGGAACAGGCCGCGCAGCAGCGGACACTGGACCGGTTCGACCGCTTCCTCATCCGCTCCGAGCACGATGTGCGCACCCTCGCCCGGGCTTTCCGGCTCCAGGAGCGGACCCTGCTGCGGGTGGGATACCCCCGCAACGACGCACTCGTACGGGCCAGACAGCGGGAGGAGACCGGAGCGGCGCGGGAACGCGGCGCGCTGGCCGCCGAACTGGGCATCCCCGAGGACCGGCAGATCCTTCTCTACGCGCCGACCTTCCGCAGCCGCGGCAACGGGCAGAAACGGTTCGAGCTGCCCTTCGACGTCGAGCGCTTCGCCGACACCTTCGGCGACCGCTATGTCCTCCTGGTCCGCTCCCACTATCTGAACCATGTGGTGCTGCCGCCGTCCGTGCGCGGCCGGGTCGTCGACGTCACGGCCCACCACGACGTGACCCCGCTGCTCGCCCTCGCCGACGGACTGATCACCGACTACTCGTCCGTGATGTTCGACTACGCCCTCCTGGACCGTCCGATGTTCTTCTTCGCGTACGACTACGAGGCGTACGCGCACGAGGACCGCGGGACCTACTTCGACCTGCTGGAGCGGGCGCCGGGGCCCGTGGTGCGGACCGAGGACGAACTGCACGCCGCGCTGGGCTCGCTGGAGGAACAGTCCGTCAAGTACGCGCCCAGGCGCGAGCAGTTCCTCGCCGGCTTCGGCGAGTACGACCAGGGGACGGCGGCCCGCGCGGTCGTCGACCAGTTCTTCGGGCAGTGGAGGCGCGGATGACCGGCCGGCAGCGGGACATCTTCTTCGTCTCCAACAGCGTCGACGAACTGGGCGGGGTGACCAGCTGGTCGCACCAGATGGCCCGGCTCTTCACCGGGCGCGGCCACCGCGTGCACGTGGTGGGCGTCACCGAGCCGGCCGTTCCCCAGGAACTGGGCGAACTCCCGTATCCCACGACGACGTTGTACGACGTCCACCCGCTCCGGGTCGGAGGGGCGCGCGGGCTCAGGGGGCGGCTCGACCTCGTCGAGCGGAGACGGCGGGCCGAACGGGCCGCGGGCATGCGGGAGAAGGCCGCCGAGCTGACCGCGCTGTTCCGGGCCGCGCGTCCCGGGGCCGTCGTGATCGTCACCCAGGTGTGGGCCATGGAGTGGGTGAAGCTCGCCGACACCGGCGGGTTGACCGTCATAGGGATGAGCCACGAGTCGTTCGAGTACTCCCGGACGACCTCGCGCTTCCGGCGGGTCCAGAAGCACTACAAGGACGTCGACCGGATGCTCGCGCTCACCCGCGAGGACGCCGACCTGTGGATCGGACAGGGGCTCGACAACGCGTCCTTCATGCCCAACCCCCTTCCGTTCATGCCCGCGGTGGCCTCGCCGCGCACGGAGAACGCCGTCGTCAGCGTGGGCCGGCTGACGGACCAGAAGGGCATCGACATGCTCCTCGACGCCTGGTCCGAGGTCGTCCCGCTGCACCCCGACTGGCGGCTGCGGATCTACGGCTCCGGCGAGGACGAGGAGATGCTGAGGAAGCAGTGCACCGCCCTCGGGCTCGACGACTCGGTCGACTGGATGGGGCGGACGAGCGATGTGCCGGGCGCGCTGCGCGGCGGCTCGGTCTTCGTGCTCTCCTCGCGGGGCGAGGGCTTCCCGCTGGCGCTCATGGAGGCGATGGCCACCGGTCTTCCGTGCGCCGCCTTCGACTGCGCGCCCGGTGTCCACGAGATCGTCCGGGACGGCGAGGACGGCCTGCTGGCCACGCTCGGCAACACCGGTGAACTGGCGCGCCGGCTGGACACGCTGATGTCCGACAAGGCGTTGCGGGACTCCATGGGCGAGGCCGCGCGCGTGAACATCCAGCGCTTCACCACGGACGAGGTCGTCCGCAGGTGGGAGGAACTGTTCGCGTTCCTGGAGCGCTGAGCGGACGGGGCCGGGAACGACCCGAGGCGGAGCCGTCGCCGGCTCCGCCTCGGTCGGGTGCCCGGGTGTCTACTTGCCCGTGAACTTCTCGTACTCCTTGAGGACGTCCTCGGTCAGGCCGTCCATGCGCAGTTCGCCGCGCTCCAGCCACAGGACGCGGTCGCAGGTGTCGCGGATCGACTTGTTGTTGTGGCTGACCAGGAACACCGTGCCCGCGGTCTTGCGCAGCTCGCGGATGCGTTCCTCGGACCGCTTCTGGAAGGAGCGGTCACCGGTGGCGAGGGCCTCGTCGATCATCAGGACGTCGTGGTCCTTGGCCGCCGCGATGGAGAAGCGCAGCCGGGCCGACATGCCGGAGGAGTAGGTCCGCATCGGCAGGGTGATGAAGTCGCCCTTCTCGTTGATGCCCGAGAAGTCGACGATCTCCTCGTAGCGCTCCTTGATCTGCTCACGGGACATGCCCATGGCGAGGCCGCCGAGGTAGACGTTGCGCTCACCGGTGAGGTCGTTCATCAGGGCCGCGTTCACGCCGAGCAGCGAGGGCTGGCCGTCGGTGTAGATCTTGCCGTTCTCCACCGGGAGCAGGCCCGCGACCGCCTTGAGCAGCGTGGACTTGCCGGAGCCGTTGGTGCCGATCAGGCCGATGGCCTCGCCGCGGTAGGCGGTGAAGGACACGTCCTTGACGGCGTGCACCTTGCGCACACCCGCGGCCTTCTCGGCTTCCTTGCGCCGCAGCATGCGGTTGAGCGCGGCGGTGGCGCTGCCGCGCCCCCCGCCGGTGCCGTTGACCCGGTAGACGATGTCCACGTGGTCGACGACGACGGTGGGGACCAGCGCGTCGGCGGTGCCGGCCGCGCCCTGGGGCCGCGCGTCCTGCGTGAGGGTGTCAGCCATGTCAGCCACGTCCGTACGTCTCCTCGGCCTTCCAGAAGTAGATGAAGCCGCCGACTCCGGCGAGCAGGGCCCAGCCGATCGCCAGCGCCCACACGTGGTGCGGCAGCTGGTGGGCGTGGAAGCTGTCGATCAGGGCGTAGCGCGTCAGGTCGATGTAGACGGCGGCCGGGTTGCTCTCCAGGGCGATCATCGCCCAGTGCGGCATGTGGCTGTGCTTGAGCGTCGAGGCGATGCTCCACATGACGCCGGAGACGTACATCCAGGTGCGCAGGACGAACGGCATGAGCTGCGCGATGTCCGGCGTCTTGGCGCCCATGCGTGCCATGACCAGGGCCACGCCCGCGTTGAAGACGAACTGGAGCACCAGGATGGGCACGACGAGCAGCCAGGAGGCGCTCACCGGAACGCCGAAGCAGAGCAGGATGACGACCAGCGCGGCCATCGAGAACAGCAGCTGCTGGAGCTGCTGGATGGCGTACGAGACCGGCAGCGCGGCGCGCGGGAAGTGCAGGGCGCGGACCAGGCCGAGGCTGCCGGAGATGGCCCGGGTGCCGGCCATGATCGAGCTCTGGGTGAAGGTCCAGATGAAGACGCCGGTGACCAGGAACGGCACGAAGTCCGGCACGCCGTGCTTGGTGCCGAGCAGCACACCGAAGATGAAGTAGTAGACCGCCGCGTTCAGCAGCGGGTTCGCCACCTGCCAGACCTGGCCGAGTTTCGCCTGGCTGTACTGGGCGGTGAGCTTGGCGGTGGCGAAGGCGGTGATGAAGTGACGCCGTGCCCACAGCTGGCGGACGTACGCGGGCAGGCTCGGGCGCGCACCGCTGACGGTGAGGCCGTACCGGGCGGCGATGGCCGCGGCGTCTTCGGTGGGGGCCGGTGACGCCATCGGGGGCGGTGTGTTGAGGACCTGGCTCACATCCGTTGCTTTCGCTCGGGGGGTGGGGGCGCGCGGTCGGTCCCGTGAAGTTTCCGACGGCGTTTCTTGCCGTTTTCTTGCGTCGGAACGGGACCGTATCGTCGTAACGCGAGAGTAGGCCCAACCGACGTCGGAACGCAACCGTTTCGTCGTAACGCCCTATGCTGGTGCGTATGACGACGAACGCCGATACAGCCGCGAGTGCCCCCACGCCCGCGCCTGCCGACGGAAAGCCCCGGCGCCGCCGGGCTCCCGCCGGTGCGGCCGTCCTGCGCGAGGACGTCACCGAGGCGATCCGCGCAGCAGTCTTCGAGGAACTCGCGTCCGTCGGCTACGCCAGGATGTCCATCGAGGGGATCGCCCGCCGCGCGGGGGTCGGCAAGACCGCGGTGTACCGGCGCTGGCGCTCCAAGCTGCACCTCGTGCTGGACCTGGTCTCGGCGATCGCTGTCCAGGGGCTGCCCGCGCCGGACACGGGTTCACTGGAGGGCGACCTCCGTCTGCTGTACGAGGTCACCTCGCGCGCGCTGCGGCACCCGGTGGCCGGCCAGATCATCCCCGACCTCCAGGCCGAGGCCGCCCGCAACCCCGAGATCGCGGACGCCATGCAGGCGGCGCTGCGGGAGGGGCAGCAGTCGGTGGCGAGCGGGATCGTCGCGTCGGCCGTCGCGCGCGGCGAGATCCGCGAGGGAGTGGACGTGGACCTCGCGCTGGACGTCATGTCGGGACCGCTCTACTGGCGCGCGGTGGTCGTCCGCGGCCCGAAGGTCCCCAAGGGCTACCTCCCCAGCCTGGCCCGCGCCACGGCAGCAGCCCTGAAAGCCCTCTGACCGACCGGCTCCGGCGTCAGGCCCGGGTCGGGTTCGGGTGGTGGTGGAGCCAGCCTCTCCAGGCTGAGGTGATCATGTCGTCCACGTCGTGGCGGGCCTTCCAGCCCAGTTCGTCGGCGATGCGGTCGGCGGAGGCGACGACGCGGGCCGGGTCGCCGGGGCGGCGCGGGGTGGTGACCGGGGGGAGGTCGTGGCCGGTCAGGGCGTTGATGCGGTCGATCATCCCGCGCACCGAAACCCCTTCGCCGCGGCCGATGTTGAGGGTCAGGGAGGTCCCGGGGGAGGCCGTCAGGGCGCGGGCCGCGGCCACGTGCGCCTCGGCCAGGTCGACCACGTGGATGTAGTCGCGCACGCACGTGCCGTCCGGCGTCGGGTAGTCGTCGCCGAACACACGCGGGGGTGCGTTCTCGGTCAGCTTCTCGAAGACCATCGGGACGAGGTTGAAGACGCCCGTGTCGGCCAGTTCGGGGGCCGCCGCGCCGGCCACGTTGAAGTAGCGCAGGCACGCCGTGGACAGGCCCGTCGCCCGGCCCGTCGCGCGCACCAGCCACTCGCCGGCCAGCTTCGTCTCTCCGTACGGGCTCATCGGCGCGCAGGGAGTCTCCTCCGTCACCAGGTCCACGTCCGGCATCCCGTAGACCGCGGCCGAGGACGAGAAGACGAACGCGGTCACGGAGGCCGCGGTCACCGCGTCCAGCAGGACGCGCAGGCCCTCGACGTTCTCCCGGTAGTAGTGCAGCGGCCGCTCCACGGACTCGCCGACCTGCTTCTTCGCCGCCAGATGGACGACACCGGTCACGGAGTGCTCCGCGAGCGTCCTGGCCACCAGGTCGCCGTCCAGGGTCGAGCCGACCACCAGCGGGACGTCCGAGGGCACCCGCTCCGCCGTCCCGGTGGACAGGTCGTCGTACACCACGGCCTTCTCGCCCGCCTCGCGCAGCGCGCGGACGACGTGCGCTCCGATGTAACCGGCGCCGCCGGTGATCAGCCAGGTCATGTGGGGCCGTTCTCCTCGTGGATGGGTCCGTGTACCGGACCGCGTGCCTGTGGCCGGGGGCGGGCGCTCGTGACGGTGTCCGCGTCCGCGCCGCGCGTCCGCGTATCAGTGAAGCAGGCGCCTGAGCCGCCGGGACACCACCTCGGTCATGCCGCGCCAACCGGACGCCGTGCGCAGGCCCAGCGCCCCCGCGTGTGTCCGGTACGGCTGCACGAGGAGAACCCCGTGGTGCGCGTCCGGAATCGCACGGCGGCGCAGCAGGCCGGGTCCGCCGAGCGCGTGCGCCGACGTCTCCCGGCTCGTGCCGTCGCGAAAGCGCACGGTCAGACGCAGATCCCAGACGCCCGCTCCCAGCGCCGACAGTTCCACCGGTGCCTCGGCGGACCAGGAGTCGCCGTAGCGGTCTGCCACCAGGGCGGCCCTGCCGCTCAGGCCCACCCGCCCCTCGTCCCGGTGGACGAACTCCAGGTCCACCGAGACGGGACCCGCCTCGGCCATGCGCCCGTACAGCTCGTGCACGCGCAGCCGCAGCCGGGTGCCCCGCACGCGGGGGCGCAGCTCCGCCTCGACGGCGAGGGGCAGCAGATGCACGGCCCGGCCCAGCAGATGCTCCACGGTCACCTCGGGGAGGTCGGCGGACCACACGGGGGTGCCTTCGCCGTCCCGGGCGTAGGGCGGGAGCAGCCGGGCCGGACGGGCCGCCAGTTCCCTGAGACGGGGCAGGTCGCGCGGGGTCGGACAGGCGAGGATCACCCGGGCGACGAGCCGGCCGGGGGCGGCCGGATTGACGGTGAAGTCGGCCGCGTCGAACGTCGACAGATACGCCCGGGTGAGGTCCCACCAGGCGCTCCGGTACTCGGGGGTGCGCAGTTCCAGCTCGCGCGTGTACATCCGCAGCTCGTGGTCGAGGAACTTGCCGTGCACGGCCCGCGCGAGCTGCTTCTCCCCGGCGTTCAGCAGGATCTCGTAGGCCGCCCGGTTCGCCTGGGTCCGCGCCCGCCAGTTGCTCATGCCGGCGCGGTCGAGCGAGATGGACAGGCGGTCGGCGGTGCGCCGCACGTGCCAGATGTACACCGTCTCGGGGATCAGGACCATGCGCGGCGAGGCGGCCAGGACCCGCGCGGTGAACACGAAGTCCTCGTAGGGGTAGCGGCCCTCGGGGAAACGGATGCCGTGCTCGCGCAGGAAGTCGGTGCGGTACAGCTTGTTGACGCAGAGGGTGTCGTGGGTGAGCCGCGGGCGCCGCGAGGGGCGGGATATCACCGTGGGCCGTGCGTAGAGCGCGCGTTCCCAGGGGACCTCGCGGCCCGAGGGCAGCTCGCGCCGCACGCACAGTCCTGCCGCCACCTGGACGTGGTGTTCCTCGGCGGAGCGCAGCAGAGCGTCCACCGCGCCGGGCGGCAGGACGTCGTCGCTGTCCAGGAACATCAGGTACGGGGCCGAGGCCGCGTCGATGCCGTCGTTGCGCGGGCTGCCGCAGCCGCCGCTGTTGGCCGGCCGGTGGATCACCCTCAGACGCGGCTCCCCCTCGGCGAGGGCGTCGAGGAGGGCGCCGCTGCCGTCGGTCGAGCAGTCGTCCACGGCGATGACCTCGCGCACGGCCGGACCCTGCGCGAGCGCCGAGCGCACGGCGTCCGTGACATGGCCGGCGTCGTCGTACCCGATGACGACGACGCTGACCTTCGCCTGGTGAGGGTTCATGTGGTCCACGAGCCGGAATCGTAAGGATTGCGGGTAATTCTCCGTTAAGAGTCCGTCACTGTCTTGTTCGGAGCCCGGCGGGAATCCGGTGTGTGCCCGGCTCCGCGCCGGTCGGAGCGGCGGGGTACGGGGCGGCCGTGGACAGGCCCGACCGCCACAGCCGTACGAAGGACATCCCCGCCGCCGTCGCCAGCAGGCCGTTGCGTACGAGCATCAGCAGGCAGCCCGTCCAGGTGCTGCGCACCACTTCGCCGTACATCCCCGGGTACGCCACGGAACTGACCGCCGTCGCCGCCACGATCAGCAGGGCGACCGGGCGCTGTGTGGTGTGCCGCGAGGTCAGGCAGACGGCGGCGAGACCCAGCAGCCACACCATGTACTGGGGGCTGATCACCCGGCTCGTCACGGTGAACAGCAGGACGGAGGTGAGCGCCGCGTCGTAGGGGGTGGCGCTCGTCCAGCGGCGTGCCCGCACCCGCCACAGCAGTACGAGCCCGAACGCGGCGGCCGTCAGGGCGAGCGAGCAGGCCGCGACCGCGCCGGTGTACGGCCCGACGAACTCCATCGCGCCGTACTGGTAGCGGGCCGTGCCCGGCCAGCCGGCGTGGCGGGCGAAGCCCAGGACCGTGCCGCCGAGGGACTCGATCTGGACACCCCGGCCGCTCTGCTGGCGCAGGAAGTCGAAGGGGTGGCCGAAGGCTGCCACGAGGACGGCGAGCAGCGCGGCCCCGGTGACCGCCGCCGAGGTCCACACCTCCCGGGTGGTCCGGCCCCGCGGGGTGCCGATCAGCGCCAGCGCGGGCCATACCTTCACGAGCGCGCCCGCCGCGGCGAGGGCGCCGCCCACGCGCGGGCGGCGCGAGAGCGCCAGCAGGGAGACGACGGCGAAGGCGGTGACCTGCACGTCGTACCGGGCGAGCGGGATGTGCAGCAGCAGGGGCAGGCCCAGCACCCACAGCCAGGCGCCGCGCGCACTGCGGCCGGGCCGCAGTCCCGCGCGCGTGAGGGCGACGACGATCACCGCGTCCGCGGCGAGCGTGCAGACCACGAACGCGGTGAAGTAGGTCAGCCCCGGCAGCAGTCCGGGTGCCAGCAGCACCGCTCCCGCGCCCGGCGGGTACTGCCACAGCCGGTCGCCCGCAGGGAACGCGCCCTGCGACAGGACGCCGTACCAGTGGAAGTAGAGCCGGCGCACCTCGCGGGACACCCCGCCCCCGCCCAGCGGGGCGAGCCGGTCATGGGCGAGAAGCCACAGCATCAGGGCGCGCGTGAGGAGCCAGGCGGCGGCGAGGGCGGGCGGGCGGTGGTTCCGGAAGACGCTCATCAAGCCCGGATCGTAAGCCGCATGGATGGGTCATACCGTGCAATACGCGTCGATACCGGTCAAAGGTTGTTTAATAGCAAAAAATCGGCCCCATGGTGTATGTGTGGATGAGGCTGCCGACGGCTCGGCGGACTTCGCTCCGGCAGGCGTCGGTCCGGCAGGCGTCGGCCGGACGCGCCGAGACCTGGCGCGCGGGCGCCGGCCGTCCGGTGGTCCGGTGCCCGGAGGCGGTGGCCGTCGCGCTGTCCGTCCTCGTGCCCGTCCTGGCCATGCTCGCGATCGGCCTGTGGCGGCTCGACCGCGGCGGCATGTGGCGCGACGAGGCGGTGACCTTCCAGGTCGCGCGGCGCTCGGTGCCGCAGATCTGGCACCTGCTGCACACCGTGGACGCCGTGCACGGCCTGTACTACCTGCTCATGCACCCCGTCCTCGCCGCGTACCCCGGCGAGACCGCCCTGCGCCTGCCCTCCGTCTGCGGCGCCGCCGCGACCGCCGGGCTCGTGGCCGCACTCGGTGTCCGCCTGAGCCGCCCGCGGGTCGGCCTGTGGGCGGGCCTGCTGTACGCCGTCACCCCCATGACCGGCCACTTCGCCCAGGAGGGCCGCTCCTACGCGCTCGTCGCGGCCGGTGCGGCCGGCGCGACCCTGCTGCTGGTGCGGGCCGCCCGGTCCACCCGGCCCGGACCCTGGTGCGCCTACGCGGTCACCCTCACCGTCACCTGTCTGCTGCACGAGATGGCCCTGCTCCTGCTCCTCGCCCACGCCACCACGCTCGCGCTCGCCCGGGTACCCGCACGGGTGTGGCGGGTCTGGGCCCTCGCCGCCGCGGTCGTCGCCGTGGCGCTGGCACCGCTGGTCCACGTCTCCCACGACCAGTCCGCGCAGGTCGCCTGGCTGACCCGGACCGATCTGGCCAGCGCGAAGCGCCTGCTCGGGCAGTTCACCGGACCGGCCCGGCTGGTGATCGTGCCGTATCTGGTCCTCGTCGCGCTCGCCTTCAGGCCCGGACGGACCCCGCGCGGCACGTTCTCGCTCCCGGCCGTCGCCCTGCCCCTGGTGACCGTGCCCCCGGCGGTGCTCCTGACGGTCTCGCACTGGCGCCCGCTCTACGACGAGCGCTACGTCCTGTACGCCCTCGCCGGGGCACCGCTGCTCGCCGCCGCCGGAGCCGACCACCTCGCGACGCGACTGCCGCGGCTGCTGCCCCACGCGGTCGCCACCGGCGTCCTCGCCGTGACGCTCGTCCTCGCCGTCCAGTTCCCGCTGCTGCGCGAGGACCGCAGCGCCGACACCCGACCCGACAACCTGGCCGCCGTCTCCGCCCTGGCCCGCGGCGAACTGCGCCCCGGCGACCCGGTGCTGTTCCTGCCCTCGCTCGCGCGGCGCGCGGCCCTGGCGTATCCGCAGGGCTTCCGCGGCATCCGTGACATCGCGCTCACCGAGCCGGCGCCCGTGTCCGGAACCCTGTACGGCCGGGAGGCGGGCCCCGCCGAACTGCTCCGCAGACTGGACCGGCTCGACCGGGTGTGGCTGGTCGCCGCGCCCTTCGCGACGCGCCGGGCCTGGCATCCGGGAGAGGCCGGCGAGCGCCTCAAACTCGCCGTGGTCCGCGAGCAGTTCGCACCCGCGGAGCAGATCGTGAGCCGGGGGGTGACGCTGCGCCTGTATGTGCGCAGGCCTACGCACACCCCGGTGCCTCGGACAGGGCCGATTCGGACAGCGCCGCCTCGTCCAGTGCCGCCGTCAGCCGGTCGAGCCGGGCCCGGAGCTCCCGGATCTCCTCCAGGTCCGCCCCGGTAGCGGCCGCGATCCGGCGCGGCACGCCCAGCGCGCGCTCCCGCAGCGAGGCCCCCTCCTCGGTGAGGCCCACCTGCACGGACCGCTCGTCCCGCGCGCTGCGCTCGCGCCGTACGAGGCCCGCCGCCTCCAGCCGCTTCAGCAGGGGCGACAGGGTTCCCGAGTCGAGCCGCAGATGCTCGCCGACCTTCTTCACGGGCAGTTCGCCGTGCTCCCACAGCACCAGCATCACCAGGTACTGGGGATAGGTGAGCCCGAGGTCCTTCAGCAGGACGCGGTAGACGCCGCCGAAGGCGCGCGAGGCGGCGTTCAGCGAGAAGCAGATCTGCTCGTCGAGGCGGAGGAAGTCCCCTGCGGCGGGGGCCCCGGCGCTCGGCGCGGGTGTCGCGGTCATGCCCTCAGGATAGCCCTGGCGGACAATTTAGTTGTGCACAACTGAATTGCGTGCTCTAATTCAGTTCGTGAGGCCGCCCGAAACGGCGGACCCCGCCAGGATTCCGGCTTGATTCGACTTGAGAGGGATGGTCCCCATGGACGCGCTCTACACCGCCGTCGCCACCGCCACCCACGGCCGCGAGGGCCGCGCCGTCAGCTCCGACGGCACGCTCGACCTCCAGCTGGGCATTCCGGCGCAGATGGGCGGCAGCGGGCAGGGCACCAACCCCGAGCAGCTCTTCGCCGCCGGGTACGCGGCCTGTTTCGCGAGCGCCCTCGGTCTGGTCGGCCGCGCAGCGAAGATCGACGTCACCGAGGCCGCCGTGACCGGCGAGGTGAGCATCGGCAAGCAGGGCGAGGGCTTCGGCCTGGCCGTCACGCTCCGCGTCGAGCTGCCCGACACCGTGGACGAGGCGACCGGCCGCAAGCTGGTCGAGCAGGCCCACCAGGTCTGCCCCTACTCCAACGCCACCCGCGGCAACATCCCGGTCGAGCTCGTCATCGAGTAACCCGCGCGGGGCAGGCCGGTGCGGGACGGTCCGTCATCGAGCGGCACGGGCCCCCGCACCGGCCTTCGCGGGGCCGATCCGGGCCAGCACCTCCCCGGTCTCCCGGCTCCACGCCACCACCGTCGCCTCCTCGGGGACCTGCCGCCAGCGGGTCAGCAGCAGCCAGCGGGCGTGGTACCTGCGGGCGACGGCGGTGCGTTCGGCCCGGGTGGAGTCCGGGGCGAGATAGGCCCGCACCGCCGTGAGCCGGCGTAGCCGCTCGCTCTCGGGGAGGGCGGGGTCCGGCCAGGCGGGCGCCGCGAGATCGGGTCCGTAGCCCGCGAGCAGATGGACCGAGTAGTACCCGTCCGCGATGACCGCCTCGCCGGGCCGGATGTACCGCGCCGCCCAGTCGTACGTCGGCCAGCGCGGCGGCTGGTCGAAGCCGACCGGGTCGAGCGAACGCGGCACCACCGCCCCGGCCTGCACGGTCAGGAACCCGGTCACGGCCGCCGCCGTCGCGGCACCGCCCAGCAGCCGCCGCCACGGCCCCCACGGCCCCGGCCGCGCCAGCTCCACCCCGAGCGCGAACTGGAGCGGCACCAGCGTGAGCCCGAGGATCCTGCCGTACGTGTAGTGCCCGCTCACCCAGCCGTAGCCCACCGTCGCGCACTCCAGCACGAACATCAGCACCAGCGGATCACGCCACCCGTGCCCCTCGACGCGCCCGGTGCGCCGGGCCCGCAGCCACAGCGCGGGCAGCCCGGTCAGCGCCAGCCAGAAGTGCCCGGGCATCCCGTCGTACAGCTGCTCGTGCATCGCGTCCACGCTGCGGTCCCCGGTCAGCGCGAGGACGTCGAAGTACGGCCACGCGTACCCGACGAGCAGGGCCACCGCGCCCGTGAGCAGCCACCGCACCGCCACCGCCGGACGCCACCCGCGCTGTCCGCCCGCCACGAACGCGACCCCGCCGAGCACCGCGGCGACCGAGGTGATCGGGTGCACCAGCAGGATCAGGCCGTACAGGGCGCCGAGGGCCGCGTACCCCCAGGGACTGCCGAGGCCGCCCGGGCCCACGAACCGGACGGGGCCGCCGGTGCCCGCCGCGCGCCTGCCCGTGAACGCCCAGGCCCAGAAGGCGAGACCGATGGCGAACGTCGACGGGTAGCCCACGTCGCCCGTCATCGACATCAGCCCGAGGTAGCCGCTCCACCACGCCCGTTCGGTGCCCCACAGCAGCACCATCGCCGACAGGCACAGGACCGGCGCCCAGCGGCGGGGTGTCAGCACCCGCGTGAAGCGGCCGATACCCGTCAGCAGCACCAGCAGGTTGACCGGCCCCGACAGCCGTACCACCGCCCAGCCGCCGAGACCCGTCAGCCGGGCGAAGGCGCCCTGGGCCACCGCGTAGGGCGAGTAGTACGGGCTGCCGGCGCCCGGCAGGTCCGCCATCGGGTGCCGCGGGTGCAGCAGGTTCGCCCGCAGGCGCTCGACGACCGCCGCGTGCTGGCCCGCGTCGCAGCACAGCGGGATCCGCCAGTAGGCGAGCGTCATCACCAGCCAGAACAGGCCGCCGAAGATCTGGTACGGCGTCGGACGCCAGGTGCCCCAGGCGCGCAGCGCGGTCGCGCCGCGGACCGCCTGCCGCCGGGTGACGACATCGGCGCTCATCGGGCGGTGGGGGAGCAGGGACCCGCGGTTTTCGGCATCTGCCGTATATGCCCGCCCGGATCGGCCGCCTAGCCCGGATCACCTCATCGGGCGACCTCGGATTCCCTGCGCGCCGGCCCCGGAAGCAGCCCGCCGGGCATGCGCGAGCCCCGCCGGACGACCAGGTCGAGCAGCAGCGGAAGACCCACCGCCGGCAGCAGCCACAGCAGCACGATCAGCCGCTCGCCCCAGACGTTGATGTCCGGGTGCGCGGCCTGGTTGAGCACCCCGGTGCCCGCCGCCGCGATCAGGAAGACGGCGAACGCGCGGTGTCTGCGCAGCGCTCCCCACCCGGCCGCCACCACCGCCGTGAGGAACAGCGGCTCCCACAGCTGGCGGCGCGTCCACTCGATCCAGAAAGCCGCCTCCAGATGGAGGAACTCCGGCCACGGATGGACGCGGTCGGGTCGCGCGTAGTGCGCGGTGAGCAGATCCTGCACGCTCTCCGACTGGGAGGGGTAGTGCAGCAGCTTCGCGAGCAGCAGGGTGGCCAGCACGCCGCCGCCCGCCACCGTGCCGAGGGTGCGCAGCGGTCCGCCCCACCGTCGCCTGCGGAGCAGCAGCGCCGCGCAGGCGGCGGCCAGGCACAGTCCGAGGAACAGCGCCTGCGAGTGCTTCACCGAGAACAGGACCGCCAGCGAACCGCCGGCCAGCCAGGTCCCGGCCCGCGCGCGGCCCTCCAGGACCAGGGCGCAGCCCCACAGGGCCGCGAGCGTCACGGCCATCATCAGGCCCTCGGTCATCGGGCGCATCGCCGTCGTGCCGCACGGCAGGACGTAGTACAGCGCCTGCCCGGTCAGGGCCGCGCCGGTGGAGGCGCGCAGGGTGCGCAGCAGCAGGAAGACGAGGACGCCCCCGGCCGCCGTCACGACGACGGCCGAGGCCCACAGGCCCCAGGTCACCCCCAGCACGGTCACGAACGGGAACAGGAACACCGGATACCCCGGCCGCACCTCGAAGATCCGCATGAAGCGGGCCGGCATGAACGGCACGATGTGTCCCGCCGTCCGCCCGGACGCCAGCCGCGCCGACACTCCCCGCCACTGGTCGCGCCGGCACTCGGCGACGACCCGCCGGGTCGGGCTCGCGCGGTGGAAGCGCACCGGGTCGACGGCCTGGTTGCGCCGGGCGACGGACGCCTTTCCCGCACAGACGTAGTCGATCGTCACGGCGGCGGCCCGCTGCTTGCTGTCGCCGCTCAGATTCAGCTCGTACGACAGGTAGTTCTTGGTGTCGGGGGTGTCCCGGCCGGTGACGTTGGCGAGCTGGAGCACGGCGAACACGACGGCGATCAGGATCACCCGGGCGCGGGCCGAACGCGGCGCGCGCGGGACCCACGCCCGGAACCCGTCGGAACCGGCGGTCTTCGGGGACCACACCCGGAACCGGCCGGAACGCGCGGTCGGCGGGGCGTCGCCCGGTCCGTTCGTGGCGCCGTCCGCCGTGCCGGCGGCCGTGCCGTCCGCCGTGTCGTCCGTCGGGCCGTTCATGGATCCCCGCACGAGTCCCCTCGCGGGCCGGTTCGCCGGGCGGTTCGCGGATCGGTTCGCCGGGCGGTCCGAGGGACGGTCCGCCGGGCGGTTCGCGGGGCCGGTCATGAGGACGCGAGCACGTCGTGGCCCGCCTGCGCCGGCACCGGCACGACCGCGGCCGGTGAGACGGCCGGCTCGCCGAGCATCAGCGTCCGCACCACCCGCTCGGCGGCCCGGCCGTCGTCGAACTCGCAGAAGCGCGCCCGGAATCCGGCCCGCAACCGCTCCGACTCCCCGTCCCGCCAGGCCCCCGACGCGAACAGCCACGCCAACTCCCGCTGCGAGGTGGCCACATGACCCGGCGCGTCGGCCGTGATGTCGAAATAGGCGCCCCTGCTCGCCGCGTACGCGCCCCAGTCGTCGGCGAGGAGCACGATCGGCCGGTCGAGGTTGGCGTAGTCGAACATGAGGGCCGAGTAGTCGGTCACCAGGGCGTCGGAGGCCAGCATCACGTCCTCGACGCACGGTTCGTCGGTCGCGTCGAGGACGACCCCGCGCCGGTGCAGCTCGGCCAGCCCCATCCCGCGCGCGGGACCGTCCGCGAGCGAGGGATGCAGCCGTACGACGACCGTGTGACCCGCGCCGAGACCCTCCGCGAACGCGGCCAGGTCGAGCCGGTCCGCATGCCCGCCGCGCACGTACTCACGGCGCGTCGGCGCGTACAGCACCACCCGGTCGCCGGCCGGGATCCCGAGACGGGCGCGGGCCGCCGCCCCGTCCTCGGGCCTGGCCCGCACCAGGACGTCGTTGCGCGGGCTGCCGCTGCGCAGCGAGGCGAAGTGGCAGGGGTAGGCGCGGTCCCAGACCAGCTCCGAGTGCCGGTTGGCAACCAGGCTGTAGTCCCAGCGGTCGGCGCGGCGCAGCAGCTGCGGCACGTCGAGGCCGTGCCGCGCGCCCGGTTTGTGCAGCAGGTCCGCGGCCATGTACTTCAGCGGGGTGCCCTGGTGGGTGTGGATGTGGACGGTCCCGGGGCGTTTGGCCAGGGAGCCGGGCCAGTTGACGTTGTTCACGAAGTACGTGGCCCGCGCGGTGAGCCGCCGGTAGGCCAGGGAGTCGAGCAGGACGTGCTCGGTGTCCGGCGGCAGCAGGGCCGCCTGCTCCTGGTCGCGCACCACCCACACCCCGCGCAGCCGCGGGGCTAGTTCGCGTGCCGCGGCGTACACCGCGGCCGGATCGCCGAGGACCCCCCGGTGCGAGAACGCCGAGTACACCGCCAGGTGCGGGTCCAGCGGCCGGTGCCCGTGGGCCGCCGACCAGCCGTGCTTGACCCGCGCCCCGAGCACCCGGCGGGCCTGCTGTCCGCGCCTGCCCAGCTCCAGCCCCGCGCGGCCCGCCTGCCGCCGCACCCGGTAGCGCGTGAAACCGCCCTCCAGGACCCGCAGTTCGGGCGGTACGGGACCGGCCTTGTGCCGGCGGAAGAGCGCGGCCGTCAGCCGGAAGAACTCGGCCTTGTCCTCCTGCGGCAGCCGGTCCTCCTTGGACAGGATGTCGAGGCAGTGCTCGCCCATCTTGCGGTGCAGATACGGCCGCCAGTCGGCGAGTTCGGGCCGGGAGGCGACGAACGCGAAGACCCGCTCGTACTGGTCGTGGATGTCGAAGTGCTTGCGGCTGGTGGTGGACAGGATGTTGCCCTGGCGGCGCTGGCGGTAGGCCAGACAGATCCGGTCCAGGGCCGCGATCCGCTCCGCGCTGAGCATCACCGGGAACGTCCAGGGTGTGTCCTCGTAGTACCCGGGCGGGAAGGCGAAGCCCTCCGCCTCGACGAACGCGCGGCGGTAGACCTTGTTCCACACCACCATCAACAGGTCGAGGATCTCCGGCCGTTCGGCCGCCGTGAAGGTCCCGGGACCGGCCTCGGCGAGGACCCGCGCGAGCACGTTCCTGCGGGTGCCGCCCCACCAGTAGGTGCGCGCGTAGTCGAAGACCAGCACGTCCGGGTCGGCGGTCTCCTCCAGCCGCTCCGCCATGGCGCGCAGCGCGCCCGGCGTGAGGGTGTCGTCGCTGTCGAGGAAGAAGAGGTAGTCCCCGCCGGCGAGCGGCATCCCGGCGTTGCGGGCCCGGCCGAGCCCCACGTTCTCCGGCAGGTGCAGCACCCGCACCCGGGGGTCGCGGGCCGCGTACTCGTCGAGGATCGCGCCGCAGCCGTCCGGCGAGCAGTCGTCGACGGCGATGACCTCGACGTCCGTGTACGACTGCTCCAGGACCGAGTCGAGACACTCGCGCAGAAAGCCCTGCACCTTGAAGACGGGGACGATGATGCTGAAGCGGGGCACGTCAGTTCCTTACGAGGGTGGACGCGGCGGGAGCCGGGACGCGTTCGGCGAGCGGCAGGACGGGCGGGATCGTCTCGGGGGACTCGCCCAGCAGCACTCTGCGGACGACCCGCTCGGCGGCCCTGCCGTCGTCGAACGCGCAGAACCGCTCACGGAACCGGGCCCGCAGCGCGGCGGCGGCCGGGTCCGCGTAGGAGCCGTCGGTGAAGAGCGCGGCCAGCTCCTCGGGGGTGCGCGCCACCTTGCCCGGAGGCTCCCGCGTCACGTCGAAGTAGACGCCCCGGGTCTCGCGGTAGGTCTCCCAGTCGTCCGCGTACACCACGACCGGACGGTCGAGGTTGGCGTAGTCGAACATGATCGACGAGTAGTCCGTGATCAGCGCGTCGGCGGCCAGGCACACGTCCTCGGAGGACCGGTGCCCGGTCACGTCGATGATCCGTCCGCTGCCGCGCCCCCGGCCCTGGTCGTAGAAGTAGTGGGCGCGCAGCAGGACGACGAACTGCTCGCCGATCTCCTCGCAGAAGGCCTCCAGATCGAGCCGGGACTCGAAACCGCTGCTGTGGTCGCGATGCGTGGGCGCGTACAGCAGCGCCGTCCTGCCCTCGGGCACCCCGAGCCGCTCACGGACGCGGGCCACGTCGTCGGCAGTGGCCGTGCAGTACACGTCGTTGCGCGGATAGCCGTACTCCAGGGCCTCGTAGCCGCCCGGGAAGGCCCGCTCCCACATCTGCGTGGAGTGCGGGTTGGAGGACAGGTTGTAGTCCCAGCGGTCCACCCGGGCCAGCAGCTTGGTGAAGCTGCCGGTCGCCGCGGCCACCACCGGGAACGTCGACTGGTCGACGCCCATCCTCTTCAGCGGTGTGCCGTGCTGGGTCTGGAGGTGCACGCTGCCAGGGCGTTTGACGACCCCGTCCGCGAAGTTGGCGTTGTTGACCAGGTACTTGGCGCGGGCCAGCACCTCCCAGCCGCGCCGGCTGCCGATCACCGCGTGCTCGACGTACTCGGGCAGCGCGTCCACCGCCTCCGGCTCGACCAGGAACACCGAGCGGATGTGCGGGGCGAGTTCGCGGGCCTTGGCGTGCACCGCCGCCGGGTTGCAGGCGTAACCCCGGCCCCAGTAGGCGCAGTACACGGCGAGGTTCTCGTCGAGGGGGCGGCGCAGCTGGAGGGCGTAGAAGGCGCGCAGGCGCAGGGTCCTTCCGCGCGGGACCCGCCGCAGCACACCGGAGACGGCCCGGTTGGTGCCGCGCAGCGCGCGGAACGCGCTGTACGCGCCCGCCGCCAGCAGCCGGTGCTGCACCCCGAGACTGCCCGCCGGAGCCCGGAACCCGGCCGGGCGATGGCGCCGGTAGAGCTTGCCCGCCCGGCGGAAGAAGGCACGGCGGCGGCCCGCGGGCACCCGGGCCGGGTGCGCGGCCGTCTTCAGGACCTGGGTGAAGAGCTGGCCGAACAGCGCCTTCGACCGGGCCGCGGGCACGGTCCGCCGCGAGGCCAGCAGCAGGACCCGCTCGATCTGGTCGAGGAGCTCGAAGTGGTGCTCGCCCGGAGCGTTGAGCCGGCTGCCCTGGCGGCGCAGATGATGCCGTACGCACACCGTGCGCAGCACCGCCGACCGCTCGGCCGTCACCGTCACCAGGCCGCCCCAGCCCGTGTCCGTGAAGTGCCCGTCGGGGAAGGCGAGTTGGTGTTCGGCGAGGAAGTCGCGGCGGTACACGGCGCTCCACGCCGGAACATGCGCGCCCAGCACCTCGGGGGCCTTGTCGAGCGGAGGCGTGCTCGGCTCTCCCTCCCACCAGTGCACCCGCTGATGTCCGAAGTAGAGGACGTCCGCGTCGTCCGGGAGCCCCGCGTCCAGAGCCGCCAGAGCCCCCGGCACCAGATCGTCGTCGCCGTCGAGGAAGAGCAGATACGCGCCGCCCGCCGCCGCGATCCCGGCGTTGCGCGCCGCGCTCAGCCCGCCCGAGGGCGGCGAATGGACCGGGACCACCCGGGAGTCCCGGTCCGCGTACGCGGCGGTGACCGCCGCGGCCGGGGAGTCCGGCCCGTCGCAGACCGGGATCAGTTCGAAGTCGCCGAAGGACTGGCCGAGGACCGAGTCCAGCGCGCGGGCCAGGTGCCCGGCGACTTCGAAGGTGGGCACGATGACACTGAAGCGGGGCATTCTGCTCTTTCTCTCAAGGGGCGCCGAACGGGGGATTCATCGCCCGGGGCGCCCGGTCGGCCGCCAGGTGGAGGGCCGGGTGGGCGTGGGCCGCGAGGGACTGGAGGGCACGCGGGCTCCGGTTCAGAGGGACTCGGACAGGGGGACGGCGGCACCGGGGGCCGGAACGCTCCCCAGGGACCGCTCCGAGCCGGGCACCCGCGCGAGGACCGCCTCGGCCGAGGGGACCGGGCGCCGCTCGGCGAGCGGCACGAACGGCGGCAGGCCGGCGGTCTCGCCGAGCACCACATGCCGTACGACCCGTTCGGCGGCCCGCCCGTCGTCGTAGGGGCAGAACCGCTCACGGAACGCGGCCCGCAGCCGCTCGGCGCGCGCGTCGCGCCAGAGCCCGGTCGCGAAGACGTCGATCAGCTCGTCCTCGCCGCGCGCCACGGCGCCCGGCGGGAAGGTGCGCGGGTCGAAGTACGTGCCGCGGGCCGCCTCGTAGGCCTCCCAGTCGTCCGCGAGGACGACGATCGGCCGGTCCAGGACCGCGTAGTCGAACATCAGGGACGAGTAGTCGGTGACCAGCGCGTCCGAGGCGAGGCACAGCGACTCGACGCTCGGATGCCCCGACACGTCGATGACCCGGCCGCCGGCCCTCTCCGTGAGCCGAGCCGTGTCGGCGTGATGGGCGCGGGCCAGCACGACGAAGCGCGGGCCCAGCCGGCGCAGCACCCGCTCCAGGTCGAGGGCGGCCGGCCGGCCGTGGCGGTAGTCCCGGTACGTCGGCGCGTACAGGACGGCGACCGTGCCCGCCGGGATGCCCAGCGACGCGCGCAACCGTTCCACGTCCGCCGGTGTCGCGTGCTGGAACACGTCGTTGCGGGGCAGCCCGTACTCCAGCGTCGTGTACGAGGAGGGGAAGACGCGCTCCCACACCAGCGTGGAGTGGCGGTTGCCGGACAGGCAGTAGTCCCACTGGTCGGCGCCGCGCAGCAGCTCGGCGAAGTCGGTGCCGCGCGCGGCCGCCGGGCGGTCCTGGAGATCGAGCCCCATCCGCTTGAGCGGAGTCCCGCGCTGCGTCTGGATCAGGATCTGGCCGGGCCGCTTCACCAGCCGCCGGTCGAAGTCGACGTTGTTCACCAGGTACTTGGAGCGGGCGAGCGCCGTCCAGTACCCGGCCGTGCCGGGGGACAGCGGCCGGGTCCGGTCCGGGATGGTGTGCTGGTGCTCGGGGTGCGCGATCCACGCCGTGCGGATGTGCGGCGCGAAGCTGCGGAACGCGGACTCCAGGGCCCCCGGGTTGCAGCCGTGGCCCCGGCCCCCGTAGCTGGAGAAGACGGCACGGTCGGCGCGCAGCGGGAGACGCAGCTGGACGCGGTAGTGGAACCGGAGCGTCGCTCCGCGCACCGAGCGCCGCAGCCCGGCGGCGAGCCGCACGGCTCTCTTGCGGATCCGCGACAGGAAGGAGAGCAGCCGGTACGTGCGATGCGCGCCGAGGCCGACCAGCACGTGCCGCAGCCGGTTGCGCGGCGCGGCGGGCGCGCCCGGGACGCGGTAACGGCGGTAGTGCGCACGGGCCTTGCGCAGGAACGCGGCCCGCGCCGAGCGCGGGAGCCGGCCCCGCTTCACGAACACCGTGGCGAAGTGGTCGACCATGCGCCGGAACAGCACCGGACGCCACCGGTCCAGCTCCGGGTGCGCGGCGACATGCGCGAAGACACGGTCGTACTGCTCGAAGACGTCGAAGTGCTTGCGGCTGCTGGTGCCGAGGATGCTGCCGTGGCGCCGCTGGCGGTAGTGCACACAGACCCGGTCGAGCGTCGCGATCGTCGCAGCGGACATCAGCGCCGGATACGTGAACGGCGTGTCCTCGTAGTAGCCGGGCGGGAACCGCAGGCCCGCGCGCTCCACGAACTCCCGTCGGTAGGCCTTGTTCCACACCACCATCAGCAGCCCCAGCAGCCCGGGCCGATCCTCCAGCCGGAAGGGCGCCGGGCCCTCCTCGGTCAGCTGCGCCGCGACCTTGTTGCGCACGACCTCGCCCGACCAGTACGTGCGCGCGTAGTCGTAGACCAGGACGTCCGGGTCGCCGGTCTCCTCGATCCGGCCGGCGACGGCCCGCAGCGCGCCGGGGGTCAGGGTGTCGTCGCTGTCCAGGAAGATCAGGTAGTCGCCCGTGGCCCGTTCGAGACCGGCGTTGCGGGCCCGCCCGAGTCCCACGTTCTCGGGGAGGTGCACGGCGAGCACGCGGGCGTCACGGGCCGCGAACTCGTCGATGATCGCCCCGCAGGCATCGGGGGAACAGTCGTCGACCGCGATGAGTTCGAGATCCAGGAACGACTGTCCGAGCACGGATTCCAGGCACGCGTGCAGGTACGCCTGAACCTTGTACGCGGGGACGATGACACTGAACCTGGGCACGGGGACATCCATGGGTCGGCGCGGGCATACCTGCCCGGGAACGGCCGAAGGGGTGACTTGGTTACGCCAGATGTGGCATACGGGGGATGCCGGGTGAACGGCCAGGGGCGGGCCGGTGTCCGGCCCGCCCCTCAAAAGTGCCCGCCACCGGCCTATTTGACCGCGCCCGCCATCACTCCGGACACGAACTGCCGCTGGAAAGCGAAGAAAACGGCCAGCGGGACGACCATCGAGATGAAGGCGCCGGGCGCCAGCACATCGATGTTGTTGCCGAACTGGCGTACCTGGGTCTGGAGCGCGACCGTGATGGGCTGGCTCCCGGAGTCGGAGAACACCAGCGCGACCAGCATGTCGTTCCACACCCACAGGAACTGGAAGATCCCCAGTGAGGCGATCGCCGGTCCGCCGAGCGGCATCACGACCCGTGCGAACAGGCGCAGTTCACCCGCGCCGTCCAGCCGGGCGGCCTCCAGCAGCTCCCTCGGGATCTCGGCGAAGAAGTTCCGCAGCAGGAACACCGCGAAGGGCAGACCGTAGCCGACGTGGAAGAGGACCACGCCGGTCACCGACCCGAAGATGCCTATCTTCCCGAAGAGTTCGGCGATCGGGATCAGGGCCACCTGCACCGGGACGACCAGCAGGCCCACCACGGCGAGGAACCACCAGTCACGGCCGGGGAACTCCATCCAGGCGAAGGCGTAGCCCGCGAGCGAGCCGATCACCACGACCAGCAGCGTCGCCGGGACCGTGATCAGCACCGTGTTGAGCAGCGAGTTGGTGATGTCGCTGTTCTCCAGGAGCCTCTGGTAGTTGTCCAGGGTGAGCTGCGAGGGCGCCGTGAACACCTTCCACCAGCCGCTGCCGCTCATGTCCTCGGGGCTGCGCAGCGAGGAGAGCAGCAGCCCGATCGTCGGCACCAGCCAGAACAGGCCGACGAGCACCAGCAGGACGCGCACCACGCCGCCGCCGAGCCCGCTCACGATCCGTGAACCGAGCGAGGGCCGGGCCCTGTTCACGGCCGTGGCCGGCGCGGTCCCCACCCGTTGTCCGGCCTGTGTGGTCATCGCCGCACCTCCCGCCTGAGCCGGCGCACATTGAAGAGCATCACCGGGATCACCAGCAGCAGCAGGAACACCGCGATGGCGCTTGCGACACCCGGCCTGCCCTCGGAGAAGCCCTTGCGGTACAGCTCCAGGGCCAGCACGTTCGCGTCGTCCTGGGAGGAGCCGGGCGCGATGATGAACACCAGGTCGAAGACCTTGAGCACATTGATCATCAAGGTGACGGCGACCACCGCGAGCACCGGGGCCAGCAGCGGCACGGTGACCCGCCGGAACACCTGCCACTCGTTCGCCCCGTCGACGCGGGCGGCCTCCAGGAGCTCACGCGGCACCCCCGCGAGCCCCGCAGCGATCAGCACCATGGCGAAGCCCGCCCACATCCAGACGTACGAGCCGATGATGGCCGGGGTGACCAGGGACGGGCCCAGCCAGTCGACCCCGTTGTACGGCTCCTTGAAGTTGCTCGCCGGGAGCCGCAGCCGGGCCCCGTCCGCCGCGCCCGCGAGCGAGAACGTGCCGTCGGCGCCCACCTTTGCCGAGCCGACGACCTTGCCGTCCTTGACCGCCTCGATGCTCATCCCGGAGTAACCGAGCTCGCCGGGGTCGACCTGGCCGAGTCTGCCGACGCCCTTCCCCCGGGTGAAGTCCTGCCAGGCCGTGCCGGTGACCCGGCCGGGATCCGTGGCCGCCCGCACCGCCTTCCTCGCGCCGCCCGGCATCCGGTCCGGGGCGACGCCGACCAGCGGCAGGGCGACGGACTGCCCGGTGTGCACGGCGTCCCGGGTGATGAACCCGCCCTTGTCGGCCGTCAGGGGCGACTCCCGGCCGGGGTGGGCCTTCGGGAACGCCGACGAGGGCGCGAAGGTGTCGTGCACCCCCACCCACACCGCGTTCGCGACGCCCTTGGCCGGGTCCTGGTCGTACACCAGCCGGAAGATGATCCCGGCGGCGAGCATCGAGATCGCCATCGGCATGAAGACGACCAGCTTGAACGCTGTTCCCCAGCGCACCCGTTCGGTGAGCACCGCGAAGACGAGCCCCAGCGCGGTCGCCACCGACGGGGCGAACACCACCCAGATGATGTTGTTCTTGAGCGCGGTACGGATGCCGTCGTCGGTGAACAGTGCCTTGTAGTTGTCGAACCCGGCGAATCCGTCGCCCTGTTGGTCGTAGAAGCTGCGCACGAGCGAGTACCCGATCGGGTAGACCACGAGCGCGCCGAGCAGCACCAGGGCGGGCAGCAGGAAGAGCGCCACCACCGCCTTGCGGGTCCCGGTCACGCTCTTGCGTGTACGGGCCGGGGGCACCGGTGCGGTGCCCCCGGCCGTCGCCGACGTCATGGCCGGATCAGCCCTTGTAGGCCGCTGCGGCGTCCGATTCGAGCTTCGCCTGCGCCCCCGCCACGTCCTTCGGGTTCTTCAGGAAGTCCTGGAGGTCCTTCCACTCGCCCTTGCCCGGCGTTCCGCCGAAGGCCTGCGGGGCCTGGTCGGACATGTCGAAGCGGAAGTCGTCGCCCGCCGCGATCAGCGCCTTGGCCATGGCCTGCTGGACGGCGTTCGGATAGGCGGAGTCGGCCACGTTCTTGTTGGGCGAGAGATACCCGCCGAGCTTGGCCTGGATGGTCGCCGCGTCGGGCGAGGCGAGGAAGGTCAGCAGCGCCTGGGCCGCCTTCGAGTCCTTCAGGACGACGGCCGCGTCACCGCCGCTGACCACCGGTGCCTTGTCGCCGACCGCCGGGAACGGGAACACCTTGGCGTCCGTCCCGATCCTCGCCTTCGTCTCCGCGATGTTGACGCCCACGAAGTCGCCCTCGAAGACCATGCCCGCCTTCGGCTGGTCCCCGCCGGTGAACGTCTGGGTGACCGAGGCCGGGAACTCCGTCTGGAGCGCGCCGTCCGGGCCGCCCGCGATCAGGTTCTTGTCGCCCCACAACTGGGCCAGCGTGGTCAGGGCGTCCTTCACGGACGGATCCGTCCACTTGATCTTGTGCTGGGCGAGCTGGTCGTACTTCTCGGGGCCCGCCTGGGAGAGGTAGACGTTCTCGAACCAGTCGGTGAGCGTCCAGCCGTCGGCACCGCCGACCGAGACGGGGGTGACACCGGAGTCGTAGATCGTGTGCGCGGTGGCCAGGAACTCCTTCCAGGTCTTCGGCTCCTTGGCCCCCGCGTTCTCGAAGACCTTGGTGTTGTACCAGACCAGCGACTTGTTGGCGGCCTTGTAGTACACCGCGTACTGCTTGCCGCCGACCTTGCCCAGGTCCTGCCAGCCCTGCGCGTAGTTCTTCGTCAACTGCGCCTGCGCGTCCGGGCCGACGGGTTTGGCCCACCCCTTGTCGACGGCCTGCTTGACCGCGCCGACCTGGGGGAGCAGCGCCACGTCCGGGGGCGCACCGCCCGCGATCTTCGAACCGAGGAAGTTGATGATCGGGTCCTGCGCCGCCACGAAGGTGACCTTCGCGCCCGTGCGCTTCTCGAACTCCGCCAGCACCTTCTTGAAGTTGGCCTGTTCCGGCCCGGTCCACACGGCGGCGACCTCCAGGGTCGCGCCGTCGAGCCTGGGCAGGGTCACGGAGCCGCTGCCGCCGCTCTGCGTGTCCTTGCCGCTGTCGCTTCCCTTGCCCTTGTCGCCGCCACCGCCACCGCACGCCGTGAGGGTGAGGGCGCCCGCCACGAAGGCGGCCGCCGCGGCCTGCGCGACTCTGCGCGGGCGCTGGGTGGAGTGATCGGGCGACCTGCGTATCTGCGGAATGCTGCGCATCACTGCCCCGTTCTTCGTTCATCGTCGAACGTCGAAGCGGCTGCTGCCCCGATCACTCCGGTCTACGCCTGCTCGTTCGAGGGCGGCAAGACCGCCGGGGCTGTCAAGTACGCGATCGTGATGGGGTCGTGACGTCGGGTCATGCCGACGGCGGGCGCCGTCACGGCCCGCGCGGCACCCGCCCCGCAGTGCGCGCACGGGCGGGCGCGGCGGCGGTGCTCCGGGGCGCGGGGCTACAGCAGCGAGGGCATCTCGGCCGCGGAGACGGAGCGCGCGGCCCGCTCCAGGGCGCTGGCGAGCAGGGCCAGGTCGGTCGGTCCGTTGCCCAGCTCACGGACCGGGCGGCGGGCCGGCGGGTCGCCCATGCGGTGCCACTCCAGCGCGACGACCGTGGGGCGCAGGGTCGCCGTCCGGGGAATGCGGCCCGTGACCCGGCCGCCCTGGAACGCGGTCTCCCGGCCGTCCGGACGCCTCAGCCGGCCCCGCCCGGGGGCGGGTTCCTCGGGTCCGGCGGACGGCGCGTCCAGGGTGACGCGCAGCGCCGTGGAACGCGCCAGCTCCGAGGCGGCCGCACGGCCGTCGGCGCCGGACGTCGCCACGAGGTGCACCCCGAGCCGGTCGCCTTCCCGGACGACGGCCTCCAGCGCCCGTACGACCGAACCGGCCGCCGGGCGTCCAGGGGACCCCAACGGCGGTGCCAGCAGGGCGTCCAGGTCGTCGACGACCACGACCAGACGGGCCAGCGGGGGCCCGGCGTCGGCCGCCTCCCGCGCGGCGGCGGGGCGCAGCCGCAGGGTCGAGCTGGACGACGTGTCCAGATCCGAGGCGCCCACGGACGAGGCTCCGGCCGACGAGCTGCCGCCGGAGCGCTGGGTCACGATCCGGCCCGGGACGGTCCGCCCGGCATGCCACTCCGCGAAGCCGAGCCGGCCGAGGAGTTCGGAGCGCCGCTTCAGCTCGGCACTCAGCGACTGGGCGAACTCCCGCATCCGGACCGGGTCGTTGGCCGTCAGGTGGGTGGTGACGTGCGGCAGGTCGGTGCAGACCTGGAGGCCTTCACTGCCTCCGGCGCCCTGGGCCGCGGTTCCGTCGCGGCCGTCCATCAGGACGATCCCGAGCCGGTCGGGCCGTTCGGCGGCGGCGAGGGACGCGGCGACCGAGCGCAGCAGTTCCGTACGGCCGCTGCCGGGCGGGCCCTCGATCAGCAGATGCGGGCCCTCGACGGGCAGGTCGACGGCCACGGGTCCGCGCGGGCCGGCGCCGATCACCGCCCGCGCCCGTCCGCCGAACGCCTCGCTGTCGTCGGCGGCGTCCGCCCAACGCGCCATCAGGGAGGCGGGGGTGGCCCGTGCCAGCCCCAGCTCGTCCAGCAGTCGCGCCGTCTGCGGCAGGGGTGCCGACACGCGCGTGTGCCGGTCGCCGAGCGCGCCGTCCGTGCGCAGCGGCGCGAGGGACCGGGCGAACCGCTCGGCCCAGGCGAGGGACACGGCGTCCACGGCGGCGACCGTGCCGTGCCCCACGGGGCCACGGGCGAGCTGCCTGCCGTGCGCGGCGCGGTCCGTGCGCGGCGCCGGGACGTCGGCGCGTGCGCCGCCGCCCGCCGGTGCGCCGCGGCGTCCGGACGCGGGGTGCGGGATGCCGGTGTGGGTGACTCCGTCGGGCAGGGGCCCGGCGTGCGACGGGAGGTGTGCGGCCCCGGAGGACTTCCGTCCGGCGCTGTCGGGTCCGCCCTGCCGGGAGCCGGCCCGCACGGATTCGGGGGCGCGCTCGCCGTCCCCGCCCGGCGCCACCCGCATCAGCCGCAGCGCGGTGGCCACGTCCCCGCTCAGCAGGGCCACGGCCCCGCACTCGCGGAACGCGGGCGACGCCTCGCACGCCGCTTCATAGGTCTCCGTCACCGGCGACGAGGGGGAGGCGGCCGCGGTCTCGGCGAGGCACACCAGATGGATCCCGGCCCCCGAGCCCGCGTGCGCGAGGCGCGTCAGGGCCTCCCGCACATCGGCGCCCCCGGGGTCCCCGTCCACGATCACCACCGTGTACGGGCCGTCGAAGCCGTCGTCCGTGTCGTCGGCGCGTGCCCAGGAGGGCCTTCGTGCCGTGCCGCGCGAGCCCCCGCCGGACGGGGCGTGGCGTTCGCCGGGCCCGTCGGCGTCGTGCGTCGAGGACCGGGCGGCCGGAACCGTGGCACCGGCGCCCCCGGACCGCGGACCGCGCACGCGCGGCGCGCCCTCCGCCTCCGCCAGGTGGTCCTCGAGGCGGCGCAGGAGCTCGTCCGCGCGCGCCGCCGCCTGCTCACGGTCGTAGGCGACGAGCAGCCGGCAGTCCTGGCCGTGGGCGGGACGCAGATGGGGGAGCCAGCCGAGCCAGGACCACTCCGCGGTGCGCTCCTCGACCGGGCGGGTCCGGTCGGTACTGATGAGGACGATCTCCAGGGTGTCGGGGGAGTGCAGCGCGGCGAGCTGCGCGACGACCGCGCGGGCCAGCCCCGACAGGCGTGCCCGCGGTCCGGCCAGGCCCAGCGAACCGGCCTCCCGCAGTCCGGCGGTCACCGGCACCGCGGGCAGCAGGCCCGAGCCGTCCGGTGCCGCCCGGTCGGCCGTGCCCAGCCGCACCGTCAGCGCCTCGGGGTGACCTGGGCCCCGCTCCCACAGCCGCGGACCGGGGCCCAGCGCGGTGAGCAGCAGGGTCGCCGGGTCGGGCCAGCTCTCGGGCGAGGGCGGCAGGGCGGGCGGCAGCTCCTCGACCGCGACGGCAGTGTCGTCGTACGCCTCCCGCGCGGGCCGGTCCGGTCCGCCGCGGCCACCGGCCAGACGCCGGGCCCAGGCGCCGATTCCGCCCCGCCTGCGCACTCCGGCGGGCGTGTCCGTGCCCGGCGTCGGTGTGCCCGTGCGCGCGCCAGGGACGCAGGCTCCGGGGGTACCGGCCGTGCCGGGACCGGAGTTCCCCGCGTCCGCGGGCCCTGCCCCGTCCCACCCGTACGCGTCGGCGTGCCCTGCTCCGTCCCACGCGTCCGCGGATTCTGTCCCGTCCCACCGGTCCGCGTCCGCGGAGCCGCCCGGACGGCCTGTCCGACCCGTCTCCCGCGCGGACCCGCCGGGACGCCCGGTATCCCGCGCCGCCCCGCCGGAGCCCCGGTCCTGCGCCGCCGAACCTCCCGGCCCGCTCTCGATCCGGGGTGCTCCGCCCTGCTCCGGCACGGCGTGGGGCACCGCCCGCCCGTGTTCCGGTGCTCCGGGGACACCGCCCGCGGCGGCACCCCAGGTGGAGGTTCCGTAGGCGTGGTGCGTCTCGCCCACGGGCGGCGGCGCGCCGCCCTGGGCGAGGGAGGCGCTCTCCCCGCGCGCGTGGGGCACGGCACCGCGCGGCTGCGGGGCGCCCGGCGCTGCCGGTGCGTCCGTGTCCGGCCCGCCGGTGGCACCGGCGGGTGAGTTCTGCGGGGGGAAGCCCCCCGAGGTGCCGGCCGAGGTGCCCCGCGGGGAGGTGACACCCGCGGCCTGACCACGGCGCCCGCCGGGACCGTCGGCCCGCGCGGTCGCTCCGGCTCGTACCCTCACATGGCCCTCGCCGTCCGGCGCCGTCTCCACGACGCCCGGACCTCCGGGCGGGGCGAGCCGCAGGGCGGACTCGCCGACACGCAGCAGCGCGCCCGCCGTGAGGGTGACGGGACGGCTGCCGACGCGGGCGCCGTCGAGTGTCGTGCCGTTCGTGGACCCGATGTCGGCGACCGAGATGCGGCCCTCGGGGGTGACGGTGACCGCGCAGTGCAGGCGGGACACGTCCGGGTCGTCCAGCGGCACGTCGGCGTCCGCGGAGCGGCCGACGCGGATCTGGCCGCCGTGCAGGAGGTGCACCCCGCCGGCGTCCGGTCCCGCGACCACGTGGAGCTGGGCCGAGACGTCGTCCAGGTCGGGACCGGGCTCCGCGGGCGCGCCCAGGGACAGCACGGCGCCGTCGGTCAGCGGCGGCTCGCCGAGCGTGCAGCGCTGGGCGTCGAGCCGCTCCGTGCCCGCGTAGAGCACGATCTGGCTCCCGCCGGGCTCACGGCCCCGCTCGCCCTGGGAGGCACCCCCGCTTCCCCCGGCCGCCGTCGCCAGTCCCGACGCGACCGCGGCCAGCGCCGTCCCGGCGGGCGCGGTCACCAGCACATCGCAGGCCGTGGCTCGCCCCCGCGGCTCCGAGGGCGGGCCCAGCGGGTCTACGACGGTCAGCCGGATCTGCATCGCCGTCCGGGGTCCCTTCCGCGCAGGTGCCCGTGACGAGGACGAGGCTGCGCTGCGGTCCCCCACCGCAGATCCCCCCACCGCACACGGGCACGTCGGCCAGTAACTGGAGGCATCCTCGCACCTGCCACCGACAACACGCCCGCCCCCCACCCGTAAGTGATCTTGATTGGTCGGCTCTGCCCGTAAAAGTTCCTGACCAGTGCCCTCCCGGTGTCGGCTTGAGATCGCTCACGCCCGGTCCCGGCAACCAACCGACCGAAGTCAGCGTCTTTCCGTCGAACACACGGGATCGGCTTCACGTCGAACACGGACGGCAGCGCCCGCGTATGCGCTTATGCGGACCACAGGTGCGCACGGGACCTATGGGAAAGCACACCTGGAGGACAGCCCTGTGCAGGGCAGGGCGGCACTACAGTGGGTCGGAAACTCCTGTACCACGGTGATCACGGTGGACGGACCAGGCAAGCAAGCAACAGGGAGCGCATGACGTGCGGCCGGTAGGGAGCAAGTACCTCCTTGAGGAGCCGCTGGGGCGCGGCGCCACAGGCACGGTCTGGCGAGCCCGCCAGCGGGAGACCGCGGGCGCCGAGGCCGCCGTCGCGGGACAGCCCGGCGAGACCGTGGCGATCAAGGTCCTGAAGGAAGAGCTCGCGAGCGACGCCGACATCGTGATGCGCTTCCTGCGGGAGCGGTCGGTGCTGCTGCGCCTGACCCACCCGAACATCGTGCGGGTGCGCGACCTCGTCGTCGAAGGCGATCTCCTCGCCCTCGTCATGGACCTGGTCGACGGCCCCGACCTGCACCGCTACCTGCGCGAGAACGGCCCGTTCTCGCCCGTCGCGGCCGCCCTGCTCACCGCCCAGATCGCCGACGCGCTCGCCGCCAGCCACGCCGACGGCGTCGTACACCGCGACCTGAAGCCCGCCAACGTCCTGCTCAAGCAGGAAGCGGGCCAGATGCACCCGATGCTGACCGACTTCGGCATCGCGCGGCTCGCCGACTCGCCCGGCCTCACCCGGACCCATGAATTCGTCGGCACGCCCGCGTACGTCGCCCCGGAGTCCGCCGAGGGTCGCCCGCAGACGTCCGCCGTCGACATCTACGGCGCCGGCATCCTGATCTACGAGCTCGTCACCGGGCGTCCCCCGTTCGCGGGCGAGTCCGCCCTTGAAGTGCTCCACCAGCACCTGAGCGCCGAACCGCGCCGCCCCTCGACGGTCCCCGACCCGCTGTGGACCGTCATAGAGCGCTGCCTGCGCAAGAACCCCGACGAACGGCCCAGCGCCGAGAACCTCGCGCGCGCCCTGCGTGCCGTCGCCGCGGGCGTGGGGGTGCACGCGGCACCCGCGCAGATCGCCGCCGCCGAAGGCGTGGGCGCCCTGCTCGGGCCCGACCCGGCCCCCGCGTACGTCCCGGACGTCCCCGGCTCGTCCGACGCCACCCAGGTGCTCCCCCAGGGCGCGGCCTCCTACGACCCGTACGGCGCCACCAGCGTGCTGCCGCACACCGCGGGCGCGGCCGACCCGACCGCCGTGCTGCCGCCCGTGCCGCAGAACCAGCCGGGCGGGCAGGGCGGCCAGGGCGAGGACCCGCACCCCTGGCAGAACCAGCTGCGCGCGGCCCGCGACCGCAACGAACAGACGCAGGTCCAGTACCTCGACCCGAACGAGGATCCGCTGCGCCACCGCCCGCAGCGCCAGGTCGCGCGCCCGCAGCGGCAGCAGCCCCAGCCGCAGCGGGGCCAGCAGCCGCCGCCCGGATACGGCTACCCGCAGCAGCAGCCGCAACAACAGCAGCAGTACGCGCCGCAGCACCAGCAGCAGCGCTACGCCCCCGCGCCCCAGCAGCAGCCCCAGCCGCAGCGGTACGCACCCGAGCCGCAGCGGCCCCAGCAGCCCGCACCCCGCCAGCCGCGCGAGCCCAGGCAGCGCGGCGCCAACCCGATGAAGATCCCGGGCCTCGGCTGCCTCAAAGGGTGCCTGTTCACGATCGTCATCCTGTTCGTGGCCGGATGGCTGATCTGGGAGTTCAGCCCTCTCCAGGACTGGATCGGCTCCGGCCGCAGCTACTGGGGCGAGCTGACCCACTGGTACGACAACGTCAAGAACTGGGTCGGGGATCTCGGCTCGAAGAATCCGTCGGGCAACTGATCCCGGCCCCGGACAGCCGACTCTGGGTACTTGTCGACATCTGACGGGTGATTTCGGTCTCGGGCGTGAAGGTTGCCTCCTCGGGCGCGTACTTTAAGCAGCAACACGCTTCTGTAGGAGCAGTCTTGGCACGCAAGATCGGCAGCAGGTACACCGCGCACCAGATCCTGGGGCGGGGGAGTGCCGGCACGGTGTGGCTGGGCGAGGGTCCCGAGGGGCCCGTCGCCATCAAGCTGCTGCGCGAGGACCTCGCGTCCGACCAGGAGCTGGTCGGACGCTTCGTGCAGGAGCGCACCGCCCTCCTCGGCCTCGACCACCCCCACGTGGTGGCGGTGCGCGACCTGGTGGTGGACGGCAACGACCTCGCCCTCGTCATGGACCTCGTTCGGGGCACCGACCTGCGCACCCGGCTCGACCGGGAACGCAGGCTCGCCCCCGAGGCCGCGGTAGCGATCGTCGCCGACGTGGCCGACGGACTCGCCGCCGCGCACGCGGCCGGGGTCGTCCACCGCGACGTGAAGCCCGAGAACGTCCTGCTCGACATGCAGGGCCCGCTCGGCCCCGGCGGCTCCCACCCGGCCCTCCTGACCGACTTCGGAGTGGCCAAACTCATCGACTCACCGCGCCGGACCCGCGTCACGAAGATCATCGGCACTCCCGACTACCTCGCGCCCGAGATCATCGAGGGTCTGCCGCCGCGCGCCGCCGTGGACATCTACGCGCTGGCGACCGTCCTGTACGAACTGCTCGCCGGTTTCACGCCCTTCGGGGGCGGACACCCCGGCGCGGTCCTGCGCCGCCATGTCACCGAGACCGTGGTCCCGCTCCCGGGCATCCCGGACGAGCTGTGGCAGCTGATCGTGCAGTGTCTGGCCAAGGCGCCCGCGTCCCGGCTGCGGGCCTCCGAGCTGGGCGCGCGGCTCCGTGAGCAGCTGCCGCTGCTGGCCGGGATGCCGCCGCTGGACGTGGACTCCCCGGAGTCGGAGGGCGCCGACGGGGACGAGGAGTACGAGGAGAGCGCGGAGCCGTCCGCGCCCGCCGCGGCGCGTGAGCGGCGCGGGGCCGTTCCTCTGGTGCCCGGGGCCGCGCCCGACTCGAACCGGGACACGCACACCTCGATGCGGGTGCCGGCCCCCGACGAGCTGGCCGGCGGTGCCCGGGGGACGGCTCGTGTGCCCCGCGCCGCGGGCGCGCCCCGGCCCGGGTCCGCGCGGCACCGGGCCTCGGCCCGCAGGCGGCGCATCACGCTGGGGGTGGCGGCCCTCGTGCTGGTGGCCGCGGCGGGTGTGGGCACCTGGCTCGCCACCTCCGGCGACGGCGACGCGACCCCCCAGGACACGAAGAACTCGGCCCCGGCCTCGCCGTGACCCGGGGGTGCGACCCCGAACCCAGCTCCGGCCCTGCGGCCTTGTCCTCAATCGCCGGACGGGCTGAACTTTCGGCGCCGGACGGGAAAATTCAGCCCCTCCGGCGATTGAGGAGCGGAGGGCCGGGGGCAGCGCCCCCGAGGACGGGACGGGTAGGGGCGGAGGGGGCGAGATCCGTTTTTGGGCGTTCCGGGCCCAGGTCGGGGCTCCGCCGGGGACGAGGGCGAGGCCCGGTTGCCGTAGCCGTTACGCTGGAGGCGTGGCAGTCGTCGATGTATCCGAAGAGCTCAAGTCCCTCTCCTCGACCATGGAGTCGATCGAGGCCGTCCTGGACCTCGACAAGCTGAGGGCAGATGTCGCCGTGCTCGAGGAGCAGGCGGCCGCGCCGTCCCTGTGGGACGACCCGGACGAGGCGCAGAAGATCACCAGCAAGCTGAGCCACCTCCAGGCGGAGGTCAGGAAGGCCGAGGCGCTCCGCGGGCGTATCGACGATCTGAGCGTGCTCTTCGAGATGGCCGAGGAGGAGGACGACCCGGACACCCGCGCCGAGGCCGACACCGAGCTCGTCGCCGTCAGGAAGGCGCTGGACGAGATGGAGGTCCGTACCCTCCTGTCCGGCGAGTACGACTCCCGTGAGGCCGTCGTCACCATCCGTGCCGAGGCCGGCGGCGTGGACGCCTCCGACTTCGCCGAGAAGCTCCAGCGCATGTACCTGCGCTGGGCCGAGCGCCACGGCTACAAGACGGAGCTCTACGAGACCTCGTACGCGGAGGAGGCGGGCATCAAGTCCACCACTTTCGCCGTCCACGTGCCGTACGCGTACGGCACGCTCTCCGTGGAGCAGGGCACGCACCGGCTGGTGCGCATCTCGCCGTTCGACAACCAGGGGCGCCGCCAGACCTCCTTCGCCGGTGTCGAGATCCTGCCGGTCGTCGAGCAGACCGACCACATCGAGATCGACGAGTCCGAGCTGCGGATCGACGTGTACCGCTCGTCCGGGCCCGGCGGCCAGGGCGTCAACACCACCGACTCCGCCGTGCGCCTGACCCACCTGGCCACCGGCATCGTCGTCTCGTGCCAGAACGAGCGGTCGCAGATCCAGAACAAGGCCTCGGCCATGAACGTCCTCCAGGCCAAGCTCCTTGAGCGGCGCCGCCAGGAGGAGCAGGCCGCGATGGACGCCCTCAAGGGCGACGGCGGCAACTCCTGGGGAAACCAGATGCGTTCGTACGTCCTGCACCCGTACCAGATGGTCAAGGACCTGCGCACGGAGCACGAAGTCGGCAACCCCGAGGCCGTGTTCGGCGGCGAGATCGACGGCTTCCTGGAGGCCGGAATTCGCTGGCGCAAGCAGCAGGAGAAGTAGGCACCCGGCACGGGCGATGCGCGCGGACGTTCTTCGCTCCCGCCCAGACCTCTTTGTCGACAAGGCAACTGCCGCCCACTGGGCGGCAGTTGCCTTTGTCTGTGTGGGCTGTCTGGGTTTTCCGTCACAGTCACATGTCCCCAGGCCAGGCAAACAATGGCGTTCCGGACATTGCGTACGCAACGACCTTGACGCTGCTTTGAAAACTGGGAAGGGTGACGTGTGGCATGCGTATCTCCGGGGCGCATGTGAACCGGGGGGTTGAGCCAACGCCCCCTGTGACGCCGTGGCTCCGGGCGCTGCTCCATTGACGATCAGCTACTGGGGGTAGCAGGCAGATGACCAAGAAGACGCGGATCCTCGCGGTACGGATAGCCGCCGGCGCGGTGATCGCGGCCGGTGCCTCACTGACCGCGGCGGGTGCCGCATCGGCGCTCGACCTCAAGGTCGGTCTGACGGCGACCACCGCCGACGACCCGACCCCGACCCCGACCGTCACGGGCATCCCGGAGTCGCCGGACCCCGGGACGACGGCGCCCACGACACCGGAGCCCGGGACGACCGCGCCCACGACACCGGAGCCCGGGACCTCGGCTCCGGCCACGCCGACCTCGCCGGCGCCGACGGCCACGACGCCCACCGGCAACCCGACCGAGCCGACCGAGGACCCCAGCTCCGGCAGCGCCACCGCTCCCGCGGGCAACGGCACGGGCGGCAACGACGCCGACCCCAACGGCGGGTCCACCACCCAGGAGGAGGGCTCCTCGGCCCTCACCGACACCGGCTCTGACACGCAGGCCCAGGGCAAGGACGGCGCGCTGGCCGAGACGGGTGCGGGTCAGACCGCGTTCCTGATCGTCGGCGCGGCCACGATGATCGCCGGAGGCGTCGGCTTCCGGCTGCTCCCGCGCCTCGCGGGCGGCCGCGGCGGTGCCGCCGCCTGACGCTCCACCCGTACGGCGAAGGGCCCAGAGCAGCTCGCTCCGGGCCCTTTCCGGGTCTGGGGTGACAAGGGTGACGGCGGGCCGTGCGGGGCCGCCCCCGCGGCTCTCACACCGTCTGGTGGGCCACCAGCGCCAGCGCCGCGATCAGTACCGCGAGCAGCGCGATCAGTGCCATGGGGTTGAGTCCCGCGAAGGGGCTCTCCTGCTGAAGCCGCTCCCGGTTCGCGCGGCAGACGGGGCAGCGGCCCTCGCTGACGGGTGCCGCACAGTTAGCGCATACCAGTCGGTCGTACGTCATGCGCCGGCCCTCCTTGCGACGTCTCCGCGTACGCAACTCTCTCGCGTACACGTCGCTCTCTTAACGCTGCGGCGAACGCAACCGTTCCCTTACCACTGTGCCAGGTTCCGCGGATTTCGGCGCGGCTCCCCTTCTCATGCCCCGTCCGGACCACCGTCAGCCCCTCGGATCGGGTGTGAATCGCGCCTGAGATCCATGACAAATCGTGCAAGCCGCGCGCAACCCCGTACGCCGACTGCGCTCGCACACCCGGTTCGCGTATGGTCACGCACACCTACCCCCGGCGACCCGTGGTGCACCCGTGATCCGATTCGACAATGTCTCCAAGGTCTACCCCAAGCAGACCCGCCCCGCTCTCAGGGATGTCTCCCTGGAGGTCGAGCGCGGAGAATTCGTGTTCCTCGTGGGGTCCTCCGGCTCCGGAAAGTCCACCTTCCTGCGGCTGATCCTCCGCGAGGAGCGGACCAGCCAAGGCCAGGTGCACGTCCTGGGCAAGGACCTCGCGCGCATCTCCAACTGGAAGGTGCCGCAGATGCGCCGCCAGCTGGGGACCGTGTTCCAGGACTTCCGCCTCCTGCCCAACAAGACGGTCGCCGAGAACGTGGCCTTCGCCCAGGAGGTCATCGGCAAGTCCCGCGGCGAGATCCGCAAGTCCGTGCCCCAGGTGCTCGACCTCGTCGGCCTGGGCGGCAAGGAGGACCGGAGACCCGGCGAACTGTCCGGTGGTGAGCAGCAGCGTGTGGCCATCGCGAGAGCCTTCGTGAACCGGCCCAAGCTCCTCATCGCCGACGAGCCGACCGGAAACCTCGACCCACAGACCTCCGTGGGCATCATGAAACTGCTCGACCGGATCAACCGGACGGGCACCACGGTCCTGATGGCCACGCACGACCAGAACATCGTGGACCAGATGCGCAAGCGCGTCATCGAGCTGGAGCAGGGCCGTCTCGTCCGCGACCAGGCACGCGGCGTCTACGGCTACCAGCACTGATCATCGTCCACGGAAAGGTCTGAGGAAGACGCCATGCGCGCGCAGTTCGTTCTGTCGGAGATCGGGGTCGGTCTCCGCCGCAACCTGACCATGACCTTCGCGGTCGTCGTCTCGGTCGCCCTCTCGCTCGCCCTGTTCGGCGGCTCGCTCCTGATGAGCGACCAGGTGAACACCATGAAGGGCTACTGGTACGACAAGGTCAACGTCTCGATCTTCCTCTGCAACAAGAGTGACGCCGAGTCCGACCCGCACTGCGCCAGGGGCGCGGTGACCAGCGACCAGAAGAAGCAGATCGTCGCCGACCTGGACAAGATGTCCACGGTCGTGCAGAAGGTCACCTACGAGTCCTCGGACCAGGCGTACAAGCACTACAAGGAGCAGTTCGGCGACTCCCCGCTGGCCAGCTCCCTCACGCCGGACCAGATGCAGGAGTCGTACCGGATCAAGCTGAAGGACCCGGAGAAGTACCAGGTCATCGCGACCGCCTTCGACGGCCGTGACGGCGTGCAGTCCGTCCAGGACCAGAAGGGCATCCTGGACAACCTGTTCGGGCTCCTCAACGGCATGAACTGGGCCGCGCGCGCGGTGATGGCGATGATGCTCGTCGTCGCGCTGATGCTGATCGTCAACACCGTGCGCGTCTCGGCGTTCAGCCGCCGGCGTGAGACGGGGATCATGCGCCTCGTCGGCGCCTCCGGGTTCTACATCCAGGCGCCGTTCATCGCGGAGGCCTCGGTTGCCGGCCTGATCGGCGGCGGTGTCGCCTGCGGATTCCTGCTGATCGCCCGGTACTTCATCATCGACCACGGTCTGGATCTGTCCCACAAGCTCAACCTGATCAACTTCATCGGCTGGGACGCCGTGTTGACCAAGCTCCCGCTCATCCTCGCCACGAGTCTGCTGATGCCCGCGGTGGCCGCGTTCTTCGCTCTGCGCAAGTACCTGAAGGTGTGACGCATCCCAAAAGGGCCGTACCGTCAACCGGCGGTGCGGCCCTTCGCGTTGTCCTAGACTCACCGGCATGTCAGGCCGTGACCTGTTCTGCGAGCCCCGCCGCATCCGCCGCGGGGCGGCCCTGACATTGGTGTTCGCGAGCATCCTCGTCGCCGGAGCGGCGACCGGATCGTTCTCCGACCCCGCCCGCAAGACCCCGGCCGCGGCGCCCGGTTCGGCCGCGGCACGC
Organism: Streptomyces sp. NPDC024698; assembly: GCF_055559015.1. Classification (NCBI taxonomy): domain Bacteria; kingdom Bacillati; phylum Actinomycetota; class Actinomycetes; order Kitasatosporales; family Streptomycetaceae; genus Streptomyces; species Streptomyces sp. NPDC024698. The sequence goes on along the minus strand of NZ_JBVHLK010000001.1, from coordinate 971,736 downwards.
CACCACGACGAGGTCACCCGGGCCGCCGCCGAGGCGATGGCCGACGGCAAATCCCCCATGGAGGCCGCCGAACGGGCCGTCAGCCGCAGCGGGGACCGCTGGGGCGCCGTCTACTCCCAGGGCGAGTACGAGGAGTTCGAGGAGGCCCTGGACGGCCAGTACACCGGCGTCGGCCTGTGGGCCCGCCGTGAGCGCGACGGAGGCATCGAGGTCACCCGCGTCAGCGCCGGCTCGCCCGCGGCCGCCGCGGGCATTCGCAAGGGCGACCGGCTGCGCACCGTCGACGGCGCGAAGGTCGACGGCCGGCCCGTCACCGAGGTCGTCTCGTTACTGCGCGGCGACGCGGACGACGCGACCGCCGGAACCAAGGTCTCCCTGGGCCTGGAGCGCGGCACGCAGTCCTGGAGCCGGACCCTGCGCCGCGCCAGGCTCTCCACGGACTCGGTGACCGTCAGCAGCCTTCCCGCCGGGGTCACCCTGATCAAGGTCGACGCCTTCACCAAGGGCGTGGGCGACGCCGTAAGGACCGCCGTCGAGCGGGCGCCGGGCAGGGCCGGGATCGTCCTCGACCTGCGCGGCAACTCCGGTGGCCTGGTCACCGAGGCCGTCACCACCGCCTCCGTGTTCCTGGACGGCGGCCTCGTGGCCACGTACGACGTGAACGGCGCCCAGCGGGTCCTGCACGCGGCGGCCGGGGGCGACACCACCAGACCCCTGGTCGCGCTCGTCGACGGCGGCACGATGAGCGCGGCCGAGCTGCTCACCGGGGCGCTCCAGGACCGCGGACGCGCGGTGGTCGTGGGCTCCAGGACCTTCGGCAAGGGCTCCGTCCAGATGCCGAGCCGGCTGCCCGACGGCTCCGTCGCCGAGCTGACCGTCGGCCACTACCGCACCCCCTCGGGCCGCTCCGTCGACGGCCGGGGCATCACCCCCGACCTGGAGGCGGACAAGGGGTCGCTCCAGCGCGCCGAGACCGTGCTGAGCGGTCTCGGGGACCTCTCCTGACGCCCCGGACGCCGACCCGGTAATCGGCTTTCCCCCGAGCCCCCCTGTAGTGCGAAAATGGCCAGCACTATGAGCAAGGGAATGTACGTACCGAAGGAGTCCCAGCCCAAGCAGGGCGGCCAGGGCTCCGGCAAGGCCAAGGACGGCAAGCGCAAGATCGTCGCCCAGAACAAGAAGGCGCGGCACGACTACGCGATCGTCGACACGTACGAGGCCGGGCTCGTCCTGACCGGCACCGAGGTCAAGTCGCTGCGCCAGGGGCGCGCCTCGCTGACGGACGGCTTCGTCCAGATCGACGGGAACGAGGCGTGGCTGCACAACGCCCACATCCCCGAGTACAGCCAGGGCACGTGGACGAACCACACCGTGCGCCGCAAGCGCAAGCTCCTCCTGCACCGCGAGGAGATCGACAAGCTGGAGGCGAAGACGCAGGAGACCGGTCACACGATCGTGCCGCTCGCCCTGTACTTCAAGGACGGCCGGGCGAAGGCCGAGATCGCGCTCGCCCGGGGCAAGAAGGAGTACGACAAGCGGCAGACCCTGCGCGAGAAGCAGGACCGGCGCGAGTCGGACCGTGCCATCGCGGCGGCCAAGCGGAAACAGCGCGGCGAGTGACGCCGCGGACGGCCCCGCCGGAATAGGCTGGCACCGGCGTGCGTCGGTCACGTACGATGGCAACGCACCCCACCGAGGGCGCGGGTTCCTCCCCGGAGGGACCGAGCTTTGAAAAATCAACATGGGGATGATCGGTTTCGACAGCGGCTGTTGAAGCAGGGGAAGCGTGTCGAGGAAGCGGCAATGATCTCGTAAACCATATGTCGCAAAAAATAATCGCCAATTCCAAGAGCGATTCCCAGTCCTTCGCCCTCGCTGCCTAATAAGCAGTGAGTGAAGGACCCTTAAAGGGTGTCAGCCCGGGAGTGTTCCCGACCCGGATCCTGGCATAATCTAGGGAACTAAACCATCGAGCCCGGTCACGGGGTTCGCTGGGAAATCAAACAGTGGCTGAGCCCGTCGGCGACTTGTTCGCGTGATCGCCGGGGCTGAGAAAATCACAGCGAACTGCGCACGGAGAAGCCCTGATTTTGCACCGTTGGACGCGGGTTCGATTCCCGCCATCTCCACTCATCCCATGTTTGGCGAAGGCCCCGCTGCTCAGGCAGCGGGGCCTTCGTCGTGTTTCCAGGAATTCCGCGTGTTCGTGTCCTCAGGAATGCGGCGTGCGCGGTGCCGTGCTCGCGCGCTCCGTCATCCGGGGAGCGAGCAGGGTCGCCTCGGGGCAGGGCGCGCCGTTCAGCTTCCTCATCAGCAGGTCGACCGCCCGCGCGCCCACCTCGGCGGACGGGATGGCGATCGAGGTGACCGGGACACGCAGACTCCCGGCGAGCTCGTCCGGACAGATCGCGGTGACGGACAGATCGCCGGGAACCCGCAGGCCGAGCTGCTCGAAGGCGTCGACGAGCGGTTCGAGGACCGGCTCGTTGTGGACGACGACCCCGGTCAACGCGGGCTGTTCGCGCAGCAGTCGCTCGGCGATCCGGCGAGCGGCGGCGGGCGAGGCCGCACAGGGGTGGACGGAGGAGACCAGGCCGTTCCGGTCGGCGGCGGCCGTGAACCCCTCCACCACCCGCTGCGCGAACGCCGTGCCCCGCACATACACCTCCGGCGGCGAGCCGACCAGCGCGACCACCCGGTGCCCGAGCCCCGCGAGCCGGTCGACGCACAGCTCACCTGCCGCCTTGAAGTCCAGGTCGATGCAGGTCAGCCCGTCGGGCGCGGCCGGGAAGCCGATGAGAACGGACGGCCGGTCCAGCGCACGCAGCAGCGGCAGCCGGGGATCGTGCAGCTGGACGTCCATCACGATCAGCGCGTCGACCAGCGCGGTGTCCGCGACCCGGCGCAGCCCCTCCTCGCCCTCCTCCTGGGTGACCAGCAGGACGTCGTGGTCGTGCAGCCGGGCCGCGGTGACCACCGAGACCGCGAACTGCATCACCACCGGCACATGGATGCCCGCCCGCAGCGGTACGACCAGGGCCAGGACGTTCGACCGGTTGCTGGCCAGCGCCCTGGCACCCGCGTGCGGGCGGTAGCCGAGCCGGCGGATGCTCTCCTCGACGCGCCGCCGGGTCGCCTCGGAGATCGGCCGCTTGCCGCTGAGGGCGTAGGACACCGTGCTCGGGGACACCCCGGCGTGCCGCGCCACATCGGTGATCTTGACCATCGTCACGACTCCAGATCCAGGGAGAGGAAGCCCGTCCCGGCGCCGGCCCGCGCCTCGCGCCCGCCCGCGGCCAGCCCCCAGGGCGCGGACGGATCGTCGCAGGACGCGCGCAGGGTGTTCCCCTCGCGCACGACGGTGAAGGTGACCGGCCCGACCGGCACGCTCACCCGGGCGCCCCGCTCCAGGCCGTACGCGCGCAGGGTGACCCCGTCCGCGTGGTCGTAGTCGGGGCGGTCGTCCACCGCGCCGACCGGGACCACCGCGCCCGGCCGCACCAGCAGCGGCACGCTGGTAAAGCCGTGCCGCTCGCGCACCCAGCGGGGTCCGGTCACCGGCTCCCCGCCGAGATAGGGGGTCCACGTGCCCTCGGGCACGTAGTACGAGACGTCCCCCTCGTCGTTGAAGACGGGCGCGACCAGCAGGTCGGGGCCGAGCATGTACTGCCGCTCCAGATGCGCGCACCCCGGATCGTCCGGGAACTCCAGGACCATCGCCCGCATCATCGGCACCCCTTCCGCGTGGGCGGTGCGGGCGGCCTCGTACAGATACGGCATGAGGCCGAGCTTGAGGCGGGTGAACAGCCGCAGGACGTCCACGGCCTCCTCGTCGAACAGCCAGGGCACGCGGTACGAGGACGAGCCGTGCAGCCTGCTGTGCGAGGACAGCAGCCCGAAGGCGATCCACCGCTTGAACAGCGCGGGCGTCGGCGTCCCCTCGAAGCCGCCGATGTCGTGGCTCCAGAACCCGAACCCCGACATGCCGAGACTGAGCCCGCCGCGCAGCGACTCGGCCATCGACGCGTACGTCGCCTCGCAGTCGCCGCCCCAGTGCACCGGGAACCGCTGGCTGCCCGCGGTCGCGGAACGGGCGAAGACGACGGCCTCGTCCTCCCCCCGGTGTTTGCGCAGCACATTGAACACGGTCTGGTTGTAGAGGTACGTGTAGTAGTTGTGCATCCGCTCCGGGTCGGCGCCGTCGGCGTACGCCACGTCCACCGGAACCCGCTCGCCGAAGTCGGTCTTGAAGCAGTCGACGCCCTGATCCAAGAGCGCCTCCAGCTTCCCGGCGTACCAGTCCCGGGCGGCCGGGCCGGTGAAGTCGACCAGGGCCATCCCCGGCTGCCACAGGTCCCACTGCCACACGCCGCCGTCGGGCCGTCTCAGCAGATGCCCGAGTGCCCGCCCCTCGGCGAACAGCGGTGAGCGCTGCGCGATGTAGGGGTTGATCCAGACGCTGATCCGCAGCCCCTTGTCCTTCAGCCGCGTCAGCATCCCCTGTGGATCGGGGAACACCCGCGGGTCCCACCGGAAGTCGCACCAGTTGAACTCGCGCATCCAGAAGCAGTCGAAGTGGAAGACGGACAGCGGCAGTTCACGCTCCCGCATGCCGTCGATGAAGGAGGTGACGGTGTCCTCGTCGTAGGAGGTGGTGAAGGACGTCGACAGCCACAGGCCGAAGGACCACGCGGGCGGCAGGGCGGGGCGCCCGGTGAGCGCGGTGTAGGTGCGCAGGATGTCCTTCGGGGCCGGGCCGTGGATGACGTAGTACGTCAACTCCTGTGTCTCGGCGCTGAACTGGACCCGTGACACCGCCTCCGAGCCGACCTCGAAGGAGACCCGGCCCGGATGGTCGACGAAGACGCCGTAGCCGGCGTCCGTCAGATAGAACGGCACGTTCTTGTAGGCCTGTTCGGTGGCGGTGCCGCCGTCCGCGTTCCACATGTCCACCACCTGGCCGTTCTTGACGAGCGGCCCGAACCGTTCGCCGAGGCCGAAGACCCGGGTGCCGACCCCGAGATCCAGCTGCTCGCGCAGATAGTGGGCGCCGGCCGCGTCCCGCAGGATGCCCATGCCCTTGGGGCCGCTGCTGGTGAGGACGCGGCCGTGGGCGAGGAAGTCGAGGTGCCACGGGGCGGTACGGGAGATCCGGACGGACAGGGCGCCCGAGGTCAGGGTCGCGTGCTGGTCGTCGTACTCCGTGTGCGGGATGAACTCGCTCCCGCGCAGCTCGAACCGGGGCCCGCGCGGTTCCTCGCCCTGGAAGTGGGTGAACGTGACCCCGATGACGCCGGGCATCGGCGCGTGGGCGCGGATCGTGACGACCGGCCCCTTCAGCAGATCGCCGCGGTGCCGGATGGGCTGGGTCGGCGCGTGGATCTCCAGACCGCCGGGCCCCGAGACCACATCCAGCACCTCGACCGGGTGGGCCGCGCTGACGCCCTCGCGCAGCAGCCAGTAGCCGTCCGTGAACTTCACTCTCGTACCCCCTACTTGACTGCGCCGACGGCGATACCGCGGGTCAGGGTCCGCTGGAAGAGCAGGAAGAAGACGACGGCGGGCAGCACACCGAGCAGGGCGGCCGCGTTCGTCATCGTGGCGTCCATCAGACGCTGCCCCTGGAGGACGCCGAGGGCCACCGACACCGTCTGGTTGTCGTTGGAGATCAGCATGACCAGCGGCAGCAGGAACTCGTTCCACGTCCAGATGAAGAAGAAGACGAGCAGCACACCGATCGTGGGACGGCTGACCGGGACCACGATCCGCCACAGCACCTGCCACCGGTTCGCCCCGTCGATCCGCGCGGCCTCGATGATCTCGCGCGGGAACCGTGCGAGGACGGAGGAGAGGAGATAGGTGCCGAACGCCGTCTGGATCACCGTGAACACGATGATCACGCTGAGCCGGGTGTCGTAGAGACCGGCCTCCTTGCTCAGGTAGTAGAGCGGGTAGACCAGCGCCTCCTGCGGCAGGGTGTTGGCGAGGACGAAGAACGCGAGCACCCAGGTGCGGCCCCTGATCCGGCCGATGCCGATCGCGTAGGCGTTCAGGACGGACAGCACCGCGGCCAGGGCCGCCACCGAGCCGGAGATCAGCACCGAGTTGAGGAGCTTCTGCCCGAAGTCGGCGCGCCGCCAGAAGTCCTCGACCCCGCCGAGGTAGAGGCCGTGCGGAAGGCTGAGGGGGCCGTGCGCCGCGTACTCGGACGGCGACTTCACCGCGTTGAGGGCGACGACCGCGAACGGCACCACCATGAACAACGCGCCCACGACGAGGGCCACGAGCACCGGGTAGCGGCGGAGCGCGGTCATGCGCGGGCCCCTTCCTCGGCGTCCTCGGCGCGGGTCTGGAGTCCCAGCCCGATCAGCGCCAGCGCCAGGACGATCACGGTCAGGACGGTGGAGATCGCGGCGCCGTAGCCGACCTGGGTCTTCTCGAAGAAGGTCGTGAAGGAGAAGTACGACGGCACGTCGGTCGCGCCGCCGGGACCGCCCTTCGTCAGGACGTAGACCGCCCCGAACACCTTCAGCGCGGCGATCGTGCACCACAGCAGGACGACCGAGATCTCCGGGCGGATCTGCGGCAGCGTGATGTGCCAGAACCGCCGCCACCAGCCCGCGCCGTCCAGTTCGGCGGCCTCGTACAGCTGCGGGTCCACGCGTTGCAGCCCCGCCATGAAGACGACGAGCGGGAAGCCGAGCTGGACCCACACCATCACGCCCATGACGCCGTACAGCGCGAGATCGGGATCGCCCAGCCAGTCCTGCTGCCAGGATCCGAGGCCGACCGCCCTCAGCAGCGTGTCGAGCGATCCGTCGTCGGGCGCGAGGATCCAGCTCCAGACGATCCCGGCGACGGCGATCGGCAGCACCTGGGGCAGGTAGTAGCAGGCCCGGAGCACGGCCGCCGTCCGCGCCCCGAAGTGCTTGGCGACGAAGTCGAACAGGGCGGCGGCCAGGACGAGTCCGATGGCCGTCGGCACGGCGGCCATGGCCAGGACCATGAACAGGCTGTGCCGGAAGGACGCCCAGAACTCGCTGTCGCCCCACAGTTCGCGGTAGTTGGCGAGGCCGGTCCAGGAAGGGGTGCCGACCCCTTGCCAGTCGGTGAAGCTGATCCCGGTGTTCATCAGGAACGGCACGACGACGACGGCCGTGAAGGCGAGCACGCCGGGCAGCAGGAACAGCGCGTAGGAGGTGTGCGGGCGGCCCGGGTGACCGGCCCGGGTCTTCGCGCCGGTCACCCGCCCGCCGCGTTCGGCGGTCACCGTCATCGCCGCGGTACGCCCTTGTCGTACGCCTTCTGGAGGTGGTCCAGGTAGGCGTCGGGCTTCTCGCTGCCGGTGATCAGCTTCTGCGTCTCGGAGACGAGGGTGTCGTAGAAGCCCGCCACCGGCCAGTCCGGGTAGAAGGCGAACCCGTCCCGCCCCGAGAGGGTGTTGTAGTCGGCTATCAGGGTCTTGGTCCTGGCGTCGGTGATCGCGGAAGTGTCCGCGGCCACCGGGACGCCGCCCTTGTTGCCCAGCAGGTTCTGGATCTTCTTCGACAGGGTGATGTCGATGAAGTCGTAGGCCAGGTCCTTGTTCTTGGCGCCCTTGGGGACCACCCACAGGTTGCCGCCGGAGCCCAGGGTGAGGTTCGATCCCGGGAACAGGCCGGAATCCCAGTCGAACTTCGCCTCGGACGCGAAGCGGCCGTACCACCAGCTGCCGGAGAAGAGGATCGGCGCCTTGCCCTGGATCCAGGACACGCCCGCGTCCTCGGCCTTCGTGCCGCTGGACTTCTTGGAGATGTACCCCTTCCGCACCCAGTCGGCGAAGGTGTCCGCCGCGTAGGTCCAGGCCGCGTCGTGGAAGTCCGCCTTGCCCTTGTACAGCTCGTAGGAGTCGACCCAGGAGCGGTCGGCCTTGGAGAGGGCGAGCTGGTAGAGGTACTGCTGGGCCATGTACTCGGCGCCGGAGTTGGCGAGCGGGGTGACGCCCTTGGCGACGAACTCGTCCATCGCGGCGGTGAGTTCGCCGTACGTGGCCGGCTGCGCGATCCCGTACTTCTTGAACAGGTCCTTGTCGTAGAAGACCATCGTGTACTCGGCGTAGTCGGGCACTCCGTACCACTTGCCGGAGCCCATGACGCCGTTCGTGTCGTACCGGCTCGTGGTCCTCACGCCGGCGCTGAGTTTCTTGTCCCAGCCGCGCTCGGTGGCCTCGGCCGTCAGGTCCGTCAACAGCCCCTGCTTGGACAGGAGTCCGGCCGTCGCGTTGCCCTTGTTGTACTCCATGAGGTCGGGTGCGTCGTCCGAGTTGAGGACCATGGGCGCCGTCTTCTGGATCTGTTCGAAGCCCTTCTCCTCGAACTTCACCTTCACACCCGGGTGTTGCGCTTCGAACTCCTTGATGGCCTCGTTCCAGGCCACCCCCATCGCGCTGTCCGGCCCTTCGTAGTGCCACAGTCTCAAGGTCTTGCCGTCAACGGAGCCACCGTCCGAGCCGCCGCAGGCCGTCGCCAGCAGGGCACCCGTCAAGGTCACCGCCACCGCCGCCGCCAGGCGCCTTCGTGTCGTCGACATCCACTGCCTCCAGAGGAGTTGGATGGGTATCGGGCCGTCCCGCATCGCTCGTCGAATCGATTCGATGCGGGACGTCGAAGCGCTTCGACGGGGGAAGGTAGGCGGGCGCCGCGAACAGGTCAATGGGTTGGACCGGAATGGTGGACGGCGTTCGACGGGCCGGACAGCGAGGTGTGCCGGGGGGAGCGGACCGGGGAGTGCGCTCTCGCGCCCAGCGTGGCGATCGCCAGCGCGGTCGTCGCGGCCGCGACCGGGACCGTGTAACCGGCGGCCGGTGACAGGTGCTCCACCATCCATCCGCCCGCCGCCGAGCCGCCGGCTATCCCGCCCAGCAGGCCGGTCACCGCGAGCGTCATGCCCTCGTTCAGCCGGCCCTCGGGCGTGCGCCGCTGGACCAGCGTCATGCCGGTGACCATCGTCGGAGCGGTCGCCATGCCGGCCACGAGCAGCGCACCGGCGAGAACCGTGAGGGAGCCGGTGAGCCGGACGGCGAGGAGGGGCAGCGTCAGCAGGACCGCCATGGCGCCGACGCACACCGCGTACCGCCGCGCGGCGAGCGCCTCGGAGTCGAAGCGGGCACCCCGGCGCATCGCGCCGAACACCAGACCCGCCGCGCACGACCCCGCCGCCTGGAGGGCGAGCACCACACCCGCGGCGGACTTGTGCCCGCGCTCGTCCGCGAAGGCGATCGTCGCCACCTCCATCGCCCCGAACACCGCCCCGGTGGCGAGGAAGGAGAGCAGCAGCGGAGGCATTCCGGGCGCGAGCACGGGTGAACCCGATGCCGTGGCCGGCCGGAGCGGCGGCTGTGTCGAACGCTGCGCGGTGAAGAGCAGCACGCCCGTCATCAGCAGCGCGCACCCCACGAGCATCCCGGCCTCGGGCGAGACCGCCCCGCAGAGAAGGGCCGCGAGGACCGGGCCCAGCATGAAGCACAGCTCGTCCACGGCCTGTTCGAAGGAGTTCGCGGTGTGCAGCGCCGCCGCGTCCCCGCCCAGGAGATGGGCCCAGCGCGCGCGGGACATCCCGCCCGTGTTGGGGGTGGTGGCGGTGGCGGCGTACGCGGCGAACAGGGCCCAGTCGGGCGCGCCGAAGCGCACGCACGCCACCAGCCCCGTCCCGCCGAGCAGCGCGAAGGCCGTGGCGGGTACGGCGACCCGGGCCTGCCCGTGCCGGTCCACGAGCCGCGCGGTCCAGGGAGCCACCACGGCCGTCGTGGCCAGACCCGTCGCGGTGACGGCGCCGGCGAGTGCGTACGAGCCCCGGGCGCCGGCGATCATGATGACCGCGCTCACGCTGAACATGCCCATGGGCAGCCGGGCGACGAGGTTTCCGAGGGTGAAGGCGCGGGTGCCGGGCAGCGCGAACAGACGGCGGTACGGGGTGAGCGGTGACATGGGTGAACCGTCGCCCGGCGCCCCGGGAGCGGTCCAACACCTACTCCGTCGCGATTCACGCATCTGCGTTGTAGATTCGCGTGATGCCTGGTCAACGCCCCTTTCCCGGTCATCTGGACCTCCGTCTGCTGCGTGCCTTCCTCGCGGTCGCCGAGGAGTTGCACTTCACCCGCGCCGCCGCCCGTCTGTATGTCGCCCAGCAGTCCCTGAGCCGCGACATCCGGCGGCTGGAGCGCGAGCTCGGGGCGGAGCTGTTCGTGCGGACGACCCGGCAGGTGACGCCGACGCTGGACGCCGAGCGGCTGCTGCCGTACGCGCGCCGGGTGCTGGAGGCGCACGACGCGCTCCTCGACGCCTTCGCCCGGCCCGGCGGCGAGGAGCGGGCGCTGCTCGTCGACGTCAACACCGCCGGTCTGGTCTCCAGCCGTGTCCTCGACCGGGCCCGCTCCCTCGCGCCGGGCAGCGAGCTGATGGCCCGTTACGAGACCGGGCTCACGGGTGCGGCGGCGGACATCCTGGCCGGCCGGCTCGACGTGTCGTTCGGACGGTTCGCGGGACTCGACCCCGCCGTCCGGGCCCGTCTTGAGCAGCGGCTCGTGCGCTACGAGCCGATGGCCGTCGTTCTGCCGGAGGACCATCACCTCGCCGCCCTGGAGGCCGTTCCGCTGGCCGCGCTCGCCGGCGAGACCGTGTACGCGGGGGCGGGGAACCCACGGACCCTGGAGTGGACCGACCTGGCACATCACCTGTTCGAGGGACGGGGCATCAGACTCGCGTCACCCGCACCGGTGGCGGTCGGAGCCGAGGAATTCCGGCGGATCATGGCGAAGCGGCGGAATCCCGTCCTCGCCGTGGTGGAGTTTCCGGCCATGCCCGGTTCGGTGTCGAGGCCCCTGATCGACCCCGTTCCGCTGTCTCCGGTGTCACTCGTGTGGCGCAAGGGGCTTGTCCATCCGGGGATAGATGCGCTCATACGGGCCGCTATCGAACTCGCGAGCGAAGAAGAGTGGCTACTGAACCCCCAAGAAGGGTGGATTCCAGCCACTGACGCCCTTGTCTTCACTCCCCGTGCATAACTCGTCACGCATGAGTCCTCCACGTGCGCTACATTCTTCGTCCGGGCGAGATGTGATATTGGGGGCGTTTGGGGCGGGCGGGGGCCCGATCCAGGCGGTATCGACAGCATTTGCCCAGAGTCGTCGCGCACTCCTGAGCCATCCCGTGAGGGGATGCACATGCGCGTAGGTAACTGGCGGAAAGACGCCCAATCGGCTGAGCGGAAAAACGATCAGCCGGGCAGATATCGGGCAGATATCGGGCCGATCCGTCACCGGGGTGACAAGCCGAGGCGTCGTACGCCCGGCCGACGCCCGGCAGAGCGATTTCGTGGCCGGAAATGGGAGTTGGCATCAGTCCTGAGCGTGGGGAACGCGCCGAGCGAGCAGTCGGCGGACGTCCCGAGCGAATCCCGGAGCCGGAGACCGAATTGCTCGTCGGTCGCGTGGCGGAGACGGGAGTGTCCACCGGCCGTCGGCCCGAGGCGGGTTCGGCGTCCGGGGGTGAGCCGGGGTCGTGGCCGTCCTCCGGCGGCACGGCGAGTCCGTGGCCCTTCACCCGTACGTCCCCGGCACGGCCCCGCTTCGGCGAGCCACCGGCCTCCGGTGGCGGGCCGGCCCCCGGCGACGGACCGCCCTTCGCCGACGGACCGCCCTTCGGCGCGGGAACGTCCTCCGCCGACGGGCCGCCCTTCGGTGAGGGGGCGTCCTTGCCCGGCGGGCCGGTGGCCGACGTGCTCGCCGGAGCCGCGCCGGACCGAGTCCGGCGACCGCGCGCCTCCCGGCGAAAGCAGGGCCACGCGGCGAACGGTCACGACCCGCACGGATCCGTGATCGGGCCCGACGGCACGGGCTCCGGGCCGGAGGAACCGCCGGACCCGGGCACCCCCGCGGCCACCGAGATCTCGGACGGCCCCGTCTTCGTCGACGCGTCCGGCCGCCGCAGCCGCCGCTACCGCCGCCTCGGCATGCTCGTCGCCGTGGCCTGCGCCGTCTACGCCGTCGTGATCGTCGCCACGCTGCTGTCGGGCAACTCGAACGCGCCCTGGCTGCCGGTACCGGGTCAGGAGGAGGACACGCCCGCCGGACAGGTCGAGGCCTCACCCCTGCCCACCCGGTCGGTGAACCCGGCAGGCAAGGGCACGGCACCCGCACCCGGCGCTGTGGCCAGGGCTGCTGACGGAACGACACCCTCACCCAGCGGATCCGCGACGAAGGGCGCCTCCCCGAGCGCCTCCGCCAGCGCGTCCGCCGACCCGGGTCCCAGCGCGCCGGCGACGAAGAAGCCGAAGCCCGGCGTCAGCACCAAGGCCGCGGGTCCCGGGCCCAGACCGTCCACCTCCGCGGACGGCCAGCCCTCGCCCAGCACCACGACGACCTCGCCCGGCAGCACGCCCGCCCCCACGGAGAGCACGGGCGCCACAGGCTCCACCGGGACGGGGACCGTACCCAATGGGTGAGCCCCGCCCGAGCGCACCCGCCCGGCAGGACCATGCCTCCGCCGGCGCGGTGGCGCGGTGCGCGAAGGACCCGTCCATGACAGGGCCCGGATTCCCCGGCTCCCCGTCCGCACGCTCCCTCTGGCTCCCGGAGAACCGTTTCTGATGTCCCGCACCAGCCGCCACGGGCCGTCGCCCGGCACCCCGGGAGCCGGCCCCGGAACCACCCCGCGGCGCGGCCGCGACGCCCGGCGCCGCCGCCTGCCCATGCGCTTCCTGCTGCCCGTCCTCTTCCTGGTCGCGATGATCGCCATGCTCATGCTGCGCGGCTACGTGCACACCGAGATCCTCGCGGACCACCGCGTCCGGCCCGAGGCGGCCACGGACAAGGTGCCGGAGAAGATCCTCGACGGCGGCCCGGTCATCGACACCCGCAGCGGCCGCACCACCAGCCTCGGCGTCCCGGACCACCGGCTCGTCCTCACCTTCGACGACGGACCGGACCCGACCTGGACCCCCGAGGTCCTGGACGTCCTGAAGGCGAACCACGCCCACGCCGTCTTCTTCGTCACCGGCGCCATGGCCTCGCGCTACCCGGGTCTCGTCGAGCGAATGGTGAAGGAGGGCCACGAGGTCGGCCTGCACACCTTCAGCCACCCCGACCTGTCGTACCAGTCCAAGAGCCGTATCGACTGGGAACTGTCGCAGAGCCAGCTGGCGTTGGAGGGCGCGGCGGGCATCCGCAGCTCCCTCTTCCGGCCCCCGTACTCCTCCTTCGCCGACGCCATGGACAACACGTCCTGGCCCGTGACGCAGTACGTCGGAACACGCGGCTACATCACGGTCGTCAACAACACCGACAGCGAGGACTGGCAGAAGCCGGGCGTCGCCGAGATCATCCGCCGGGCCACGCCCAAGGGCGGCAAGGGGGCCGTCGTCCTGATGCACGACTCGGGCGGCGACCGGCATCAGACCGTGCAGGCGCTGGCCACGTTCATTCCCCAACTCCAGCGTCAGGGCTACGCGTTCGAGAATCTCACCGAGGCGCTCGACGCGCCGAGCGCGAACACCCCGGTGAGGGGCCTCGACCTGTGGAAGGGCAGGGCCTGGATCTTCCTCGTCCAGGCCTCGGAGAAGGTCACCGACGTCCTGGTGGTCGGGATCGCCGTCATCGGCGTCCTGGTCTTCACCCGCTTCGGGATGATGCTCCTGCTCTCCGCGCTGCACGCCCGCCGGGTCCGCCGCAGGGACTTCCGCTGGGGCGCGGCCCCGGTCACCGAACCGGTTTCGGTGCTCGTCCCGGCGTACAACGAGGCCAAGTGCATCGAGAACACCGTGAACTCCCTCGTGGCGAGCGAGCACCCTCTGGAGATCATCGTCATCGACGACGGGTCGAGCGACGGCACCGCCCGCATCGTCGAGGACCTGCGCCTGCCGAACGTACGCGTCGTGCGCCAGGCCAACGCCGGGAAGCCCGCGGCGCTCAACCGGGGTCTGGCGAACGCCGGTCACGACATCGTCGTGATGATGGACGGCGACACCGTCTTCGAACCGGCGACCGTCCGCGAGCTCGTCCAGCCCTTCGCCGCCCCCGAGGTCGGCGCGGTCGCGGGCAACGCCAAGGTCGGCAACCGGGACTCGCTCATCGGCGCCTGGCAGCACATCGAGTACGTGATGGGCTTCAACCTGGACCGCCGTATGTACGACATCCTGCGCTGCATGCCGACGATCCCGGGCGCGGTCGGAGCCTTCCGCCGCTCGGCCCTGGAGCGCGTCGGCGGCATGAGCGACGACACGCTCGCCGAGGACACCGACATCACGATGGCCCTCCACCGCGACGGCTGGCGTGTCGTCTACGCCGAGCGGGCGCGGGCCTGGACCGAGGCCCCGGAGTCCGTCCAGCAGCTCTGGTCCCAGCGCTACCGCTGGTCGTACGGCACGATGCAGGCGATCTGGAAGCACCGCCGCGCCCTGGTCGAACGGGGCCCGTCGGGCCGCTTCGGCCGGGTCGGCCTGCCCCTGGTGTCCCTGTTCATGGTCCTGGCCCCGCTCCTCGCGCCCCTGATCGACATCTTCCTCGTGTACGGGATCGTCTTCGGCCCGACCGGGAGGACGCTCGTCGCCTGGGCGGCCGTCCTCACCATCCAGGCGGTCTGCGCGGCGTACGCGTTCCGCCTGGACAAGGAGCGCATGTCCCATCTCATCTCGCTCCCCCTCCAGCAGATCCTCTACCGGCAGTTGATGTACGTCGTCCTGCTCCAGTCCTGGATCACCGCCCTGACCGGCGGCCGGCTGCGCTGGCAGAAGCTGCGGCGCACGGGTGTCGTGGGGGCGGCGCCCGGATCGGTCCCGCAGCAGGAGCGGGTGTCGCACAGCGGGAACGAACGGAGGCCGGTCGGATGACCACGCACGAGTACCCGGCGGGGGCGACTCCGCCCTTGGGAACCCCCCGGCCGGCGGTCCCGTATCCGCGGACGGGTACGGGGCCCGGGACGGAAACCCCGCCCGAGGCCGGACAGTCGTCCGAGGCCGGACGGTGGTCGTCCGAGGCCGGACGGTGGTCGTCCGAGGCCGCCGTGGCCGAGTCGCCTGCGGCCACGACGGCTTCGGCTTCGGCGCCTGCGGCCTCGGCGTCTGCGGCTTCGGCGCCTGCGGCCTCGGCGTCTGCGGCGGTCGACCAGGGTGGGAAGCCGGCCCCGCGCCGCCCCGGCCGTGACCGCTATCTCGACCTGCTCCGCTCCATGGCGCTGGTCCGCGTGGTCGTGTACCACCTGTTCGGCTGGGGCTGGCTGACGGTCGTCTTCCCTTCCATGGGCGTGATGTTCGCGCTGGCGGGCTCCCTGATGGCGCGCTCACTGAGCCGGCCGGCCCTCAGCGTGGTCCGGGGACGCCTGCGGCGCCTGCTGCCGCCGTTCTGGGCGTTCGGCGCGGTGGCGCTGGCCATGATGTTCCTGGCCGGCTGGAATCCCGTGAAGGACCCCGATCTCGGCGGCGCCTGGGGCCTGGCCGACCTGCTCAACTACGTCGTACCGATCGGCGCCCCTCCCTACCCCGAGCATCTCGGTTCCCCGTCCGGCCTGTTGGAGGACAGCTGGGCGGTCCAGGGCGCGGGCGTGCTCTGGTACCTGCGCGCCTACCTCTGGTTCGTGGTCGCCTCCCCGCTCCTGCTGCGCGCGTTCCGCCGCGTTCCGTGGATGACCGTGCTGGCCCCCCTCGTCCTGACGGCGGTGGTCGGCACCGGGCTGGTCACCCTTCCCGGTGAGACCGGCAACGCCGTCACCGACTTCGCCGTCTACGGCGGCTGCTGGATCCTGGGCTTCGCCCATCACGAGGGGAAGCTCGCGCAGGTCCCGCGCTACCTCGCCGTCTCGTGCTCGGCCCTGGTGATGGCCTTCGGCCTGTGGTGGGCCTCGGGTCATCTGGGCCCCGACGGCTGGGACCTGAACGACATCCCGCTGGCCGACGCGATGTGGTCGTTCGGATTCGTGGTGATCCTGCTCCAGTACAGCCCGTCCTGGCAGAAGCTGCCGGGCCGCCTCGCGCGGTGGGACAAGCTGGTGACCCTGTCCAACAATCGCGCGGTCACGATCTACCTGTGGCACAACATGCTCATCATGGCCACGGTCCCGATCCTCGACCAGCTGTACAACCTCCCCTTCATGGAGAGCGACCGGGCGACGTCGGTCCTGGACGCCACCTACACGCTGTGGATGTTCGTGCTGGTGTGGCCGCTGATCGGCCTGACCATCCTGGCCTTCGGCTGGATCGAGGACATCGCGGCCGGACGAGGCCCACGCCTCTGGCCGAACGGTTCCAAGAGCCGCGGATCCACGGGGCGTTCGGCGGAGCGGGGCCGCAGGTCCAGGGCGCGGCACTAGTCGTTCACTTCGCGGTGTCACTCGATCGAAGGTTTCGAGGAGGCCGTTTCGTCACTATTTGCACCTCTATATTCCTCTCCGGATGACATCTCGGCACCCTTTGTCCCGAAACGGTCGTACCGGCTCCGGCTAGCGTCACGGGCACTCGCCGAGATCCGGAAGGAGTGGAGGGCGTGGCAGAGCGGCTGACCGTGGACGGCGACGAGTTGTCGCACTTCATGAAGATGCTCAGGGCGTCGACCGAGTCGTTGCGGGGCCTTCGCAGGGCACTGGAGGACGCGACGGTCACCGGTCTGGGCACGGACGATCTCGACTGTGCCTGCGAGGACTTCCAGGACGACTGGAAGTACGGCGCCGACCGGATCGGCGAGCAGACCGAGGACCTGGCGAAGATCATCGGAAAGAGCCGGGACAGCTACCGCGAGGTGGACGAGGCACTGGAACAGTCCCTGAAGAAGTCGGGGAACGGCGGGGGCGGTGGTACGAGGTGACGTACCGGCCCACGGACACCGGAGCGGCGCTCGACCCGCGCTCCCTCGCCGACCGCGACAAGCCGCAGGGTCTCAAGTCGGCCCCGCGCATCCCCAACCCCGACTATCCCCATCTCGGGTTCAACCCGGTGCCGGGCAGTACGGAGACGGTGAGCGGTCTGCGCAAGAAGCTCACGGGGTGCGCGCAGGTTCTCGAAGAGACGCACGGACTCGTCACCAGGCTGATGGACGGCAGCTACTGGAAGGGCGACGCGGCCGTCGCCTTCCGCGAACAGCTCGACGGCGGGCCCCTTCCCCTGAACCTGAAGAACGCGGCCCACTCCATCCGCAAGGCGGCCGGGCAACTCGGCCGCTGGGAAGGCGAACTGGACGAGTTCCAGCGGCGGGCCAGGCGGCTCGAAGGGGACGCGAGGGACGCGCAGGACGCCGTGGACCGGGCCAAGGGGCACGCCACGAAGGCGGGGGACAGTCCCGACCTGGACGGGAAGGGCGCCGCGCACGACGAGGCGCGGAAGGCGTTGACCAGGGCGAAGTCGGCGGTGGAGGACGCGGAGGACGCCCTGCGCGCGATTCGCCGCGAGGCCCGCGCACTCGCGGAGGAACACGAGAGCCGGGCTCAGCTGCGGGCGGGCAAGATCCGCGCGGCCACGAAGAAGCTGGCGCCCCATGAACCAGGCTGTTTCGACTCGGCCCTCGACTGGATCACCGAAAACCTCCCGGACATCCTGAGCACGCTGGGGGCTGTGATCGGGTTGGTGGCGTTGTTCGTTGTTTCGGGTGGGACGCTGGCCGCGGTGTTGTTGTTGGCGGCTTCGGTGCTCAGTGCGGCGGCGTTGACTACCCGACTTTCTGAGAACCCCACGGTGTGGGCGTCACTGAGAGACGGCTTTGCCAAGGGCGAGCTCGACACCGACTTCTGGAGCAACCTCGTGACTGTCGGGGGTGACGCTCTCGGAATGGTTCCCGGCATTGCCGCAGTGGGGAAGGGCGCGGCGATTGGGCTTCGCGCTGCGAGCGAGACGGGTGATGCTCTCTCGCTCGGCGAACGGATCGTCCGCACGGGAGGCAGCACCATGGACCATGCGAAGTCCATTTCGAGCTTGGACAATGCACTGCTCGGCTTCACGGTTCGCGGCGCCAGAGCTGCGCAGATCACGAGAGGGATCGAGGTCACCTCGGCCTCGCTCGGAGTCGGCACCGCAGGCCTCGGCCTCGCCCTGAGCACTGTGGACACCGACGACGACGGGATCAAGGACGGCTCGGTGGCCGGTGTCGATGGCGCCAGGCTCGGCCTCGATGCCGGAGGGCTCGTCAATATCGCCCGTCATGTCTTCTGAAAGGCGTCACATGACTCCGGCCGAGTACTCGACCGCGTGGGATCATCCTCCGACCAGGAGAGCCTTTGTTCTGCATTTCACGATGATCGCTCTGCGCTTCATCGGCTGGATCGCTGTCTGGGTCGGCGCCCTGGCCTTCTTGGTCGTCTATCTGTCTCCGGGCTACACCCTGCTCTTCCTTCCAGTACTGGGCTATGCAGCCTTCCGAGCCGTCCTCCAGCTTGCCTATATTCGGCCTTCCATCTACATCCAGCGTGTTCTCTGGGAGTACCCCTGGCAGGTTTTGGTGGGTGTTCCTCGGGGGCGGAATCGGCATCCTGGGGTTCAAGAGGACGAGATGTGGCTGGAGTTGCCCAATCCTGAGGACCCCGGGGAGCGGATTCCGCTGTTGTTTCTTTCCGGGATGCGTACCTTCTGGTGGATGCGAAGGTTCGGCACCGCCCGGACGAAACCGGAACTGAAGGCGGAGATCGAGCCGCTCTGGTTCGCCGGCGACCCCCGTTTCATCGCCGTCATCGCGGCTCGCGCCCGAAAGGGAACGGCCCCCAGGCGACTCCATCTGCTGTATCAGCGCACGGCCACAGGACGCCGGGGCATCGCGCCGACCGACTGGAACGCGAGCCTCGCCGCCCTCGAACGGGCCCGCCGTTCCGGCGCCCACGTCCCCGACGCGGTGCGCCCGCACACACACCCCCGCTGACCCGTACCGGCAGGATTCGATGACCACGGCTCCCCAGTTCACCCTCGCGGACTCGGCCGACGACCCCGAGGCCGAGATCTGGTTCGCGGAACCCGCAGGTTTCACCGCCGTACCCCTGGACGCGTTGCTGCCCGCCCCGGACTCCCCCGTGGCGGACGGGCTGCGCATCGCTCTCGACCCGTTCCTCCAGGCCGCTCCCGACGAGCCGGCGCGGCAGCGGTTCATCGACCGGCTCGCCCAAGGGCAGCGACTGCTCGGCGCGTTGAGGGAGGAAGGAACCGTGCACTGTTCGATCGGGCTGCACCGCGACGACGTCGGCGGGGACGCCGTGTGCGACGGACGGCCGTTGCTGTCGTTCCTCACCGTCTCCTGGCGTGCCACGGCGGTGGCGCCGCGCGCCGTGACGGCCGCCCGCGCGGTGAGCGGGCTCGACGCGCGGGCGCTCGTCGAGTACGCCGAACTTCCGTGTGGACCGGTGACGTTCAGTGAGAGCGTGCGTACTCCCGCGGCTGTGGAGGGGGTTCCTCGGACGTCCCTGGTCCAGTTCCGGGCTCATGTGCCGCATCCGGACTGCAAGCGGCTGGCCGTATTCACGCTGAGCACGGCGGCGGTCGGACACCGTGAGCATTACCGGGTGATCCTGCTCCGGATCGCGTCCCTGGTCGCCTTCGACGGTCCGGGGGCTTTGCGGTCAGCAACTGGGTGAACTGGAACCTGGGCCGGCGTCGCTCAATCGAGTGCTTCGGAAGGGCAGTTGGAGGAGCTATGGCCCGCTATGGCCAGGCACTGTTACTCGCTTGGCACCATTCGCGCTGGTGTCGTCGCACAGGCCCCCGCTAGCGTGTTGGTGCCCTTCCGCACCCCACGCCGCACAGGAGTCTGCCGTGAGCCGCCGTTCCCGTCTGCTTGTCACAGCCGCTGTCGGAGCGTCAGCCGCGCTGCTTTTGGCCGGGTGCGGCGGGGGTGGTGACAAGCCGAAGGCCAACGACAAGATCGCCGGCGCGGATACCACCGACAAGCCGTCCCCTTCACCCAGCGCGACGGCCTCGACAGCTGGTGCCGGGCGCCCCGAGATCGCTTTCCCGGCCGGCGTCAAGAACATCTTCGAGGGTGAGAAGACAGGCGACCCGGCGAAGGATGCCGTCCTCGCGGACAACGCCCTCAGCGTCAACTCCATGGATGACGCGATCTTCCGGGGTAGCGTCAACACCAAGGCGCTCGGCTTCTACAACTCCGGCAAGGCGCTCAACGCTGCGATCACCTATGTCCAGGGTTATCTCGACAAGGGGGACACCTGGGTCGGTACGACCCGGTACTTCGACCGGCGTGTGACCTTGTCCGGCACCACGTCGGCGACGGTCGTCTACTGCTCGGACGAGAGCAAGTCGTTCCTCAAGAACCGAAAGACAAAGAAGGCCAAGAACACACCCACGACGGCGGACAGTTACGTGCTCTACAACGCCAAGCTGGTCAGGAATGGTCAGGGAGTGTGGCAGACGACGGACATCATCTCGGACCGGGGGGCCAAGGCGTGCCAGCCGTGAAGCAAGCAGCCAAGGTAGCCGCGGCCGTGACAGTGATGGTCCTGGTGGCCCTGGCCCCCGGAGTCGCCTACGCGGGCGGACGCGGTGGCGACGGCAACGTCGGGCAGACGCAGCAGCACGGCGACTCGGACGGGAATGGCACTCTTTCTGCCACCGCCGGCGTCGTCGTGTTCGATCGGTCCAAGAACGGGGCCGGGGGTTCCTCCGGGCCGGTGGTCTCCTCTTCCGGGAGCTGGACCCCGCCCGCCTGCTACTACGCCCCGAAGTACACCCCCGATCAGCTTCAGAAGTACCTGGAGCCCATCTGGAGCGCCGAGTCCACCGGCCCCGAATGGGACCAGGAACAGCGGGACAAGTACGTCAACGGCGGCGTGGCCAAGGACTTCAACAAGGACAAGGCCGGCAAGGGCTACTGGTGGGACTCGTACGTCACCGCGGGCCGCGAGGGCGACCCGCACGCGCTGGACTGCACGGAGTCCATCTTCTGGGTCGACAAGGGCGCGGCCCCGCCGGCGAACATTCCGCGGGCCGTCACCCCGGAGACGCTGGCGCAGCTCGCCTACGGGGAGATACGCGTCCCCTCGACCAAGGTGGACCTGGCTCCCACGGGTACGACGAAGGTGAACCTGCCGACGTGGGCGTGGCTGGACACGGCGAAGTTCAAACCGGTCTCGGTCACCGCCTCCGTTCCCCTGCTGAACGTCAGCGCGACGACCACCGCGGAGCCGGTCGCGCTGAAGATCGAGCCCGGCACGGCGGACGCGCAGACCTATCCCGCCTCGGGCGTCTGCCGGATCACGGGCGATCGCATCGGCGAGGCGTACGCCAAGGGCAAGGCCGAGGACACACCGCCCTGTGGGGTGAAGTACCTGCGCTCCTCGGGCGACGGCTCGTACAAGCTGCGGGCCACCATCACGTGGAAGATCCACTGGACGGGCACCGGTGTGGCGGACGCGCGGAACCTGCCGGACGGCACGTTCGGGGCGGACCAGGACGTCGTCGTGCAGGAGATCCAGTCCATCAACCGCTGAGGCGGGTCCGCGGGGCAGCCCCCGTACGTCGGTGGCGCTCCCCACGGCCGGTACGGTCCCTATGTCCCGCACCCCGCCCAGCCCGGACCCGTACCCCCGCAGCCACCCCGATAGATCCTGTCCGGCCCGGTTAGTCCTCCCAGATCTCCGGCAGTGCGAACGCGGCGAAGACCGTGGGAAGTTGGAAGACCACCGTGTGGCTGACCGCGCCGTGGTCCGCCGTGAAGACCTGGAGGGTGTGCAGGCGGTGCGCGTCGTCGCCCGGGGCGCGGACGTACGCCGCCAGCGCGGGCTGGCCGTTCGCCGAGGTGGGGCGCAGCCGCCAGTCCGTGCCGCGCATCGCGAAGACGCGGGCGATGAAGGCGACGTAGGCGTCGGGGCCGACGTACCAGTTGAGGACCGGGGGCATCTCCAGTACGACGTCACGGGTGAGCAGCGTGCGCAGGGCGTCGAGGTCGGCGGCCTCGAAGGCGCGCAGATAGCGGTCGATCACCGCGCGCTGCTCGTGGTCCGGCGGTTCCGTCACCTCGTCCTCCGACAGACCGGCCTCGCCGAGTCGCGCGCGGGCCCGTTGGAGCGCGCTGTTCACGGAGGCCGTCGACGTTTCGAGGGCCTCGGCCACCTCGGTCGCCGGCCAGGCCAGGACGTCGCGCAGGACGAGGACCGCCCGCTGCCGCGGGGGCAGCAGCTGCATCGCGGCGACCAGGGCGAGACGCAGACTGCCCCGGGCGGCGACCACGCGCGCGGGATCGCCGGCCCCGGCCCCGGTGCCGAAGACGGGACCGGCCGCGCCCTGGTCCGGGAACGGTTCCAGCCACGGCACCTCCGCCCCCAGGGTCATCGGCGCCCCGGGGTCCTCCAGCGCGCCCACCAGGCCCGACGGCAGAGGTCTGCGGGCGCGGCCGCGCAGCGCGGTCAGACAGCGGTTGGTGGCGATGCGGTACAGCCAGGTGCGCAGGGACGCGCGGCCGGGGTCGTAGCGGTCGTAGGCGAGCCAGGCCCGCAGCATCGTCTCCTGCACCAGGTCCTCGGCCTCGTGCACCGATCCGACCATCCGATAGCAGTGGGTCAGCAACTCGTGGCGGTAGGGAGCGGTCCGCTCCTCGAAGCCGTCGCGCCGCCGGACGTCGTCGCGCCGCACGGAGTGGTCACCGCGCCGCACGGAGTCGCGCCCGCGTCGCCCGACGCCGTCGTCGCGCGCTCCGGGGCCCTCGTGGCCCCCGTCGAACCCGTCGTCGTCACGTGCCTGCATCGTCCGCTCCTCGGCCGCGTCCCGCCACTCACCGGTACCTACCTCCGGACCCGTCCGAAGTCATCGCCCCGGCACCGATGAGTCCGCGGCGGCCCGGAAGTACATAGGGGCGCCGAACCCGATCGAGCGAGAGGAACCATCATGACCAGTACCGACGACAGCCAGGACGTCCGGACCGTCCTCGACCGTCTCTACTCCGCCTGGGCCGAACACGACGCCGACGCCTTCGCCGCGCTCTACACCGAGGACGCGACCGTCGTGATGCCGGGCGTCTTCAACGACGGGCGTGACGAGATCCGCGCCTACATCGCGGCCGCGTTCGCCGGACCGCTGAAGGGATCCCGGCCGCTCGACGAGCCCCGGCGGATCCGCTTCCCGCGCCCCGGCACGGCCGTCGTCGTCAGCGAGGCCGGGATCCTCCTGGACGGGGAGAGCGAGGTCCCCGCCGACCGGCAGCACCGGGCGACCTGGGTGCTCGTCCGCGACGGCGCCGACGGGCCCTGGGCCATCACCTCGTACCACAACGCGTCCGTCTGACCGCCCCGGCGGGAACGCCGTTGGACCAGCCCGCCGGACGTCCCTCACCCGGTTCCCGACCCGTCCTCACCGCCGGGTCCCGGACCGGGTGAGAGCAACGTTCCCTTCAGGTCACTCACAGGCACAGCGCGGAAACGCGCCCTCCCTACCTTCGGGAAACAGCAGGTCGGTAAGCCCGGAGAACCAATGGAGGCGTGAGATGACTGCCCCAGCCACGAGTACGGCCCCCGCGCGGGGCGGTCGCTGGATCGAGGAGTGGGATCCGGAGGACGAGGTCTTCTGGGCCGAGCGGGGGGAGAAGGTCGCCCGGCGCAATCTGCTCTTCTCCGTGCTGTCCGAGCACATCGGGTTCTCCGTCTGGACCATGTGGTCGGTGCTGGTCCTGTTCATGGGACCTGAGTACGGGCTCACCCCGGCCGACAAGTTCCTGCTCACCTCGATGGTGACGCTGGTCGGCGCGGTGGTGCGGGTGCCCTACACCTTCGCCGTCGCGCTCTTCGGCGGCCGGAACTGGACCATCGTGTCCGCGAGCCTGCTGCTCGTGCCGACCGTCGCCGCGTTCGTCGTGATGAAGCCCGGCACCTCGTTCGGCACGTTCCTCGTGATCGGGCTGCTGGCCGGGGTCGGGGGCGGCAACTTCGCCTCCAGCATGACCAACATCAACGCCTTCTTTCCCCTGCGGAAGAAGGGCTGGGCGCTCGGCCTCAACGCGGGCGGCGGCAACATCGGCGTCCCCGTCATCCAGCTCGTGGCGCTCGCCGTCATCGGCGCGAGCGGCGGGCCCCGGGTGCTGCTCGGGATCTACATCCCGCTCGTCGTCGTGGCCGCCGTCCTCGCCGGCCTCTTCATGGACAACCTCACCACCGTGAAGAACGACACCGGCGCGGCCCTGGACGCCGCGAAGGACGCGCACACCTGGATCATGGCGTTCCTGTACATCGGGACGTTCGGATCGTTCATCGGCTACGCCTTCGCCTTCGGGCAGGTGCTCCAGGCCGAGTTCGGACGGACCCCGCTCCAGGCCGCCTACCTCACCTTCGTCGGCCCCCTGCTCGGTTCGCTGATCCGTCCCGTCGGCGGATGGCTCGCCGACCGTTACGGCGGCGCCAGGATCACCCTGGGGAACTTCGTCGCCATGGCCGTCGCGACCGGGGTCCTGGTGTTCGCCGGCCGTGAGAAGTCACTGCCCCTGTTCGTCTCCGTCTTCGTGGTGCTCTTCGTGCTCAGCGGGCTCGGCAACGGCTCCACGTACAAGATGATCCCCGGCATCTTCCAGCGAAAGGCCCGGGAAGCGGGGCTCGAAGGGGAGGAGGCCGCCCGCCACGGACGGCGGCTCTCCGGGGCCGCCATGGGGCTCATCGGCGCTGTGGGCGCGCTCGGCGGCGTCGGCATCAACCTCGCCTTCCGCCAGTCCTTCCTCGACTCCGGCTCCGGCACCGGAGCCTTCGTCTCCTTCCTCGTCTTCTACGCGGCCGCCTTCGCGGTCACCTGGGCCGTATACCTTCGGCGCCCGGCCGCCGAGCCCGGGGCGAGCGCCACCGCCGAGGCGAAGCCCCAGCTCAGCTACGCCGAGGTATGACGTAACACGCCCGACATCACCTCGATCCGAGCCTGTCACGGTCCGTTGACAGGCTCGGACCGGCCACGACGTACGACAGACGGCACAGCCCCCGTACGACGACTCGACGAGCGCGAGACGAGAACCCATGGACGACGAACAGCAGCGACCCGGACACGGGCCACTCTCCGGGTTCACCGTGGGGGTGACGGCCGCGCGCCGGGCCGACGAACTGGGCGTGCTGCTCCAGCGGCGCGGGGCCACCGTCGTGCACGCGCCGGCCCTGCGGATCGTGCCCCTCGCCGACGACGGTGAACTGCTCACCGCGACCAAGGAGTTGGTCGACAACGCGCCGGACGTGGTGGTGGCCACCACCGCCATCGGGTTCCGCGGCTGGGTCGAGGCCGCCGACGGCTGGGGCCTGGGCGAGGAGCTGCTGGCGCGGCTGCGGAGCGTGGAACTGCTCGCCCGCGGGCCCAAGGTCAAGGGCGCGGTCCGGGCCCAGGGGCTGACCGAGGAGTGGTCGCCGTCCTCCGAGTCCATGGCCGAGGTGCTCGACCGGCTGCTCGAAGAGGGCGTGGACGGCCGCCGCATCGCCGTACAGCTGCACGGTGAACCGCTGCCCGGCTTCGTCGAGTCGCTGCGGGCCGCCGGTGCCGAGGTCGTCCTCGTGCCCGTGTACCGGTGGATGCCGCCCGAGGACATCGCCCCCGTCGACCGGATGCTCGACGCGGCCCTCACCCGCGGTCTGGACGCGCTCACCTTCACCAGCGCGCCCGCCGCGGCCTCCCTGCTGTCCCGGGCCGAGGAGCGGGGCCTGCGCGCGGAGTTCCTCGCCGCGCTGCACCACGACGTCCTGCCCGCCTGTGTCGGCCCGGTCACCGCCCTGCCGCTCCAGGCCGCCGGCGTCGAGACCGTCCAGCCCGAACGCTTCCGGCTCGGCCCCCTCGTACAGCTGCTGTGCCAGGAACTGCCCGGCCGGGCGCGGACGTTGCCGATCGCCGGGCACCAGGTGGAGATCCGGGGCCACGCGGTGCTGGTGAACGGGGTGCTGCGGCCCGTCCCGCCCGCCGGGATGTCCCTGCTGCGGGCCCTCGCGCGGCGGCCCGGCTGGGTGGTGGCGCGGGCCGAACTGCTGCGCGCGCTGCCGGGATCCGGCCGCGACGAACACGCCGTGGAGACCGCGATGGCCCGGCTGCGTACGGCACTCGGCGCGCCCAAGCTGATCCAGACGGTCGTCAAGCGCGGCTACCGGCTCGCGCTCGACCCGGCCGCGGACGCCAAGTACGCCGACGCCTGAGGCCGCCGGTGC
The DNA here is from genome assembly GCF_055559015.1 of Streptomyces sp. NPDC024698. NCBI lineage: Bacteria > Bacillati > Actinomycetota > Actinomycetes > Kitasatosporales > Streptomycetaceae > Streptomyces > Streptomyces sp. NPDC024698. Next base: position 945,637 of record NZ_JBVHLK010000001.1, on the reverse strand, counting down.
CGCGGCGGGGCAGGGGCCAGTCGGGCCGGCGCGAGCGTCGACAGCAGGGCCCGTACGACGTTCCAGCCGCCCACGCGAAGACGTGGAGGGCCCCCGCGATCAGGCCCGTCGCGACCGTGGCCGCATCCGCTACACCCGCGACGGCATCTCGCCGCTCCGTCCTGTCGGCCGTCATGTCCGACAGTGAACCGGCGGTCCGGAGCAGGGGACATGGCCGAGGAACGCGGCCGCGTACGCGGGCGTCCACGGCGCGTCCCGCCCGATACGTCCTGGCGCCCGGTAAGCATCCGGCACGCATCCGGTACGGGACCGGTGCCGAGTCTTCCGGCGGGGCGCCGGGGGATGCACTGTAGGGGGTACAGCGGCAGGTGACCCCAAGGCGGTGACAGGCGCATGGCATCGGGCATGGCCACAGCCTCGTACGAGCTGCGGTTCGACTCCGGGCGGATCTGCCTGGACCTGACGGCGACCACCCATCCCGACGAACGCCTCGACTCGACCGCCCGGTTGAGTGCCTGGGTCGTCGCGTGCGGACTGGTTCCCGAGGGCACCGCACTGGCCGCCGTGGACGCCTCATGGCTGCTCGGCTTCCGTGAACTGCGTGGACACGTCGCCCAGTTGGTCCGCGGCGAGCTGGACGGGCGGCCCGCCGACAGCGCGCTCGCCCGTGTCAACGCCGCCGCACTCGCGGCTCCGCCCGCCCCCCGGGCCGTGCGCGCCGACGACGGCTCGCTGCGACCGGGGCTGCGCACCCCTCCGTACTGCGGTGAACTCCTCTCCGTGGTGGCCCGGGACGCCCTCGACCTGCTCACCGACCCGCAAGCGTGTGCGAGTCTGAGACAGTGTGAGGGTGACAACTGCCCGATCGTCTATCTCGACACCTCGCGCGGCCGACGCCGACGCTGGTGCTCAAGTGAGTTGTGCGGCAATCGGGAACGCGTGGCCCGGCATCGGCGGCGGGCCGCCCTGGCACGCGCCTGAATCACATCTGTGCGTGATTTACACGTGACTCGACGTGATCGGTGCGCATTCTTTTCGCCGTCTACACATCTTCACCAGAAAAAATACTGAACACTTTGAACACCCGCGTACCAGCACACGTACCCGGTGATGAGCGACCGACTGGGGGAACCCCCGGACACCGGAGGTAGGCGTGCGCAAGGATTCAGCCGTGGCTGATGAACACAGGCCAAGGGCCCGACATCGCATGTCTCAGCAGTCTTCGTCGACCGAACCCGACGAAGAGCTGATGCGTGCGCTCTACCGCGAACACGCGGGGCCCCTGCTGGCCTACGTGCTGCGCCTGGTGGCCGGAGACCGGCAGCGCGCCGAGGACGTCGTGCAGGAAACGCTCATACGGGCCTGGAAGAACGCCGGCCAGCTCAATCGAGCGACCGGTTCGGTACGCCCCTGGCTGGTGACGGTCGCCCGGCGCATCGTCATCGACGGCCACCGCAGCCGGCAGGCCCGGCCTCAGGAGGTCGACCCGTCGCCGCTGGAGGTCATTCCCGCGGAGGACGAGATCGACAAGGCGTTGTGGCTGATGACACTGTCGGACGCGCTGGACGACCTGACCCCTGCTCACAGGGAAGTATTGGTCGAAACTTACTTCAAAGGGCGTACCGTCAATGAGGCGGCCGAAACGCTCGGCATTCCCAGCGGCACTGTGCGCTCACGGGTTTTCTACGCCCTTCGGTCGATGAAGCTTGCGCTTGAGGAGCGGGGGGTGACGGCATGAACACGTACGGGGGTTACGGAACAGGTGGTCCGGGAGCCATGCAAGGTCCACGAGGACAGCAAGGGTCCGGGGACAACATTCACGAGACTGTCGGCGCCTACGCCCTCGGCATTCTCGACGACATCGAGGCGACCGCCTTCGAGGAGCATCTGGCCTCCTGCGAGTGGTGCGCCCAGCAGCTCGACGAGCTCGCCGGCATGGAACCGATGCTCGCGGCACTCGCCGACCTGCCCGCCTCCCAGGGCAGCCCGGCCATCGCGGAGTCCCTCTCGGCCCGCCCGAGCCCACGGCTCGCGGAGCGGCTCGTCGACGAGGTCTCGACGCGCCGCGCCCAGAAGCGCCGGCGCGGCATGTACCTGGTGGCCGCCGCGGCCGCGCTGATCATCGGCGGCCCGCTGACCGTCATGGCGGTCAACGGCGGCAGCGACACAGGGACGAACACGCCGCAGGCCATGCCCACCAGCCCGGCCAAGGCCGCCTTCGAGGTCATGACCGACAAGTCGTCGGCCGTCGACCCGAAGACCAAGGTCAGCGCCGTCGTCGCGATCGAGCCGAAGGACTGGGGCACCCACGCGGTCCTCCAGCTCAAAAACGTCACGGGCCCGGAGAAGTGCTCCCTGATCGCCGTCGGCAAGAACGGCGAGCGCGAGACGGTGACCTCCTGGTCGGTCCCGGACTGGGGTTACGGCACGCCCAACGCCAAGACCGAGCAGGCCAAACAGCCTCTCTACGTCCACGGCGGCGCGGCCTTCACCCCGAACCAGATCGATCACTTCGAGGTCATGACCTTCGGCGGAAAGCGCCTGGTCGAGGTGAAGGCATGAGCGGACTCCGGGCGCGCACGTAGCCCGGCGGGCCTCCCTTCGCGTACGGTTGACGGCTGCCCAGCACGTCAGAAGGGGGCGCCCGGTGGCCGCTCAGGCTCAGCAGGAAACCGCGCTCGGCTCGGTCCGCACATCGGTCCCGGACGAATCCGTCAAGGACGACTCCGTACGGGACCGTGAGATCGCCGTCGAACAGGAACATCTCGACCGGGTCTACCGGCGCCTCGAGGAGAAGATCCACGAGGCCGAGTTCCTCATGCACGACGCCGCCCAGCGCGGTCACGTCGGTACGCCGGGGGCGCTCGCGGAGCGCGACGCCCAGGTGTTCCGCGCGGGAATCCACCTGAACCGTCTCAACAACGAGTTCGAGGACTTCCTCTTCGGCCGGATCGACCTGCTCCGCGGCAAGGACGGCGTGAAGGGGCCCGACGGCGCCTACACGGCCGTGGAGCCCGCCGAGGGGACGGTCCGCGAGGACAACACCGCCGACATCGCGGAAACGCTCCACATCGGCCGTATCGGCGTCCTGGACGCCGAGTACGCCCCGCTGGTGATCGATTGGCGGGCCCCGGCGGCCGCCCCGTTCTACCGCTCCACCCCGGTCGACCCCGGCCGGGTCGTGCGCCGCCGGGTCATCCGCTCCAAGGGCCGCAGGGTCCTCGGGGTCGAGGACGACCTCATGCGCCCGCAGGTGAAGGCCTCCCTCGACGGCCACGAGCTGCCCGTCATCGGCGACGGCGCGCTCATGGCCGCGCTCGGGCAGGCCCGCAGTCACACCATGCGGGACATCGTGGCCTCCATCCAGGCCGAGCAGGACCTGGTGATCCGGGCGCCCGCCGCGTCCGTGACCTATGTCGAGGGCGGCCCCGGCACCGGCAAGACGGCCGTCGCCCTGCACCGGGCCGCCTACCTCCTCTACCAGGACCGCCGCCGGTACGCGGGCGGCATCCTGATCGTCTCCCCGACCCCGCTGCTCGTCGCCTACACCGAGGGCGTGCTGCCCTCGCTCGGCGAGGAGGGCCAGGTCGCGATCCGCGCGATCGGCTCGCTCGTCGACGGCGTGGCCGCCACGCTGTACGACTCCCCGGCGGTGGCCCGCGCCAAGGGCTCGTACCGGATGCTGAAGGTGCTGCGGAAGGCGGCCCGCGGGGCGCTGGAGACCCCGGCCGCACCCGCCGGCGGCGCCTCCGGGCAGCTCGCCCTCGGCGAGCCCGACACGGCCCCCGCCGGCACGCCCACCCGGCTGCGGGTCGTGGCCTTCGGGCGCCGGCTGGAACTGGAGTCCGCCGAACTGGACCGCATCAAGCACAACGCGCTCGGCGGGACCGCGCCGGTCAACCTGCTGCGCCCGCGGGCCCGCAGGCTGCTGCTGGACGCGCTGTGGGCGAAGTCGGGCGCCGGGACCCGGCACGCGGACCCGGAGCTGGCCGCCGAGCTGCGGTCCTCCTTCGACGAGGACGTCACCTCCGAGGACAGCTTCCTGGCCTTCCTGGACGCCTGGTGGCCGGAGCTGACCCCGCGCGGGGTGCTGGCCGCCATGACCGACGAGCGGCGCCTCGGGCGCTGGGCGCGCCGCATCCTCAACCCCGGAGAGGTCCGCCGGGTGGCCCGCTCGCTCAAGCGGGAGGGGTTCTCCGTGCACGACGTGGCCATGCTCGACGAGCTGGAGGCGATCGTCGGGGCGCCGGCCCGGCCCAGGAAGCGCCGCGACCTGGACCCGCTGGACCACCTCACCGGTCTTGAGGAGCTCATGCCCCACCGCGAGGAGACGCAGCGCGAGCGCGCGGAGCGGCTGGCCGAGGAGCGGACCGAGTACGCGCACGTCATCGTCGACGAGGCGCAGGACCTCACGCCCATGCAGTGGCGGATGGTCGGCCGGCGCGGACGGCACGCCACCTGGACGGTCGTGGGCGACCCGGCCCAGTCCTCCTGGTCCGACCCGGACGAGGCGGCGGAGGCCAGGGACGAGGCGCTCGGCACCCGCCCCCGGCGCCGCTTCACCCTCACGGTCAACTACCGCAACCCGGCGGAGATCGCCGAGCTGGCCGCCAAGGTCCTCGCGCTCGCCATGCCGGGCTCCGAGTCCCCGTCCGCCGTACGGTCCACGGGCGTCGAGCCCCGGTTCGCGGTCGTACGGGACTCCCTGGCGCAGACCGTGCGCGCCGAGGCCGCCCACCTCCTCGACCGGGTCGACGGCACCGTGGGCGTCGTCGTCGCCATGAACCGGCGCGAGGAGGCCGCCCGCTGGCTCGCCGGGCTCGGGGACCGTGTGGTGGCCCTGGGAAGCCTGGAGGCCAAGGGCCTGGAGTACGACGCGACGGTGGTCGTCTCGCCCGCGGAGATCGCCGACGAGTCGCCCGCCGGGCTGCGAGTGCTGTACGTCGCCCTGACCCGGGCCACGCAGCAGCTGACCGTCGTCTCCAGCGGGCGCGACGAACCCGACGCGGCCGGGGTCCCCGACCTCCTGCGGGACTGACGCCCCGGCGGACGGGGTCCCCGGGCGTTCCGTAGGACCGACGCCCCGGCTCGGCCGGGAGACCGACGCGCCTCGCGTCGCCCGTCCGGCCCAGGGGCGCCGGCTCCGTCGGGGCAGGGGGGTGCCGGGCGCTCCCGGCCCGGCTGCGGCCCCGTCCGGGCCGTGGCCGCGGCCTTAGCCCGCCCCTCGTCCCGTCCCGGCCGAAAAGAACTCCCGGGACGGGAATTGCTCTACGGGAATCCTTTGTTACCTTTGACGTGACACCGGCCCGATCCAAGCCCCCGGGCCCAACCTTCGTCGCTACGAGCGACCACTTGCCGCGAGGCGAGCATGGCGGGTCGGTGTCATTGAACGTCGTCCCTCACCGAGGGACCCGAAGAGGCCCACGTCACCCGTGACGTGGGCCTCTTTCGTCACCCGACCACTGTCGTAGAGTGGAATCCGTTTTCCGAAACTGGCACCACCGGTGAACAAAACGTTCGCAATCCGGGGCGACTACCGCGTACTCAGGGGTAGGTGCGACGATCGGACGGCACAAGCAGTGACACGGTGAAAAGCAGAGGAAGTCGGCCATGGCAACGGCGCCCAGCGTCTCCTACTCGATGACGGTCCGGCTGGAGGTGCCCGCGAGCGGAACCGCGGTCTCCCAGCTCACGACGGCCGTGGAGTCCAGCGGAGGCTCGGTGACCGGCCTCGACGTGACCGCGTCCGGCCACGAGAAGCTGCGGATCGACGTCACCATCGCGGCGAGCTCCACCTCGCACGCGGACGAGATCGTCGAGCAGCTCCGGCGCATCGAGGGCGTGACCCTCGGTAAGGTCTCGGACCGCACGTTCCTCATGCACCTCGGCGGCAAGATCGAGATGCAGTCCAAGCACCCGATCCGCAACCGTGACGACCTCTCCATGATCTACACCCCGGGTGTGGCCCGGGTGTGCATGGCGATCGCCGAGAACCCCGAGGACGCCCGCCGCCTCACCATCAAGCGCAATTCCGTTGCGGTCGTGACGGACGGCTCCGCGGTGCTCGGCCTCGGCAACATCGGCCCCATGGCCGCGCTGCCCGTCATGGAGGGCAAGGCGGCCCTCTTCAAGCGCTTCGCCGGCATCGACGCCTGGCCGCTGTGCCTGGACACCCAGGACACCGACGCGATCGTCGAGATCGTCAAGGCGATCGCCCCCGGCTTCGCGGGCATCAACCTGGAGGACATCTCCGCGCCGCGCTGCTTCGAGATCGAGGCCCGGCTGCGCGAGGCCCTCGACATCCCCGTCTTCCACGACGACCAGCACGGCACGGCCATCGTCGTCCTCGCCGCCCTGACCAACGCACTTCGCGTCGCGGGCAAGGCCATCGGCGACATCAGGGTCGTCATGTCCGGAGCGGGAGCGGCCGGTACGGCCATCCTCAAGCTGCTGATCGCCGCGGGGGTGAAGAACGCCGTCGTCGCCGACATTCACGGCGTCGTGCACGCGGGCCGGGGCGACCTCGTCGACGCCGCCCCCGACTCGCCGCTGCGCTGGATCGCCGACAACACCAACCTCGAAGGCCTCACGGGCACGTTGAAGGAGGCGGTGCAGGGCGCCGACGTGTTCATCGGTGTCTCCGCCCCGAACGTGATCGACGGCGACGACGTGGCCTCGATGGCCGAGAACTCCATCGTGTTCGCGCTCGCGAACCCCGACCCCGAGGTCGACCCGGCAATCGCCCGCCAGACCGCGGCAGTTGTGGCCACCGGCCGCTCCGACTTCCCCAACCAGATCAACAACGTCCTGGTGTTCCCGGGTGTCTTCCGTGGCCTCCTGGACGCCCAGTCGCGTACCGTCAACACGGACATGATGCTGGCTGCCGCGGCCGCTCTCGCGAGCGTGGTGACCGAGGACGAGCTCAACCCGAACTACATCATCCCCAGCGTCTTCAACGACAAGGTCGCGGGCGCGGTCGCCGGAGCGGTGCGCGACGCGGCGAAGGCGGCGGGGGCGGCGGACGCGGCCAACACGAGCGCGTAGTACGGGCCGAGCCGGGCCGCACGCCCGTGCCGTACCGGCCGTCCTCCCGTCTGTGACGGGCGCCACGACCGCCCGGAACCCGGCGCGTCGCGGAACGCGGGGCCTGTGGCCGCCTCTAGGGTGGCGGCCAGGCTCAGGCCTCGCAGGGGCCTCTTCGTGTGACCCCCAAGGGTGTTCGTGTGACTCCCAGGGGTGCCGGATTGGCTTTCCCGCCGCAGGTGGGGGCAGGATGCGTCTTCGGGCGCGACGGTCTGGCCACGGACCCGGGTCCGGGAGCCGACCGAGGACCCTGGCAGCATCGGCTTCACTGTGCCCGATATGCGGCTCCGCCGCGTGGCACGCCTCAACAGCAAGAAGAACACGGGAGTAACAACATGAACCGCAGTGAGCTGGTGGCCGCGCTGGCCGACCGTGCCGAGGTGACCCGCAAGGACGCCGACGCCGTTCTGGCCGCTTTCGCCGAGACCGTCGGCGAGATCGTCGCCAAGGGCGACGAGAAGGTGACCATCCCCGGCTTCCTGACCTTCGAGCGCACCCACCGTGCCGCTCGCACCGCGCGCAACCCGCAGACCGGCGACCCGATCCAGATCCCGGCCGGCTTCAGCGTGAAGGTCTCCGCGGGCAGCAAGCTCAAGGAAGCCGCCAAGGGCAACTAGCCCGGGCGCCGGTACGGATCCCTCGGACGCGGGACGCGGGACCCGTACAAGGCCCAGCAACGCCAATGGGGCGGCCCCTTTCAGGGGGGCCGCCCCATCGTCGTACACGGACGCATCCGCCGCGGAGAGGCCGTTAGCGGCCGGCCGGGGCGGAGAGACCGGTGCTAGCCGAGGGCCTTGCCCGGCAGTTCGACCTTCGCGCCGAGAGCGATCAGCTTGTCCATGCTGTGCCCATCCGGGGGATAACCCCCGGACCCCCAGCCGGAAAGCGGCCGGCCGGGGCGGAGAGACCGGTGCTAGCCGAGGGCCTTGCCCGGCAGTTCGACCTTCGCGCCGAGAGCGATCAGCTTGTCCATGAAGTTCTCGTAGCCGCGGTTGATCAGGTCGATGCCGTGGACGCGGGACGTGCCCTGCGCCGCCAGCGCCGCGATCAGGTACGAGAAGCCGCCGCGCAGGTCGGGGATGACCAGGTCGGCGCCCTGAAGCTTCGTCGGGCCCGAAACGACCGCGGAGTGCAGGAAGTTGCGCTGGCCGAAGCGGCAGACGGAGCCGCCGAGGCACTCGCGGTAGAGCTGGATGTGCGCGCCCATCTGGTTCAGCGCGGACGTGAAGCCCAGCCGGGACTCGTACACCGTCTCGTGGATGATCGACAGGCCGGTGGCCTGCGTCAGGGCCACGACCAGCGGCTGCTGCCAGTCCGTCTGGAAGCCGGGGTGGACGTCCGTCTCCAGCGCGATGGACTTGAGCTGCGAGCCCGGGTGCCAGAAGCGGATGCCCTCGTCGTCGATCTCGAAGGCACCGCCCACCTTGCGATAGGTGTTCAGGAACGTCATCATCGAGCGCTGCTGGGCGCCGCGGACGTAGATGTTGCCCTCGGTCGCCAGCGCCGCGGACGCCCAGGAGGCGGCCTCCAGACGGTCCGGGAGGGCCGCGTGGGTGTAGCCGCCGAGCGAGTCCACACCGGTGATGCGGATCGTCCGGTCGGTGTCCATCGCGATGATGGCGCCCATCTTCTGAAGGACGCAGATCAGGTCCTCGATCTCCGGCTCCACGGCCGCGTTCGAGAGCTCCGTGACACCCTCCGCGAGGACCGCGGTCAGCAGCACCTGCTCGGTCGCGCCCACGGACGGGTACGGCAGCTGGATCTTGGTGCCGCGCAGCCGCTGCGGGGCCTCCAGGTACTGGCCGTCCTCCCGCTTCTCGATCTTCGCGCCGAACTGCCGCAGCACCTCGAAGTGGAAGTCGATCGGCCGGCCGCCGATGTCGCAGCCGCCGAGGCCCGGGATGAAGGCGTGGCCCAGCCGGTGGAGCAGCGGGCCGCAGAAGAGGATCGGGATGCGCGAGGAACCCGCGTGCGCGTCGATGTCGGCGACGTTCGCGCTCTCGACGTGCGAGGGGTCCAGGATCAGCTCACCGGGCTCCTCACCCGGACGGACGGTCACACCGTGCAACTGGAGCAGCCCGCGTACGACACGTACGTCGCGGATGTCGGGGACATTGCGCAGCCGGCTCGGCCCGCTGCCCAGCAGGGCGGCGACCATGGCCTTCGGTACGAGGTTCTTCGCACCGCGGACACGGATCTCGCCCTCAAGCGGGGTTCCGCCATGGACAAGCAGGACATCGTCGTTGACGGTCATGTATCTCGCGTTCCGATGAGTTGGGCACGGTGGGTCGTCGGCAGGCCGGTCGTACGGGAGCCGAACAGCAAGGGTAATGGCCACCCACCCCGGTGCAGTAAGCCCGAGGAGGACTCAGCTGGGTCATGGCTTGGCCACAACACGAACCGTTCCGCGCCGCGTACACGGGGTCACCGCCGCGTGTGTGCGCGGGCAACGCTTCGTTGCGCCCTGAGCTGCATTCACTCCCGTACGCGTATTGGCTCCCCACATGAAGGGAATGTGCGGGATCATGTCTGGCATGACCGAGGTGTCCTCGCTCACAGGGCGGCTGCTCGTGGCCACGCCCGCCCTGGCGGACCCGAACTTCGACCGTGCGGTGGTGCTGCTCCTCGACCACGACGAGGAGGGCTCCCTCGGTGTCGTCCTCAACCGCCCGACCCCGGTCGGTGTCGGCGACATCCTGGAGAACTGGGCCGGTCTGGCCGGGGAGCCGGGTGTCGTCTTCCAGGGCGGCCCGGTCTCGCTGGACTCCGCGCTGGGGGTGGCGGTCATCCCGGGCGGCACGGCGGGGGAGCGCGCGCCGCTCGGCTGGCGACGGGTGCACGGCGCGATCGGTCTGGTGGATCTGGAGGCGCCGCCGGAGCTGCTCGCCTCCGCGCTGGGCTCCCTGCGCATCTTCGCCGGGTACGCGGGCTGGGGACCGGGCCAGCTGGAGAACGAACTGATCGACGGCGCCTGGTACGTCGTCGAGTCCGAACCCGGTGACGTCTCCTCCCCGGCGCCGGAACGCCTGTGGCGCGAGGTCCTGCGCCGCCAGCGCAGCGAGCTGGCGATGGTGGCCACGTACCCGGACGACCCCTCCCTCAACTGACCGGCCCACCGGCGCCCGCGCCCTCCGTCCGCAGCACGCGACCCTTCCCTCAACTGATGGGTCCGAGCCCCAGTACCCTTGGGTTCATGAGCACTCTTGAGCCTGAGACCCAGCCCCAGCGAGGCACGGGGACGGGGACCCTCGTAGAGCCGACGCCGCAGGTGTCGCACGGCGACGGGGACCACGAGCGCTTCGCCCATTACGTCCAGAAGGACAAGATCATGGCGAGCGCGCTGGACGGCACGCCCGTGGTGGCGCTGTGCGGCAAGGTGTGGGTGCCGGGCCGTGATCCGAAGAAGTATCCCGTGTGTCCCATGTGCAAGGAGATCTTCGAGTCCATGGGCGCCGGCGGCGACCAGGGCAAGGGCGGCGACAAGAAGTGACACCGGCTTCCCGGAGCTGACACCCGCTTCCCGAAGCCGGACACCGCTTTCGACCGAACCACGGCCGCGACACCCCCGACGGGGGCGCCGCGGCCGTGTCGCGTGCCGGGCAGGGGCCGGCTCGTGCGAGGCGGGGGCGATGTTCGCGGTGTTCCGTGATCACAGACTGGTGTAGACCTCTTGTGGCCGGGCTCGCGCACTCCTTAGCCTCCAGGGTGTTGTGCGATGCGAAACCGCCATTGCGCACACCGCAACGCGCCCTGCCTGGAGGACACCGGTGAAGCCCCGCGCCCCCGAACCGCCGCGCCCCGAACGGTGACGTCCCCCGCGCCGTGCGACGCCGAGGCCTCATGGCCCGCCGTGCTCCGGACCGGGCTGGGGTCGTGGCCCGCGGTGCTCCGGACCGGGCTGGGGTCGTGGCCCGTCCGCGGGCATTTCCGCGCGCCCCGGGGCGGCGGGAATTCGTCCGCCGGTTCCTCGGACACCTTCTCGCGGCGGACCCCGCCGGGCTCGTCGTCGCGCTCACCGGATATCTCCGGGCGGGGGCACCGGGACGATTCCGGTTCCGATTCCGGACGGCCTCGCCGATCGAGTTCGCGGCCGTCCCGTCGATGTGCGTCGGGGCTCCGGCAAACCCCTCTTCCCCGCGGGCGGGACTTCGGACCGGCCGAACAGGGCCGGTTCGCCGACCCCACCGCGCACGGCGTTCCCCGCCGCCCTTCCCGGCCGTGCCGCGCCGCGGTTCCGCCGAGGCCGTCGCGGACGCGCGGAAGGCGTCCGTGAACCCGGCGGAGCGCGTGGCGCGCGATATCCCCGGCCGCTCCCTTTCCCCTCCGTGTTCCTCCGGATCGCGGCCGCCGGGACGTTTTCCCGCGCCCGCCCACGAGGAAGGGTTTCCCGTTCCGGAGTCCCTTCTCCCCGTCACCGCCGCGCGCGGTCCGCGCGGAAATCCCCGCTCCCCGGCGTGAACCGGGGAGCCCGACCGGACGGTATGCGCACCGCGTCCCGGGTGACGGCCATTCACCCGCCGGTCTCGTTCGTACGCGAACCCCCAGCGACCCGTCTCCGGCCCCGGCGGCGGCAAAGGACTGAAGGACGGATGGACATGATGGATACGGGCCTGATTCCCGCCCCCCTCGCCGTCGAAGGCGCCGGCGGGGGGCAGTTCACGCTGGACGCGGACACCGTCCTGTGGGCCGCGCCCGGCACGGAAGGCACCGCCCGCTGGCTCGGCGCGACACTCGGCGCCGCACTCGGACTACCGCTGCGACCTGGGCCGAGGGACGCCCCGCGCGCCGTACGCCTGCTCCTCGACGACACCCTGGGGCCGGAGGCCTACCGGCTCCAGGTCGGCGACGACGGCGTCGAGATCCGCGGCGGTGACGCGGCCGGCGTCTTCTGGGGTGCCCAGACACTGCGTCAACTGCTGGGCCCCGACGCTTTCCGCCGCGCCCCGGTCCGTCCGCGGACGGCGTACGAAATCGAGCACGGGATCGTCGAGGACGCGCCCCGATTCCGCTGGCGCGGCCTGATGCTCGATGTCTCCCGGCACTTCATGCCCAAGGAAGGCGTCCTGCGCTACCTCGATCTGCTGGCCGCGCACAAACTCAACGTCTTCCACTTCCATCTCACCGACGATCAGGGGTGGCGTGTCCAGATCAATCGCTACCCGAAGCTGACGGAGATCGGTTCCTGGCGGGCGCGCAGCAAATTCGGCCACCGGGCCTCACCGCTGTGGGAGGAGAAGCCGCACGGAGGCTTCTACACCCAGGACGACATCCGCGAGATCGTCGCCTACGCGGCCCAGCGGCATATCGCCGTCGTCCCCGAAATCGACATCCCCGGGCACTCGCAGGCCGCCATCGCCGCGTATCCGGAACTGGGCAACACCGATGTCATCGACACGACCTCCCTGACCGTCTGGGACAACTGGGGCGTCTCCAAAAACGTACTCGCCCCCACTGACAACACCCTGCGCTTCTACGAGGGGGTCTTCGAGGAACTCCTCGACCTGTTCCCGGCGGATCCCGGCCGCTTCCCGGAGTTCTCCGGCTTCTTCCACATCGGCGGCGACGAGTGCGCCAAGGACCAGTGGAAGGAGTCGGCCACGGCCCAGGCGCGCATCGGGGAACTCGGACTCGCCGACGAGGACGGGCTCCAGGCCTGGTTCATCCGGCACTTCGACAACTGGCTGTCCGCGCGCGGACGTCGGCTGATCGGCTGGGACGAGATCCTGGAGGGCGGACTCGCGCCGGGCGCCGCGGTGTCGTCGTGGCGCGGCTACCAGGGCGGCGTCACGGCCGCGCGCGCGGGCCACGACGTCGTCATGTGCCCCGAGCAGCATGTGTACCTGGACTACCGTCAGGCCGCGGGCGAGGACGAGCCGGTGCCGATCGCCTACGTGCGCACCCTTGAGGACGTCTACCGCTTCGAGCCGGTTCCACCGCAGCTCACCGAGGCCGAGGCGCGGCACGTGCTGGGCACCCAGGCCAACGTGTGGACCGAGGTGATGGAGGACCCCGCGCGCGTGGACTACCAGGCCTTCCCGAGGCTCGCCGCCTTCGCCGAGGTCGCCTGGAGCCGTCTGCCGGCCCCCGCGGAACGGGACTTCGCCGGCTTCGAGCGGCGGATGGACGCCCACTACGGGCGGCTCGACGCCCTCGGCGTGGCCTACCGGGCACCCTCGGGCCCGAGGCCCTGGCAGCGGCGGCCCGGCGTGCTCGGACGCCCGATCGAGGGGGCGCCCCCGAACGTGTGAGACCGCTCACGGTCCCCCGGCTCCGGGGCGGATGCCCCGGAGTCGTTGCACCACAAGGAAAAAGGCCCCCAAGGGTCACCGAAGAGTGACAATGGGCCGCCGGCGCCGATGCCGTGCGAAAACGGTCCATCTCCCTGGTGAGGCGGGCGAATGCCTCCTAGCGGACCCCCGCGTCGAGGGGCCGGGAAGATGTGCCAGAGTTGCCACGTCCGCCCTGTCAGCACGTACCGTACGGCAGCACAGGTGGGACCAGGTGGGGCAGCGGGAAGGGGCAACCGGTTTGACCACGCACGCACCGCGGACGGCGCAGGCCGTGACGCTGCCCGTCTCGCTGGACGAGGCGGTGGCGGCGCTGTCCGCCATGCCCACGGCCGTTCCGGTCGCGGGCGGCACGGATCTGATGGCCGCGGTCAACTCCGGACAGCTGAGGCCGGCCGCGCTCGTCGGCCTCGGCCGGATCACCGAGATCCGGGGCTGGCAGTACCAGGACGGCCACGCGCTGCTCGGCGCCGGCCTCACGCACGCCCGCATGGGCCGCCCCGACTTCGCCGCGCTCATCCCGGCGCTCGCGGCCGCCGCACGGGCGGCGGGACCGCCGCAGATCCGCAACGCCGGCACCCTCGGTGGCAACATCGCCTCGGCCGCCCCCACCGGGGACGCGCTGCCCGTACTGGCCGCCCTGGAGGCCACGCTGATCATCGCGGGGCCGGGCGGAGCCCGCCGCGAGATCCCCGTGTCGCACCTGCTCGCCGGCGTGGACATGCTCCGCGGCGGAGAGCTCATCGGCTATGTGCGCGTGCCGCTGCTGCACGCCCCGCAGGTCTTCCTGAAGGCCACAGGACGCACCGGACCCGGACGCGCCATCGCCTCGGTCGCGGTCGTCCTCGACCCGGCCCGGCGCGGTGTGCGCTGCGCCGTCGGCGCCATAGCGCCGATGCCGCTGCGCCCCCTGGACGCCGAGGCCTGGGTGGCCCAGCTGATCGACTGGGACAACAGCCGCGCGATCGTCCCCGAGGCGCTGCACGCGTTCGGCGAGTACGTGGCCGCGGCCTGCATCCCGGACCCCGTCCCCGCCGAGGACGGCACCCTGACACCGCTCCCGCCCGCCGTACTGCATCTGCGGCGCACCGTAGCCGCGCTGGCCCGACGAGCACTTGGAAGGGCACTGTCGTGACCGACGACCAGCACGAAGAGGGCGCCGCGCGCGGAGGGAGCCGCTGGGACCCGCTGCCGCAGGGCGACTACGACGACGGCGCCACCGCCTTCGTCAAGCTCCCCGAGGGAGGCATCGAGGCCCTCCTCGCCGCCCGGGAGCCCCTCGCCGCGCCCGGACACGGCTATGTGCCCCCGCAGATCACCCCCGCCCCGCCCGAGCCCGCGGACCCGGACCGGGGCGGAACCTGGGCAGGACAGGGCGGCACCGGTCGCTGGCAGGAAGGCGACCCCGGCCGGCCGGGCCAGGGCGGTCACGACGACCGGTTCACGTACACGCCCGGGTCCACCGGACAGTGGCAGTTCGACGACGGCGCCGGGCACGGCCAAGGGCAGGGCCCCGGGCACGACGTGACCGGCCAGTGGTCGATCCCGGTGGCCGGAGGCGACCTCCCGGACGAATCGGGCGAGTTCACCACGTCCGCGCTGGTCGAGCAGTGGGGCGGCACGCCGCCTCCCACGCTCCCCGGCGGCGCGGCCGCGCCATGGGCCGGCGAGATCGGACAGCCCTGGACCGCCGACGTCCACGAAGCGACCGCTGAGGCCCCCGCCGGACTCGCGGGGGCTCCTGGGGTCGAAACGCCCGCGCAGGCCGCCCAGTACCCCGTACAGCCCGCTCACGAGGCACCCGAGTTCGCGGCCGACCCCGAACCGGTGACGGCGGAGACCCGCGAGGTGTCCGAGCCGGATCCGGCCCACGAGGCCACCGCGACGGACGAGGAGAGCTCCGACGCGGAGCTCCTGACCCCGGCCGGGCCCGACGACCACCCCCTCGCCTCCTACGTCCTGCGCGTCAACGGCGCCGACCGGCCGGTCACCGACGCCTGGATCGGCGAGTCGCTGCTCTACGTGCTGCGCGAGCGGCTCGGCCTCGCGGGCGCCAAGGACGGCTGCTCGCAGGGCGAGTGCGGCGCCTGCAACGTCCAGGTGGACGGCCGGCTCGTGGCGTCCTGCCTGGTGCCCGGCGTCACCGCGGCCGGCAGCGACGTACGCACCGTCGAGGGCCTGGCCGCCGACGGACAGCCCTCCGACGTCCAGCGCGCGCTGGCCAAGTGCGGCGCCGTGCAGTGCGGCTTCTGCGTCCCCGGCATGGCGATGACCCTGCACGACCTGCTGGAGGGCAACCCCGCGCCGACCGAGCTGGAGACCCGTCAGGCCCTGTGCGGCAACCTGTGCCGCTGCTCGGGCTACCGCGGTGTCCTGGACGCGGTGCGCGAGGTCGTCGCCGAACGCGAGGCGCACTCCGCCGCCGCTGCCGAGGCCGCCCCCGAGCCCGACGAGGCCCGTATCCCGCACCAGGCCGGCCCCGGCGCCGGCGGCGTCCACCCCTCCGCCTACGAGGACGGCGCCGCCTACGGTGTACCGGCACAGCACGACCAGCCGTACGGCCAGGACGGAGGCCAGGCGTGACCAACCAAGCCGCGACGGCGACACCTGCGGCGCCCGAGGCGGGCCCCGAGCCCCTGCCGCACGGGCTCGGCGTCTCGCTGCCCGCCGCCGAGGACCGCGCCAAGACCGAGGGCACGTTCCCGTACGCCGCCGACCTGTGGGCCGAGGGCCTGCTGTGGGCCGCCGTCCTGCGCTCGCCCCACCCGCACGCCCGCATCCTGTCCATCGACACCAGCCACGCGCGCGAGATGCCCGGCGTACGCGCCGTCATCACCCACGAGGACGTGCCCGGCACCCCGCTGCACGGCCGCGGCAGAGCCGACCGCCCGGTGTTCGCCTCCGACGTCGTACGCCACCACGGCGAGCCCATCGCGGCCGTCGCCGCCGACCACCCCGACACCGCGCGGATGGCCGCCGCCGCCGTCATCGTCGAGTACGAGGTACTCGAACCGGTCACCGACCCGGAGCACGCCTTCGAGGCCGAGGCACTGCACCCCGACGGCAACCTGATCCGGCACATCCCGCTCAGCCACGGCGACCCGGACGCGGTCGGCGAGGTCGTCGTCGAGGGCCTGTACCGCATCGGCCGCCAGGACCCCGCCCCCATCGGAGCCGAGGCCGGACTCGCCGTGCCCCGCCCCGACGGCGGCGTCGAGCTCTACATCGCCTCCACCGACCCCCACAGCGACCGCGACGCCGCCGCCGCCTGCTACGGCCTCGAACCCGCGCGCGTGAAGGTCGTCGTCACCGGCGTCCCCGGAGCCACCGCCGACCGCGAGGACCAGGGCTTCCAGCTCGCGCTCGGCCTCCTCGCCCTGGCGACCGGCTGCCCGGTGAAACTCACCACCACGCGCGAGGAGTCCTTCCTCGGCCACGCCCACCGGCATCCGACCCTGCTGCGCTACCGCCACCACGCCGACGCCGAGGGCAACCTCGTCAAGGTCGAGGCGCAGATCCTGCTCGACGCGGGCGCCTACGCCGACACCTCGGGCGAGTCGCTGGCCGCCGCGGTCTCCTTCGCCTGCGGCCCGTACGTCGTCCCGAACGCCTTCATCGAGGGCTGGGCCGTGCGCACCAACAACCCGCCCTCGGGCCATGTGCGCGGCGAGGGCGCCCTCCAGGTCTGCGCCGCCTACGAGGCCCAGATGGACAAGCTCGCCAAGAAGCTCGGCGTCGACCCCGCCGAACTGCGCCTGCGCAACGTCATGGCCACCGGCGACGTCCTGCCGACCGGCCAGACGGTGACCTGCCCCGCGCCCGTCGCCGAACTGCTCCAGGCCGTGCGCGACTACCCGCTGCCCGCCCTGCCCAAGGACACGCCCGAGGACGAGTGGCTGCTGCCCGGCGGCCCCGAGGGCGCGGGCGAACCCGGCGCCGTACGCCGTGGCGTCGGCTACGGACTCGGCATGGTGCACATGCTCGGCGCCGAGGGCGCCGACGAGGTCTCGACGGCCACCGTGAAGGTCCACGACGGCGTCGCCACCGTGCTCTGCGCGGCCGTGGAGACCGGCCAGGGCTTCACCACGCTGGCCCGGCAGATCGTCCAGGAGACCCTCGGCATCGACGAGGTGCACGTGGCCCCCGTCGACACCGACCAGCCCCCGGCCGGCCCCAGCTGCCGTGGCCGGCACACCTGGGTGTCCGGCGGAGCGGTCGAACGCGCGGCCAAGATGGTCCGCACCCAGCTGCTCCAGCCCCTGGCGCACAAGTTCGGCATGTCCACCGAACTGCTCCAGATCACCGACGGCAAGATCACCTCGTACGACGGGGTGCTGTCGACCACCGTCACCGAGGCGATGGACGGCAAGGAGCTGTGGGCGACCGCGCAGTGCCGCCCGCACCCGACCGAACCGCTGGACGAGGCCGGCCAGGGCGACGCCTTCGTGGGCCTCGCGTTCTGCGCCATCCGCGCGGTGGTGGACGTCGACATCGAACTGGGCTCGGTACGGGTCGTCGAGCTGGCGCTCGCCCAGGACGTCGGCCGGATCCTCAACCCGGCACAGCTCAGAACCCGCATCGAGGCGGGCGTCACCCAGGGGGTGGGCGCCGCGCTGACCGAGAACCTGCGGACCAACCGCGGCGTGGTCCGGCACCCGGATCTCACCGGCTACGCCCTGCCGACCGCCCTGGACGCGCCCGACATCCACATCGTCAAGCTGGTCGAGGAGCGCGACGTCGTCGCGCCCTTCGGCGCCAAGGCGGCCAGCGCCGTGCCGGTGGTCACCTCGCCCGCGGCCATCGCGTCCGCCGTACGGGCGGCCACCGGCCGGCCGGTCAACCGTCTGCCCATCCGCCCCCAGGCGGCCGTGGTGACGGCCTCGTGAGCGCGCCGGAGCCGGTGGCCGGCGAACCCGCGCAGGACGGCCTCGACCCCGCCGTCCCCAGCGCCGATGCCGGGCAGCCGCGCTACGAACCCCCGCCCAGCGTGGGCAAGCTGCTGGTCTGGGTGCTGGTGTTCGTGCTGGCGGCCGTGGTCGTCGTCCTGGGCGGCGTGTACTTCACCTGACGGGCCCGCACCCCGGCCGTCTTGCTCGCGTGCGCGTCTTCTTCCCGCGCCCCTTCGGCGTTGTCAGTGGGTCGGCGTATCGTTCTGGAGCGATGGGGAACTGCCGTGGCACGACCGGCCGTTCCCCCACGGGGGAAGCACGGAGCGTTCACATGCGCGGGGGAGCCATGAGTACGACTGACACCGATGTCAAAGGCGCGATCACACTGACCGGCGACGAGCTGGATCCGTTCGTCACGCACGCGGCCACCCGGGACCGGCTCACCGGCCCCGGACTGCCCCGCGACGGCGCGCTGCTCGGCTTCGGCGCCCTGCGGGAGCACGGCCTGCGCACCGTCGCCGACCTGGCGGGCGACGCCGACAAACTCGCCGGGGAACTGCGCGACCGGCTCGTCATAGGGGCGCTGCGCAGCCTCGACCGGGACCTGGAGTCGATCCTGCTGGACGGGACGACGGGCGAGGTCTCCTCGGCGTACGTCCCGCAGCACCCCGCCCGGCTGGACCTCGCGCCCCTGGCGCCCTCCCTGGACGCCCTGCTGAGCTTCGCCGCGGCCACCGAGGAACTGACCCTGTCCCGGGGCCTTCCCGGCCCGTTCGGCCCGAAGGCGGTCGCGCAGACGTCGGACCGGCTGAGTGCCGTCTTCGAGGACGCCGCGGGCGCGGACGTGGCTCCCTACTGGCGCATGGCCGCCCTGATCCGCCCCCTCGCGCGGATCGCCGGACCCGGCGAGGGGCTCGTCCTCGGGCTGTCGAAGCGGCTGCTCGACGAGGAGTTCGGAGCGGGCGGGATCATGCGCTTCGAGGACGTCGACTTCCCGCCCGCCCTGACCCACGAGCCGACCCGCCGCTTCCTGCGGGAGTCGGGCCTGCCCGAGGACGGCTTCCTCTTCCAGCTGGACACCGAGGTGCCGCTCCCGGCCCTCGTCGAGTACTACGCGGACGAGCGCCCCGAGGAGTTCTCCGCCGGCCTGCTCCCGGCCGGCGCCGACCGTCTCATACGCCTGGGCCACCTCCTGGAGGACACGAGCCTGGTCCTGGACGGCACCACGGGCGCCGTGCTCGCCTGGAGCGAGCCCGACCTCACCCTGCGCCCGCTCAACGCGGACATCTCCACGCTGGCGTTCACCCTCTGGCTGCTCCACCGTGAGAAGACCGTCGACGCGGCCCACCACCTCAGCGACTCCTACGAACAGCTCGCCGCCACCCTGACCCAGACCCTGGCCACGGTCGACCCCGCCGCCTGCGACCGGACCCCGGCCCTCCCCGGCGACGACGGCCGCCGCCACTGGCCGGAGATATTCGAGGACCGCTCGGTCGGCATGCTGTACGCGTAACGGGCCGGGGCCGTCCGGCCGACCGTCCGGCGGCCACGGGGAAACGCAGAAAGGCCGCCCCGAAACCGGGACGGCCGACCCCTGCGTGGAGGCCGTGGCGGGAATCGAACCCACGTAACTCGATTTGCAATCGAGCCCCTGAACCACTCGGGCACACGGCCGTTCTCAGGTGCGGCACGGCTCACTCGTTCCGAACCTGATGGGTCGACCGTAGGCGGCGCGGGGGAGCGGTCTCAAGGGTTCGGGGGCGGCTGCAACGCGACTGCCACACGCCGTTCACGAAGGCCGGGACAGGGAGGTCCTAGGTCCAAAGGACCGCTTGATCACCGACCACCGACAGGAGTCAAGGAAAGGTGCGCACCTTACGCTGACCTGCATGACAGCAGGGGAAACGGGTGAGGTCACGACGGCTCCGTCCCGGAACGGGACCGCTGACGGCGGCGACGGCGACGGCGGCGGCACGGGCGGCGGTGAGGACGGCGGGGTGCTGGGCCGGGCCCATCGCGCCCTCACCATCGGGATCGTGTCCGTGGTCCTGGTCATCGCGTTCGAGGCGACGGCCGTGGGGACGGCGATGCCCGTCGCCGCACGGGACCTCGACGGGGTCGCCCTGTACGCGTTCGCGTTCTCCGGCTACTTCACGACGAGCCTGTTCGGCATGGTGCTCGCCGGACAGTGGTCCGACCGCGACGGACCGCTGACCTCCCTGGCCACCGGCATCGGCGCGTTCGCCGCGGGGCTGCTGCTGTCCGGGACGGCCGGCGGCATGTGGACGTTCATCCTCGGGCGGGCCGTCCAGGGGCTCGGCGGCGGGCTCGTCATCGTCGCGTTGTACGTCGTCGTCGGACGGGCCTATCCGCAGCGGCTGCGCCCCGCGATCATGGCCGCGTTCGCGGCGGCCTGGGTGGTGCCCTCCGTGGTCGGACCGCTCGCCGCCGGCGCCGTCACCGAGCACCTCGGCTGGCGCTGGGTCTTCATCGGGATCCCCGCGCTGGTCGGCGTACCGCTCGCGCTCGCGCTGCCGCAGATACGCCGCCGGGCCTCCGGGCCCGCCACGGCGGGCGACCGCGCGCCGCTGGACCGGCGGCGCATCCGGCTCGCCCTCGCGATCGCGCTGGGCGCGGGGCTGCTCCAGTACGCCGCACAGGACCTGCGCCCGCTCTCCCTCGTACCCGCAGCGGCCGGTGCCGCCCTGCTCGTTCCGGCCGTGCGCGGGCTGCTGCCCCGCGGCACCTGCCGGGCGGCCCGCGGGCTGCCGTCCGTGGTGCTGCTGCGCGGGGTCTCCGCCGGCGCCTTCATCGCCGCGGAGTCCTTCGTACCGCTGATGCTCGTCACCCAACGGGGGCTGTCGCCGACGCTCGCCGGGCTCTCCCTCGCGGCCGGCGGCGGGACCTGGGCGCTGGGCTCCTGGGTGCAGGCGCGGCCCCGCGTGGAGCCGTACCGGGAGCGCCTGATGTTCCTCGGCATGCTGCTGGTCGCCGCGACCGTCGCCGCCGCGCCCAGCGTGCTGATCCCCGCCGTGCCGGTGTGGACCGTCGCCGTCGCCTGGGCCTTCGGCTGCTTCGGGATGGGCCTGGTGATCGCCTCGACCAGCGTGCTGCTGCTCCAGCTCTCGGCCCCCGAGGAGGCCGGCGCCAACTCGGCCGCCCTCCAGATCTCCGACGCCCTCGCGAACGTCCTGCTGCTCGCCGTCGGCGGAGCCGCCTTCGCGGCCCTGGGCGGCGGCACGGTCGCCGGTACGGCCACCGCGACGGCGTCCGGCGCCTCCGCCTCACACCCGGCGGCCTTCGCCGCGGTGTTCCTGCCGATGGCCGGGGTGGCCCTGCTGGGAGCGTGGGTCACGACCCGGCTCCGGGGAATTCCAGCCCCCGGACATGTGGTCGCCAGAGGCCCGAAGGGGCCCTCCGGGACGGTGTGAGCTCAGTCCCATCCACCGCTGACCCGGCCTCGTCCGCACCTCGTCCGGAGCCGGGCGCCGGTAGGGTGGCCCGGTTGTCATACGTAGCCGAGCCGCCCGCGCGCCTCCCGTCAGGCCCCATCCGACGCGCCGCACGCGGACCCGGACGCTCCCAATCGACACCCAGACCGGAGACCGTGACTACCACCGCCGCCAGCGCCTCCTCGTACACCCACCACCTCTCGCCCGCCTTCCCCGGACGAGCTCCCTGGGGCACCGCCAACAAGCTGCGTGCCTGGCAGCAGGGGGCGATGGAGAGGTACATCCAGGAGCAGCCGCGCGACTTCCTCGCCGTAGCCACCCCCGGCGCCGGGAAGACGACGTTCGCGCTGACCCTCGCGTCCTGGCTGCTGCACCACCACGTCGTGCAGCAGGTGACCGTCGTCGCGCCGACCGAGCATCTGAAGAAGCAGTGGGCCGAGGCCGCAGCGCGGATAGGGATCAAGCTCGATCCCGAGTACAGCGCCGGACCCCTCAGCAAGGAGTACCACGGCGTCGCCGTGACGTACGCCGGTGTCGGTGTGCGCCCGATGCTCCACCGCAACCGCTCCGAGCAGCGCAAGACCCTCGTCATCCTCGACGAGATCCACCACGCCGGTGACAGCAAGTCCTGGGGCGAGGCCTGCCTGGAGGCGTTCGAGCCCGCCACCCGCCGGCTCGCCCTCACGGGTACGCCGTTCCGCTCGGACACCAACCCCATCCCCTTCGTGACGTACGAAGAGGGCAACGACGGCATCCGGCGCTCCTCGGCCGACTACACCTACGGCTACGGCAACGCGCTGGCCGACCACGTCGTGCGGCCCGTCATCTTCCTCTCCTACAGCGGCAACATGCGCTGGCGCACCAAGGCGGGCGACGAGATCGCCGCCCGGCTCGGCGAGCCGATGACCAAGGACGCCATCAGCCAGGCCTGGCGCACCGCGCTGGACCCGCGCGGCGAGTGGATGCCGAGCGTGCTGCGCGCGGCCGACCAGCGCCTCACCGAGGTGCGCAAGGGCATCCCGGACGCCGGGGCGCTCGTCATCGCCTCGGACCAGGACTCCGCACGCGCCTACGCCAAGCTGATCCGCGAGATCACCGGCACCAAGGCGACCCTGGTGCTGTCCGACGACACCGGCGCCTCCAAGCGGATCGACGACTTCTCGGCGAGCAACGACCGGTGGATGGTCGCGGTCCGCATGGTGTCCGAAGGCGTCGACGTGCCCCGCCTGGCCGTCGGCGTGTACGCCACCACCATCTCGACCCCGCTCTTCTTCGCCCAGGCCGTCGGCCGCTTCGTGCGCTCCCGCAGGCGCGGCGAGACGGCGTCCGTGTTCCTCCCGACGGTCCCCGACCTCCTCACCTTCGCCAACGAGATGGAGGTCGAGCGCGACCACGCCCTCGACAAGCCCAAGAAGGAGGGCGAGGAGGACCCGTACGCCGAGTCCGAGAAGGAGATGGAGGAGGCGAACAAGGAGCAGGACGAGGACACCGGCGAGCAGGAGCAGTTCTCCTTCGAGGCGCTGGAGTCCGAGGCCGTCTTCGACCGGGTCCTCTACGACGGCGCCGAGTTCGGCATGCAGGCCCACCCCGGGAGCGCGGAGGAGCAGGACTACCTCGGCATCCCCGGGCTCCTCGAACCCGACCAGGTCCAGCTGCTGCTCCAGAAGCGGCAGGCCCGGCAGATCGCGCACAGCCGCAAGAAGCCGGACACCGAGGCCGACCTCCTCGAACTCCCCGCCGAGCGCCGCCCCGTCGTCTCCCACAAGGAGATGCTGGAACTGCGCAAGCAGCTCAACACCATGGTCGGCGCGTACGTCCACCAGAGCGGCAAGCCGCACGGCGTGATCCACACCGAGCTGCGCCGCGTGTGCGGCGGCCCGCCGAGCGCGGAGGCCACGGCGGGACAGCTCCGGCAGCGGATCGCCAAGGTCCAGGAGTGGGCCACCCGGATGCGCTGAGTGACATGGCGGACCGTTTACCTCCGCGGCCCGCGGTATCCGGAACCCCAGGAGCGAGGCGCGAAAGCCGTACGGAGGGGGCGCGCCGGGGCGAGGCGGGCGTGCGCCACGGCCTGTGCGCTCTGTATACGAGCGGTGCACGCCGCGCGGCACACGCCCCGCGTTCTGGGACAAACGGAATCAGTTCGCACCCGTGGATGCCCGGATTCTGGACGGAGGCTTCCGCTGAGCGGACCGGCTCGCTACTGTCCCGCTACGCACACGCCCCGTGGCAGCGCCGCCGCGGAGCGCAGCCGTGAAGCGACTGCGGCCCGGGAAGAGCCCGGGGCGCCGGCCGAACGGCGGCCTCTGAAGCGCGTCGCCGACGGGACTCGGTGCCGCATCCGCCGTACGAGGGCCGTCGACCTCACCACTAAGGAGTGGGCGTCGTGACCGCGGAGACCTCTCAGACGCTCGACCGGGGACTGCGCGTCCTCAAGCTGCTCGCCGACACGGATCACGGGCTGACGGTCACCGAGCTGTCGAACAAACTGGGCGTCAACCGGACCGTGGTGTACCGGTTGCTCGCCACCCTGGAGCAGCACGCGCTCGTACGCCGTGACCTCGGCGGCCGTGCCCGGGTCGGTCTCGGCGTGCTGCGGCTGGGCAGCCAGGTGCATCCGCTCGTACGGGAGGCCGCGCTGCCCGCGCTGCGGGCACTGGCCGAGGACATAGGCGCGACGGCCCATCTGACGCTGGTCGACGGGACCGAGGCGCTCGCCGTCGCGGTCGTCGAACCGACGTGGACGGACTATCACGTGGCCTACCGCGCCGGTTTCCGGCACGCCCTGGACCGGGGGGCCGCGGGTCGCGCGATCCTCTCCGCCCGGCAGGCGCCGGTGGGGGAGCCCGGTTACACGCTCACCCACGGAGAGCTGGAGGCCGGCGCGTGCGGGGCCGCGGCACCGCTGATCGGGGTGACGGGGGTCGAGGGCAGCGTGGGTGTGGTCATGCTGGCGGACGCCGTCCCGGAGCGGGTCGGACCGCGCGTGGTCGACGCGGCCCGAGAGGTGGCGGACGCCCTGCGCTGACCTGGCCGGGGGCCTTGCCGAGAGCGTGATCGGCGCGGAGACCGTCCGACGGGTACGGGATGCGGCGGGCCGTGGGTTCGTACGGAGGTCGTCCGGCGGGCGCGGGGAGCAGCGGGCCGTGGCCGTGGGTTCGTACGGAGGTCGTCCGGCGGGTACGGGACGCGGCGGGTCGTGGGTTCGGGTGGGTGCGGGACGCGGTGGCCGCAGGTTCGTACGGAGGCCGTAGGACCTGTGCGGAGGTGCGGTCGGACGGTGACGTTAGATTGACCCCGTGCTCTCTCGCCTCACGCGCCCCAAAGCCGTCGCCGTCTGCGCCGTCCCCGTCGTGGCCCTGCTCGCCACGGCGGTGTTCGCGCCGCTGCCGTTCTCCCTGGCGCAGCCCGGCCTGACGGCGAACGTCCTCGGCGAGAACAAGGGCGACCCGGTGATCACCATCACCGGCGCGCCCACCCGGAGGACCAGCGGCCAGCTGCGGATGACGACCATCGAGGCCACTGGACCCGACGCGAGCGTCTCCCTCGGTGACGTGCTCAGCGCCTGGTTCGCCACGGACAAGGCCGTGATGCCCCGCGACTCGGTCTACCCGGGCGGAGGCAGCGTCAAGGAGATCGAGCAGCACAACGCGAACGAGATGAAGCAGTCCCAGGACAGCGCCACCGAGGCGGCACTGGGGTACCTGCACGAGAAGGGCGATGTGAAGGTCACGCTCAAGCTCGCCGATGTCGGCGGACCGAGCGCCGGACTGCTCTTCTCGCTCGGGATCGTCGACAAGCTGGACGGCGACGGCAGTGGTGGCGACCTCACGGGCGGCCGGGTCGTCGCGGGTACGGGAACGATCGACGCCGACGGCACGGTCGGCGCGGTCGGCGGTGTCAGCCTCAAGACCCAGGCCGCCCACCGTGACGGGGCGACCGTGTTCCTGGTTCCGAAGGCGGAGTGCTCGGACGCGAAGGCGGAGCTGCCGAAGGGCCTCCGGCTGATCCCGGTGACCAGCCTCGACGGGGCGGTGAACGCCCTTGTGGCCCTGGAGAAGAACAAGGGCTCGGTTCCGAGCTGCTAGGTCGTGTCCGGCGCGTCGCGGCTGCCGGGCTGTGCGGTCCGTCAGCAGGCGACGACGACGGCCGTCCTCGGCGCCGAGGCCAGCCGCAGGCCGACCTCCACGAGTGTCCAGCCGACGCGGGCGCGCAGCCCGTCGGTGTTCCTGGCCTCGGTCGTGAGCCGGTAGGCGTCCGCCTCGGCCCGCAGGTCGGCGGCGCGCACGTGCTGCAACTGGAGGTGGGTCTCGGGATGCATGGCTGTGACCTTTCCTCGGTGTGATCGAGCGGGTGGGATCGAGCCGTGCGCGGTGTCGGACCGGGTGGATCAGTCCGAGGACTGCGGGAAGACGTGCGTGTGGAAGCGCACCTGCTCCGCCTCGGGGTCGTCCTTGGGGCGTTCGAGGGCGCAGTAGCTGTCGAGCAGGTCGTGCATCTTCTTGATGAGCTCCTTGGACTGCGCCGGCGTGAGCCGGATCGTGAAGTCGCTCATGTCGGAGGCGAGGCTCCACTGGTCCGACCAGTCGCCACGGGTCCCGAGCCAGGTCGACAGTTCGCGGGCGTGGTTGCCGGCGACCTCGTGCAGGAACATGTCGGCCGCCCCGCGCACCGCCGGGTCCGGGTTGCTGAGCAGGTCCTCGCCGAAGTCCAGGCCCTGGTGCACCGCCCGCCACCAGCGCTCGCGCCCCTTGCCCCGCTCGGGGGCGTCCTCGACGAAGCCGTGCGCGGCGAGCTGCCGCAGGTGGTAGCTGGTCGCCCCGCTGGACTCGCCCAGCCGTTCGGCGAGCATCGAGGCGGTGGCCGGCCCCTTTTGGCGCAGGCTGCTCAGCAGCTCCATCCGCAGGGGGTGGGCGATCCCCCGCAGCGAACGGGCGTCGAGGCGCCGGTGCTGCGGCGGTTCGGGCGGCAGAGGTGGCTGCGGGGGGAGGGGTAGGTCCGGGGGGAGGGGTGCTTCCGGGGGAAGCGGGGGCTGCTCCGTCATGTGGACAAAGATAGCCTTGCAAAGACTTCCTTGCAACGGGTTCTTTGCAACCACTTCTTTGGACCGCGCCGCCCGGCCGGATTCAGTCCTGCTGCACGAACCCCTCCGACGTCATCCAGTCCAGCGCCACCTCGTGCGGGTCCTGGCCCTGCACGTCCACCTTCGCGTTCAGGTCCTGCGCCACCGTGTTGTTCAGCTTCTTCGTCACCGGTTCGATGACCTCGGCGATCTGCGGATACTTCTTCAGGGCCTTGGAGTTGATCACCGGGGCCGCGTTGTAGTTGGGGAAGAACTTCTTGTCGTCCTTCATCACCACCAGGTTCATCGACTTGATGCGCCCGTCGGTGGTGAACACCTCACCGTACGTACAACTCCCCTTCGCCACCTGGGTGTAGATGATCCCGGTGTCCATCTGCGTGATGTTCTTCGCGGGGATGTGCATCCCGTACGCCTTCTCCATGCCCGGCAGTCCGTCGGCCCGGTTGGCGAACTCGCTCTCCACGCACAGGGTGACCGCGCTCGGGTCCGACTTCGACAGCGCGGCCACGCCGGACAGCGTGGTCGTGCCGTACTTCTTGAAGTTGGCCTGGTTCATGGCGAGCGCGTAGGTGTTGTTCAGGGCGGACGGCGGCAGCCAGGTGACCCCGTTCTTCGGGTCGGCGTCGTGCACGGCCTGCCACTGCTTCTGCGGATCCGGGATCGGCTCGCTGTTGCCGAGATACGTGATCCACGCGGTGCCCGTGTACTCGTACATGGCGTCCGCGTCGCCGTTCTTGATGGCCTCGCGCGCGCCGATCGACCCCTGGATGCCGGTGCGGTCGATCACCTTCGCGCCCGCCGCCTGGAACGCGATGCCCATGATCGCGCCGAGGATCAGCTGCTCGGTGAACTCCTTCGACGCCACCGTGAGGTTCGCGCCCTTGAGCGGCTCGCCCCGCCCGATGGTCCCCGGCTTGACGTTGTCGGTCATGGGGGAGCCACTGGTCAGCCCGCACGCCGAGGTCAGGACGAGGACGGCGGCCAGCGCCGCCGGAGCGCGCCCTCTCATGACCCCACCTCCAGACCGCGCGGCCGCAGCAGCAGTTCCGCCAGTGACGCCAGCCAGTCGACGAGGAGCGCCAGCGCGACGGTGAGGATCGCGCCGAGCACCAGGACCGGCATCCGCTGGGTGGTGACGCCGGTGGTGATCAGCACGCCGAGGCCGCCGCCCCCGCCGAAGGTGGCGAGCGTCGCGGTGCCCACGTTCAGGACCAGCGCCGTACGGACGCCCGCGAGGATCAGCGGTACGGCCAGCGGCAGTTCGACCCGGGTGAGCACCCCCAGCGGTGACATGCCGATACCGTGCGCGGCCTCCAGCAGGGTCGGGTCGTTGGCCTTCAGACCGGTGATCGTGTTGGACAGGACCGGCAGGATCGCGTAGATCGTGATGCCGATCAGGGCCGACTTCTCGCCGGTGCCGAGCCAGATCACGAGCAGCGCCAGCAGACCGATCGCCGGCGTGGCCTGCCCCATGTTGGCGACCGTCATGGCGAACGGGGTCAGCTTGCGGAACGCCTTGCGGGTCAGCAGGATCCCCAGCGGGATCGCGATGATCAGCACGAAGAACGTGGAGATCACCGTCAGCTGGATGTGCTGCCACAGGGCCTTGGACACCTGGCCGTTCGACAGCGCGTTCTTGGAGATCGCGTCGAGGTCGGCCTGCTGGAACCAGATCCAGGTGGCCAGCAGCAGGGCGATCAGCACGGCGGGCAGGAAGGTCAGCTTCTGCCAGCCGATCCGGCGCCTGGGGGGCGCCTGCGACGGCGGAGCCTCCCGCTCGCCCTCGCCGTCCCCCTCGCTGTCGTCGCGGAAGGCGACCCCCTTGACCTCGTGCTCGCCCTCGGGACGCCGGGACGCGGGCGGAGTGCTCACGCCTTCGCCTCCCCGTCGTCGGCGCCCTCCTGCTCGAACTGGGTCTGGTGCGCGCGCGCCTCCTCCAGTTCGTGCTGGTGCTCCATGGCCTCCAGGCGGTCGGCCTCCAGGAGTTCGTGCACCGAGTTCATCAGCGTCTCCATGTCGACCACCCCGGTGTACTCGCCGCGCCGCCCGGTCACCGGGACCCGGCCCGAGTTGTCCGTGAGCACCGCCTCCAGCGCGTCCCGCAGGGTCGCGTCCCGGGTCACCGTGTCGTGCACCAGGGTGCCCGCCCGCGCCAGCGAGCCCTTGGCCCGCATCAGATCGCCGCGCCGCAGCCACTTGTAGGGGCGGCCACGCCGGTCGAGCAGCAGGATCTCGTTCGTACCGCTGGACCGGAGCTTGCCGAAGATCTCCTGGAGCGGATCGTCGACGGTGACCGTCGGATAGTCGGTGATCTCCACATCCCGTACGCGGCTGAGGTTGAGCCGCTTCAGCGCGGCGCCCGCGCCCACGAACCCCGACACGAAGTCGTCGGCCGGGTTGGTGAGGATCGCCTCCGGGGTGTCGAACTGCGCGATGTGGGAGTGCTCCCGCAGCACCGCGATCCGGTCGCCCAGCTTGATCGCCTCGTCGAAGTCGTGCGTCACGAAGACGATCGTCTTGTGGAGCTCGTGCTGGAGGCGGATCAGCTCGTCCTGGAGGTGGTCGCGGGTGATCGGGTCCACCGCTCCGAACGGCTCGTCCATGAGCAGCACGGGCGGGTCCGCGGCCAGCGCCCGCGCCACGCCCACGCGCTGCTGCTGGCCGCCGGAGAGCTGGCGCGGATAGCGGCCCCGGAACTCGGCGGGGTCGAGCCCCACCAGGTCCAGCATCTCCTCCACCCGGGCCGTGATCCGTGCCTTGGGCCAGCCCGTCATCCGCGGTACCAGCGCGATGTTCTGGGCGACCGTCATGTGCGGGAAGAGCCCGGAGGACTGGATGGCGTAGCCGACCTTGCGGCGCAGCTTCACCGGGTCCATGTCGGTGACGTCCTCGCCGCCGATCCGGATCCGGCCGCCGCTCGGCTCGATCAGCCGGTTGATCATCTTCAGCGTGGTCGACTTGCCGCAGCCGGAAGGGCCGACGAAGACGACCAGCTCACCCGCCTTGATCTCCATGTTGACGCTGTCGACGGCCGCGTCGCGGCTGCCCGGGTAGCGCTTGGTGAGGTTCTCCAGCTCGATGGTGGCGCCCGTGGTGGACGACGTGCCCCCGCCCCCGGACCGCGCGGCCGCCGCCGCGCCGGCGGAGCCCTCGGCGTCCGCGGGTCCCTCCGCAGTCTCTGCGGTCTCAGGCACGGATCCCCCTCGGAATGGTCAGCCGGCCGAGCAGGACGTAGGCGGCGTCGAAGAGCAGCGCGAGGATGATGATCCCGACCGTGCCCGCGAGCACCTGGTTGAGCGCGTTCTTGCTGCCCAGCGAGCTGATGCCGCGGAAGATCTCGTTGCCGAGGCCGGGCCCGGAGGCGTAGGCCGCGATGGCCGCGATGCCCATCAGCATCTGGGTGGCGATCCGGATGCCGGTCAGGATCGGCGGCCAGGCCAGCGGCAGTTCGACCCGCATCAGCCGGGACACCCGTGACATGCCGATCCCCCGGGCCGCGTCGACCAGTGAGGGATCGACACCGCGCAGACCGACGATCGAGTTGCGCACGATCGGCAGCAGCCCGTACAGCGTCAGGGCGATCACGGTCGGCGGGACGCCCAGGCCCACGATCGGGATCAGCAGACCGATCATGGCCAGCGAGGGAATGGTCAGGATCGCGGAGGTCGTCGTGGTGGCGAGGTTGCCCGCCCAGTCGCTGCGGTAGGTGACGACGCCGATCAGTACGCCGATGAAGGTCGCCACGACCATGCACTGGAAGACCGCGCTGGCGTGTTGATAGGCGTCCGTGAGCAGCTGCTCGTGGCGGCTGCTCAGGTATTGCCAGAAGGTCACGCCAGGTCACCCCGCTTCTCGGTTCAGCGCTCGGTCGCCGCCTGTTCCACGAGCGGGATGATCCGCAAGGGAACCGGGTTCTCCATGACGATCGCCGTGGAGGCCCGGACGATGCCATCAAAACCGACAACCCGGTCGATCACACGTTGGAGATCGGCGTTGGAGCGGGCCACCAGCCGGCACAGCATGTCCCCGCTGCCGGTCGTCGTGTGCAGCTCCAGCACCTCGGGCACGGTGGTCAAATGGGCCCGTACGTCCGCGCCTTGCCCCTGCCGGATCTGGAGCGTGGCGAACGCCGTCACCGGATAGCCGAGGGCGGTCGGGTCGACCTGCGGACCGAAGCCCCGGATGACTCCATTCGACTGAAGCCGGTCGAGCCGGGCCTGCACGGTGCCCCGGGCCACCCCGAGCCGCCGCGACATCTCCAGGACCCCGATACGCGGCTCCCGCGCCAGCAGCACCAGCAGCCGCCCGT
The DNA here is from genome assembly GCF_055559015.1 of Streptomyces sp. NPDC024698. Taxonomy (NCBI): domain Bacteria; kingdom Bacillati; phylum Actinomycetota; class Actinomycetes; order Kitasatosporales; family Streptomycetaceae; genus Streptomyces; species Streptomyces sp. NPDC024698. Next base: position 914,534 of record NZ_JBVHLK010000001.1, on the reverse strand, counting down.
CCAGATGATCGATCGCCATGGCGGCCTCCGAGATGGTCATCATGTACAGAAAGCCCGACGGTCCAGGTCTCCCACTGCACATATTGTTCAGTCGACAGGCGAACTATTGCGCACCTTGCGGAACGGAGGGAGCCTGCGGCCATGACGCAGACCACACACCACACTCCCGACACCGCCCGGCAGGCCGATCCCTTCCCGGTCAAGGGAATGGACGCGGTCGTCTTCGCCGTCGGCAACGCCAAGCAGGCCGCGCACTACTACTCCACGGCCTTCGGCATGCGGCTCGTCGCGTACTCCGGACCGGAGAACGGCAGCCGCGAGACGGCCTCGTACGTCCTGGAGAACGGCTCCGCCCGCTTCGTGTTCACCTCGGTGATCAAGCCCGCCACCACCTGGGGCCACTTCCTGGCCGAGCACGTGGCGGAGCACGGCGACGGCGTCGTCGACCTCGCCATCGGGGTCCCGGACGCCCGCGCCGCGCACGCGTACGCCGTCGAGCACGGCGCCCGCTCGATCGCCGAGCCGTACGAGATGAAGGACGAGAACGGCACGGTCGTCCTCGCGGCCATCGCCACGTACGGCAAGACCCGCCACACCCTCGTCGAGCGACGCGGCTACGACGGCCCCTACCTGCCCGGGTTCGTGGCCGCCGCCCCGATCGTCGAGCCGCCGGCCCAGCGCACCTTCCAGGCCATCGACCACTGCGTCGGCAACGTCGAGCTCGGCCGGATGAACGAGTGGGTCGCCTTCTACAACAAGGTCATGGGCTTCACGAACATGAAGGAGTTCGTGGGCGACGACATCGCGACCGAGTACAGCGCGCTGATGTCGAAGGTCGTCGCCGACGGCACGCTCAAGGTCAAGTTCCCGATCAACGAGCCCGCCATCGCCAAGAAGAAGTCCCAGATCGACGAGTACCTGGAGTTCTACGGCGGCGCCGGTGTCCAGCACATCGCGCTGAACACGAACGACATCGTCGCGACCGTTCGGGCCATGCGCGCGGCCGGTGTCCAGTTCCTCGACACCCCCGACTCCTACTACGACACGCTCGGCGAGTGGGCCGGCGACACCCGCGTCCCTGTCGACACCCTGCGCGAGCTGAAGATCCTCGTCGACCGCGACGAGGACGGCTATCTGCTCCAGATCTTCACCAAGCCGGTCCAGGACCGTCCGACCGTCTTCTTCGAGATGATCGAGCGGCACGGCTCGATGGGCTTCGGCAAGGGCAACTTCAAGGCCCTCTTCGAGGCGATCGAGCGCGAGCAGGAGAAGCGCGGCAACCTCTGAGCCGCCGGGGCAGCCATTGAATCCCCGGGCAGCCACTGACCCCTCGGGCAGTCACTGAACCCCCGGGCGGCCACTGACCCTCGGGCGGTCTCCGAGCCGTCGGGACGGGCCGCGGGCCCGTCCCACGAGTCCGGCGGACGCCACCACGGCGTCCGCCGGACTCGCCCGTTCCACGGCTCAGCGGGGCGCGGGCCGATCCGGCGCGTCGGCCGGGCCGGCCGAGCCCGCCGGGCCGGAGGAGCCGGACGACGGACCCGGTGCTCCGGCCGCCCCCGACGGACCCGATGTCTCCGCCGTCCCCGACGGACCCGCCGCACCCGCCGCGCCCGTCGTCCCCGTCGGATCGCCGGAGCGGTCGGGCCCGTCCGGGTCCCCGGCGCCCACCCCTTCCGCGTCCACGGAGTAGTCCGGTGGCCCGCCGGCGGGCGGATCGCCGAGCGCCGCCAGGGTCTGCCGGGCCTCCGGTGCCAGCAGCGGCGAGAAGTACGGGTTGATCCGCAACGCCTCGGCCAGGTGCCGGCGGGCCGGACCCGCCAGCCCCAGATCATGTTCGATCCGCCCGCGGTGGTACGCGTACAGCGCACTGCGCACACCGCCCCCGTGCTCCGCGTCCGTGGCGCGCACGGCGAAGTCCAGCGCCTCCTTGTCGTCCCCGGCCCGGTGCAGCGCCCAGCCCAGCGCGTCCGCCACCGCGATGCCGGGCTGGCGCCGCCACTCGGCCCGCAGCGCCCGTACCGCCTCCTGCGGGTCGCCGTGGTCCGCCTCGAAGAGCCCGAGGACCGGTTCGTCGTCCACGCCCGCGGCGCCGTCCCGCCGCCCCAGCTCCCGCAGCAGGGCGTACTGGGCACGCGCGTCCGCGCCGCGCCCGAGCTGGTCGTACAGCTCGCCCAGCTCCAGCGCGTACCGCGGCACCGGCCGCCCGGCGAGCGCCGTCCGGTACGCGCGCAGCGCCTCCGCGGTGCGCCCCAGCGCCGCCAGCGCGCGCCCCTGCCCGGCCAGCGCGTCGTACGCGTCGGCGTCCGTCCTCACCGCGGCCCGGTAGTGGTCCAGGGCCTCCCGGCGGTCGCCGCGTTCCCATGCGAGGTCTCCCGCCTGGGTGAGATAGGCCGCCTGTTCGGCCGGGCCGGCCGCGCCCGCCGCCGCGTCCGAGATCGCCGCCGCCGCGTCCTCGCGCCGGCCGCGGTCCCGGTACACGCGCGCCGCGACGGCCTGCGCCGCCGGCCCGTCCCGCAGGGCCAGCAGCCGGTCGAGGGCCCTGCCCACGGCCTTGTAGTCACCGAGCCCGGTGTACGCCTCGACGAGCGCCGGATACGTCGTCCACCGCTTCGGCGCCAGCTTCGCCGCGGCCTCGCCCCACTGCTTCGCGGCCCGGAAGTCGCCCCGCGCGCCGGCGAGGGAGGCCAGCCCCTCCAGCGCCGCCTCGTTGTCCCTGGGCCGCAGCCTGAGCGAGGTGCGCAGGGCGTTCTCGGCCTTCGGGTAGGACCCGGCCGTCGCCGTGCGCCGCGCCTGCTCCGTGTAGGCGGCTCCGAGCACCGCCCACGACACGTCGTCGCGCGGCCGGGCTCTGACCCGGGCCTCGCGGTCACGGACGAGCGCGGCGAGATCGGGCAGCGCCGCGGGCACCCCGGCCCCCACCGCGCTCACCGCCCGCGCCACCGGACCCGGGGCGGGACGGGGCGCCCCGTCCCGCTCCGCCGAGGGCAGCAGCACCAGCACACCGCCGAGCACGGCACAGCCGGCCGCCGCCGCGATCAGCGGGCGCCGGGCGAGCGGGGAGCGGCGCGGACCGGAGGACCGCGGGGACTGCTCGCCTGCGGGCTCCCCGGACCGCGGACCGGGGGCCACCGTGTGCCCTGCCCCGGCGGACACCGGCTGTCGCTCTTCGATCTCCATGCCGCTCACTGTGCGTCAATACGAAGACCCGTCCCGGGCATGCGAAGCCCCGGGCGTATGGGGTTCACACCGATGGCCCCGGGTGCGAACCTGTGATCATGAGCCGTATCGAAGCCCCGCACGACGAGGACACGGCAGCGGCCGGAGGCCTCCTCGACCGTCTGCTGAGCGGTCTGCCGGCCGAGGCCGTCCTCACCGACCCGGACGTCACGGCCTCCTACGCCAACGACATGGCGAGCTTCTGCGAGGCGGGCGCACCCGCCGCGGTCGTCCTGCCGCGCACGGTCGAGCAGGTCCAGCACGTCATGCGCGTCGCGACCGCACTGCGCGTCCCCGTCGTCCCGCAGGGCGCCCGCACCGGCCTGTCCGGAGCGGCCAACGCCACCGACGGCTGTGTGGTCCTGTCCCTGGTCAAGATGGACCGCATCCTGGAGATCAACCCGGTCGACCGCATCGCCGTCGTCGAACCCGGCGTCGTCAACGCCACGCTCTCCCGCGCCGTCGGCGAACACGGCCTGTACTACCCGCCGGACCCCTCCAGCTGGGAGACGTGCACCATCGGCGGCAACATCGGCACGGCCTCCGGCGGCCTGTGCTGCGTGAAGTACGGGGTGACGGCCGAGTACGTCCTCGGCCTGGACGTCGTCCTCGCCGACGGACGTCTGATGTCCACCGGACGCAGGACCGCCAAGGGCGTCGCCGGCTACGACCTCACCCGCCTCTTCGTGGGCTCCGAGGGCTCGCTCGGCATCGTGGTGCGGGCCGTGCTCGCCCTGAAGCCGCAGCCGCCCCAACAGCTCGTGCTGGCCGCCGAGTTCGGCTCCGCGCGGGCTGCCTGCGACGCCGTCTGCCGGATCATGGAGGGCGGCCACGTCCCGTCCCTGCTCGAACTGATGGACCGGACGACCGTCAAGGCCGTCAACGACCTCGCGCACATGGGCCTCCCCGAGACCACCGAGGCGCTGCTGCTCGCCGCCTTCGACACCCACGACCCGGCGGCCGACCTCGCCCTGGTCGGCGCCCTCTGCGAGGCCGCCGGAGCGACCCAGGTCGTCCCCGCCGAGGACGCCGCCGAATCCGAACTGCTCCTCCAGGCACGCCGGTTGTCGCTCACCGCGCTCGAAGCGGTCAAGGGCACCACGATGATCGACGACGTGTGCGTCCCCCGCTCCCGGCTCGCCGACATGCTCGACGGCATCGAGCGCGTCGCCGAGAAGTACGCCCTGACCATCGGCGTCTGCGCCCACGCCGGCGACGGCAACACGCACCCCACCGTGTGCTTCGACGCGACCGATCCCGACGAGTCCCGGCGCGCCCGTGAGTCCTTCGACGAGATCATGGCCCTCGGTCTGGAGCTCGGCGGCACGATCACCGGTGAGCACGGGGTGGGCGTGCTGAAGAAGGAGTGGCTGGCCCGCGAGATCGGCCCGGTGGGCGTGGAGATGCAGCGGGCGATCAAATCGGCGTTCGACCCCCTGGGCCTGCTGAACCCCGGCAAGCTGTTCTGAGCCCCGGGCCCGGACGTGCCGTGGTCCGCCCGCCCGGCGGCCCTCAGGACTGGTCGCCGTCCGCCGACTCGTCCGACGGCCACGGGTCGCGCAGCCACAGGTCGTCGGGGGAGTGGCCTCCCGCCTGGTCGAGCGACGCCGAGAGCCGAGGGGACGGCGCGAGCAGCTCGGCCAGACCGGCGTCGATGCCGAGCTGCCCGGCCTCGGTGCCCGGCGGGACCACCCTGAGGGTGCGCTCCAGCCAGGCCGTGATCTGCGCGGCGGGCGCCTCCAGGAGCGCGTCGCCGTCCGGCGAGCTCAGCGCCATCAGGACGACGCTCCGGCCGCCGACCTTCGTCGGCCACACCCGCACGTCGCCGTGGCCGCAGGGCCGGAACACCCCCTCGACGAGCAGCTCACGGGCGAACGTCCAGTTGACGGGATGGTCGGAGCCGATATGGAAGATGATGCGGACGGCGTACGGGTCGTCGGCGCGGTAACTCAGCCGCGCCGGCACCGGGATGCTGTGCTCGGGCGACAGGACGAGATGAAGCTCCAGCTCGCGTTCCACCACGGTGTGCATGTCGAAGCGCTCCCTTCGTCGTACGGGCTCCTGTGGGTGGGCCCGTACGAGTGGAGAGCGCCTCGCGCCGCTGCCATTACGCGGGTTCGGGAAATTCTTTCGGGCCCGCTCGGGCCTCCCTCCGGGTGCACCGCGTACAGCCTCGGCCGCCCGGTCGCGCGGCGGTGCGCAACCTCGCCCCGAAGGAGTGGGTACGGCGGGACCGGCCGTGACGGGTGCGCCAGTCTGGTAGATGTGGTCCTTCCACACGACCCCCGAGCAGATACGGGACGACGGACATGAGCGCCCCAACCCCGGCCCCTGGTGACGACAGGCCCCGCGAAGGGTATTACCCGGACCCCTCCATCCCCGGGTACGTCCGGTACTGGAACGGCGCGGCCTGGGTGCCGGGCACGAGCCGCCCGGCGCCTTCGGGGGGCGAGGCGCTCGCCCCGCCCGCCGTGGCGCGTCCCGCGCAGGTGCCCGCCCCGGCGTCCTCCCCGGAGTTCACGGCTCCACGCGGGCGGACGGGTGTGCCGGCCGCGGAGGAGACGGGTCCGCACTTCTTCGACGAGGACCCGCAGCCCCGCGCCGCCGCCCCCGCCGAGTCCCAGCACGGCAGCCGGCCCGAGCCCGCCGCCTCGTGGGGCGCCGACCGCTCCCGGCAGTCCGGCTTCGGCGGCGACCAGGACCGCCGGGTGTCCTGGGGCGCGCCCAGGGGGTCCGACCCGCGTGACGCGGGATCCGCCGACCCGGTGAGTCCGCCCGACGGGGCGTCGGCGAGGACGGACGGGACGGCGAACTTCCCGCCCGCCGACTCCGGTGCCGCTCCCCGGCCCCCGGCGGCCGCGGGCCCCGTGGTCTTCCACCGCCCCGCGGACCCGGCAGCGTCCACGGGAGCCGAGGGCACGGAGGACGGCGGCGGTACGAGCCGTACGGACGGTGCGAGCCGTACGGCTGAGCCGAGTTCGGGCGGGGCCGACGCCCGGAGCGGGAGCCCGAGCGGGTCGGGCCCCGGTGCCGGACCGTCCGGGCAGGGGCGCGCCGGCGTCACTCCCGCCGCAGCGGACCCCCTCCTCACCGGCGGCGACACGGCGCCGCGCGCGCCCTCCCCGCGTACGGAGCGCCAGGCCGGGGGCACGGTCTCGGCGCATGCGCCGGGCGTGTCCGCCGCCTCGAACCCGGCACCGGCACCCGGTCCGTCCACCGCACCCGCCGCATCGGCCGGTGGCGGCCTCGGAACCGGTACGGCCGCACCCGGTCCGTCCACCGCACCCGCCGCATCGGCCGGTGGCGGCTTCGGAACCGGTACGGCCGCACCCGGCCCCTCCGCCGCACCCGCCGCGCCTGCCGGTGCCGGCCTCGGAGCCGGCGCGTCCGCGCGGAGCTCGGCGCCGGGCGCCCCCGCCCAGCCGTCCGCGGGGAGCTCCGCACCGGGCGCCACCGCACCGTCCGCGAGGACGGCCGCGTCCGCTCCCGCCGCCCCCCGACAGCCGGGCGGTTCCGCCTCCTCGGCCTCCGGGGCCGGTGGCGGTCAGCCCTCCTGGGCCCAGCAGGTGCACCAGCTCGCGGGCGACCCGGCCGAGGACGGCGGGCGGGTGGCCCCCTGGAAGCCTCCGGTCGACGACGTGTTCCAGGCCGCCGCCCGTCGGCAGGCGTCGGCCCGTCCCTCCGGTCTCGGCAGACGGCTGGCCGCCCGGCTGCTGGACACCGTCGTCGTCGGCGGTGTCACCGCGGCGGCCGCGCTGCCGCTGGGCACCAGGGCGGCCGACCACATCGACGGGAAGATCGACGCGGCCAGGCAGTCGGGCGAGAAGGTCACCGTCTGGCTCATCGACGGCACGACCGCCTCCTGCCTCGGCGCCGTCCTCGCCGTCCTGCTCGTCCTCGGGGTCCTCTACGAAGTCCTGCCCACCGCCAAGTGGGGCCGCACGCTCGGCAAGAGACTGTGCGGCATCGAGGTGCGCGACATCGAGGGTCACGAACCGCCGAGCTTCGGGCGGGCCCTGGTCCGCTGGTTCGTCCTCAGCGTTCCCTGCCTGCTGGCCGTCGGTTTCGTCGGCGTCCTGTGGAGCCTGTTCGACAAGCCCTGGAGCCAGGGCTGGCACGACAAGGCGGCGCACACCTTCGTGGCGGGGCCGGCCCGGTAATCCCGTCCCCCGGACGGCCCTTCGCCGGATGCGGAGCCGGGGGGTTCGCGGTCGACTCGGGCCATGAGCAGCGAACCGCCGCCCCCGGGCCCCGGCCGGCCACCGGACGACGACCCGTTCAAGAAGCAGCCCCCGCCGGGAGAGGGCACGGGCTCCCCGTACGACCCGCCGCCCGGGTCCGGCGGCGGTTCCCCGTACGACCCGCCGCCCGCGTCGGGTGACCGGACCCCGCCCTACGGCAGCGAGCCGCCCCCGTTCGGCGGCGAGGGCGGGGGACCGTACCAGGAAGGCGGCGACCCCTACGGCGGTGGCGGCCCCTACGGCGGTGACCCGCTCGCCGGCATGCCGCCGCTCGCCGACAGCGGCAAGCGGGTGCTGGCCAGGATCCTGGACATGATCCTGGTGGGCATCGTGGTGTGGCTGCTGTCCTGGGCGTTCGGGGTCACCGAGTACAACATGGACTCGAACAAGATCGAGTACAGCAAGTCGCTCGGGCAGTCCCTGGTGGCCGCGGTGCTCTACGTGGCCTACGACACCGTGATGATCAGCAAGACGGGCCAGACCCTCGGCAAGCGGCTGTTCAACCACCGGGTCGCCAACCTCGACAACGGCTCGACGCCCTCCGTGCAGACCTCCCTGGTCCGCGCCCTGGTCCTGTGGATCCCGTTCGCGTTCTGCTGCGCCTGCATCTGGACGGCGATCGCGGGCGGCTGGAGCTTCTTCGACAAGCCCTACAAGCAGGGCCTGCACGACAAGGCGGCCAAGACGGTGGTGGTCGACACCACCGGCTGACCGCTCCCGCGGGACACCGCCGCACGGGACGGCCGTACGACGGGCCGGGCGGCGGGGGGACACGGCACGACGGCGGGCCCGTGGTTCACGGGCCCGCCGTCGCGGTGAGCGGCCGGGGCGTCCGGGATGCCGGCGGTCCGCCGGTCGCGGGGACCGGGTCGCGCGGGCTCGCGAAAGCGGCCTCAGGGCCCCGCGGGTTCGCGCACCGGCTCGGGTGCGGAGGACGCGGCGGCGGACACGGACGCGGTCTCGCGCCGCGCCGGTACCCGCTCGTGGACGACGGGTGCGGCGGCGGCCGGTGAGGGCTTGGGCAGCGGGACCGTCATGGCCACCAGCAGTCCGAGGGCGAGCGCCGAGAGGGTGATCAGCACGATCCCCAGACTCGAACTCGCCTGTGACAGCAGCAACATGGCGAGAGTGGAGAAGATCACGGTGCAGGAACCGTAGGCGAGCTGTGCGGCGGTCGGACGAGGCATGGCAATCGTGTCCTCGGATGGGGGTTCTCCCCCCGGGTGCCTCTCGCGATGGGGGAGGGTGCGGATAGGTGTCGGGGGTGGGACAACGGTGTCGACGTGGCTGTCCGCCGGGTTCCGACGCTTCGCCAATCGACTCTATTCGCCTGCATGCCCGAGTGGAACGTCCGGTAAGCGTGACCTTACCCACGGTGCCGGTGCACAGGGGGCGCACGGAGTCATCACGTCTGGCAAGTGGGCGTGGGAGCGCGCCCGTTGGGCGTTTCGGGGTCGTTCGGATACCGAACGTAGGCTCCGCATAATGCACTTGCCAGGTTCAAGTCAAGATCTGTTTTTTCTTTGGTAACTCCGGTCAAATGTCGTCACTTGAATCGCGCAGACGCTCGCGGACCTCCATGACCCGGAACCCCCTCCGCGTGAACGTGCGCGGGGGAGGACATCAAGTGACCAACAGACCATGGACGTTCAGAGCAGCCGCGGTGGGCGTCGCCCTCGCGGCGGCAACCGCCACGTTCTCGACGTACGCCGTGGCGCAGGCCGATGCGGCCCACGCGTCACCGGTCGTGGAACGCCACGACCCCCAGCCGGTCCGGAACACGGTCGACCACGACCTCGACGGCCCGCTGAGCAAGACCCAGAACGCCCAGCGCCAGGAGGCGCTGAACCAGGTCATCTCCGGCGACGCCAAGGTCCAGAACCGTCACGGTTCCAAGGTCGTCCAGCTGAAGAGCAAGAAGGGCAGCTCCAAGTACGTGGAGCTCGGCCGCGAGAAGACCGACAAGATCTTCACGATCCTGGTCGAGTTCGGCGACAAGACGGACCCCAAGTTCGGCGGCACCGCCGGGCCCGCGCACAACCAGATAGCCGCGCCGGACCGTGCGAAGGACAACAGCACGGCCTGGCAGGCGGACTACAACCAGAAGCACTTCCAGAACCTCTACTTCGGCACCGGCAAGAACACCGAGTCGATGAAGAAGTTCTACGAGACGCAGTCCTCGGGCCGCTACTCGGTCGACGGCGAGGTCGCCGACTGGGTCAAGGTGCCCTACAACGAGGCGCGTTACGGCAACAACGCCTGCGGCAGCACGAACTGCCCGAGCGTGTGGAACGTCGTCAAGGACGGCGTCACCGCGTGGGTCGCCCAGCAGAAGGCGGCCGGCAAGACCGACGCGGCCGTCAAGGCGGACCTGGCCCAGTTCGACCAGTGGGACCGCTACGACTACGACGGCGACGGCAACTTCAACGAGCCGGACGGCTACATCGACCACTTCCAGATCGTGCACGCCGGCGAGGACGAGTCCGCGGGCGGCGGCGCCCAGGGCAAGGACGCGATCTGGGCCCACCGCTGGTACGCCTTCGGCACCGACGCGGGCGCCACGGGTCCCGCGGACAACAAGCTCGGCGGCGCGCAGATCGGCGACTCCGGCATCTGGGTCGGCGACTACACCATCCAGCCGGAGAACGGCGGACTCGGCGTCTTCGCCCACGAGTACGGCCACGACCTCGGTCTGCCGGACCACTACGACACCGCCGGCGGCGACAACTCCACCGGCTTCTGGACCCTGATGTCCTCGGGCTCCTGGCTCGGCACGGGCAAGCAGTCCATCGGCGACCTCCCCGGCGATTTCAACGCCTGGGACAAGCTCCAGCTGGGCTGGTTGAACTACGACACCGCCAAGGCCGGCAAGCAGTCCACCCACAAGCTGGGCGTCGCCGAGTACAACACCTGGAACAAGCAGGCACTCGTCGTCAACCTGCCGGACAAGGACGTCACGACCACGGTCGTCAACCCCGCTCAGGGCTCGTCCCAGTGGTGGAGCGGCAGCGGTGACAACCTGAAGAACACGCTGACCCGGTCCGTGGACCTCACGGGCAAGTCCTCGGCGAAGCTGACCCTCGACGGCTGGTACGACATCGAGGCGAACTACGACTACCTGTACACCGAGGTCTCGACCGACGGCGGCGCCAACTGGACCGCCCTGGACGGCACGGTGGACGGCGCCGCCATCCCGCGCGACGGCAGCGACAAGCCCGCCCTCACCGGCACGGTCGACGCGTACAAGAAGCTCGTGTACCCGCTCGACGCCTACGCGGGCAAGAAGATCGACATCCGCTTCCGCTACCAGAGCGACGGCGGCGTGGCGCTCAAGGGCTTCGCGGCCGACGAGATCGGCGTCACCGCCGACGGCACCGCGCTCTTCTCGGACAACGCCGAGACGGCCGACCCCGCTTGGACCGCCGCGGGCTTCTCCCGCATCGGCGGCTCGTTCACCAAGAGCTACGCGCAGTACTACCTCGCGGAGAACCGCCAGTACGTCTCGTACGACAAGACCCTCAAGGTCGGCCCGTACAACTTCGGCTTCTCGACGACCCGTCCGGACTGGGTGGAGCACTACGCCTACCAGCCCGGCCTGTTGATCTGGAAGTGGGACACCTCGCAGGCGGACAACAACACCAGCCAGCACCCGGGTGTCGGCCTCGCGCTTCCGGTCGACTCGCACCCGAAGGCCCTGTGGTGGGACAACGGCACGCTGATGCGCAACCGCATCCAGGCCTACGACTCCCCGTTCAGCCTGTACCGCACGAGCGGTATCACGCTGCACAGCGCCGACGTCGCCACGAAGATCCCGTCGTCGAAGGGCGTGTCGGTCTTCAACGACCACACCAGCGACTACTACGACAACCGGAACCCGACCGGCGGCGTCAAGATCACTGACACCAACACCAAGATCGAGATCGTCCAGCAGGCCAAGGACGGCTCGACGATCTCCCTCAAGGTCGGCCCTGCGGTGAAGTAACAGCATTTTCGCAGGTCAGAAGCGTATCGGCGGCAACCCCTGGCGGGTTGCCGCCGATCGTGTTTAGGTGCGTCCTGTGCCCGGCTTATTGACACCGACATCGACACCGACTCACACGGGGGTGTGACCGCATGGCCGCAGGAGGCTTCTCCAGACTGCCCAACGGCAGCGTCGTCGTGGCGCTGAACCTGCCCAGTCCGGCAGGTCCGGCGGGCGGCTGCGTGCGGTTCCTGGTCGTCGCCCCCAACCGGGCCCGCGCCCTGACCCGGCTGCGGAACCTGGGGCTGCGCGCCGTCTACCTCCGGGGCAACGCGGCCCCGCCGACCCCCGACGAGATCACCGCGGTCCTGCACCACCCCGACGGGTTCCTGTGGCGCACGGCCCCCGAGAGCGGCTGCACGGAGCTCAGTCAGGAGCTGTGGCACCCGGTCAGGACCCTGCTCAGACGTCCGGCACCGCCGGCCGTCACGTGTCCCGGGCCGTGGAGGTCCGGGAACGTGTCCTAGGTCGTGTCCGCACAGCCTCGCCTGCCCCGACCTAGACCACCGGCTTGCCCGTGAGCTCGACGCCGGCGGCGCGCATCTCCTCCAGCGCCCGCTGTGTCGTCTCCTCGGCCACTCCGGCCGTCAGGTCCAACAGGACCGTCGTGCGGAAGCCCTGCCGCGCCGCGTCCAGGGCGGTGGCCTTCACGCAGTGGTCGGTCGCGATGCCGACGACGTCCACCTCGCCGATGCCGCGGGCGCGCAGCCAGTCGCCCAGGGCCACCCCGTTCTCGTCGGCGCCCTCGAAGCCGCTGTACGCCGCCGCGTAGGCACCCTTGTCGAAGACCGTGTCGATGGCGCCCGAGGCGACGGCCGGGGCGAAGTTCGGGTGGAAGCCCACCCCCTCGGTCCCGGCCACGCAGTGCGCGGGCCAGGAGTGCACGTAGTCGGGGTTGTCGGCGAAGTGGCCCCCGGGGGCGATGTGGAGGTCCCGGGTGGCGACCACGTGCCGGTAGCCGGCGGGCGCCTGCCCGATCAGCTCCGTGACGGCGGCGGCCACGTCGGCGCCCCCGGCCACCGCGAGGCTGCCTCCCTCGCAGAAGTCGTTCTGCACGTCTACGACGATCAAGGCGCGGCGCATGGGCTGTGTCCTTCGGCTATGGGTGCGGCAGACAAGGGTGCGGGCCCGGCCGTTGAACTACCGAGCCTAGAGAATTCCGGGGCGGTGCGGGAGGGGGCGTTCGGCTTCCACGGCCCGCGCGGGCACGCTGCCGTTGCATTCCCGCTCACCGTGGGTTCATGCGCGGTGCCACCCCGGTAACGCCCGCACCACCCGCCCCGGGCGTCTCAGACGTATTCGGTGGAGATCACCGGCTCGCCGCGTGACAGCTGGGTCGCCGACAGCGGCAGCCGGGCGCGGGCCTGCGCGTGCCGGTCCCGTACGACGTCGAGCGACTCGCGGGACAGAACCTGACCGCCCTTGACCAGCTCGACCAGAAGCTGCTGGTCGGCCAGCTCGGCGGGCACCGGCCCGACGCCGATGACCTCGGCCTCCGCGACGCCCTGCCCGTCCAGGCGCCGGGCGGCCCACTTGCGGCCGCCGACGGACGTCTTGCCGCCCGTGGACTTCTTGGCCACCGGCACCAGCGGTGCCCTCGGGTCGGCCGACTCCGCGCGGGCGACCAGTTTGTAGACCATCGAGCACGTCGGATGGCCGGATCCCGTCACCAGCTGGGTGCCGACGCCGTACGCGTCCACGGGCGCCGCCGCGAGCGAGGCGATGGCGTACTCGTCGAGGTCCGAGGTCACGACGATCTTCGTGTCCCGCGCGCCCAGCTCGTCCAGCTGCCGGCGCACCCGGTGGGCGACGAGCAGCAGGTCGCCGGAGTCGATGCGCACCGCGCCGAGTCCGGGCCCGGCGACCTCGACGGCCGTGCGGACCGCCTCGGCCACGTCGTAGGTGTCCACGAGCAGGGTGGTGCCGCGGCCCAGCGAGTCCACCTGGGCCCGGAAGGCGTCCCGCTCGTGGTCGTGCAGGAGCGTGAAGGCGTGCGCGGAGGTGCCCACGGTCGGGATGCCGTAGCGGAAGCCGGCGGCCAGGTCGGAGGTGCTGGTGAACCCGCCGATGTACGCGGCGCGCGAGGCGGCCACCGCGGCCAGCTCGTGGGTGCGTCGGGCGCCCATCTCGATCAGCGGGCGGGTTCCGGCGGCGGAGGACATGCGGGAGGCGGCCGCCGCGATGGCGGAGTCGTGGTTGAGGACCGAGAGGATCACCGTCTCCAGGAGCACGCACTCCGCGAAGCTGCCCTCGACCCGCAGGACGGGCGAGCCCGGGAAGTACACCTCGCCCTCGGGGTAGCCCCAGATGTCCCCGCCGAAGCGGTAGGAGGCGAGCCACTCCAGGGTCGGCTCGTCCACGATCCCGCGCTCACGCAGGAAGCCGAGGATGTCCGGGTCGAAGCGGAAGTTCTCGACCGCGTCCAGGACGCGTCCGGTGCCCGCGAGGACCCCGTAGCGCCGTCCTTCCGGCAGCCGGCGGGTGAAGACCTCGAAGACCGAGCGACGCCCGGCGGTCCCGGCCGCGAGCGCGGCCTGCAACATCGTCAGCTCGTACTGGTCCGTGAAGAGCGCCGTAGACGGAACTTCCACCGGCAGCCCAAGGTCCGCTGTGTTCATGGCAGGGATCGTACCCCCATTTCGTCAGTTTGACGATTTCTCTCGGACCGGCGATTCCCGGCGCGCCCGGAGCCCTGTCCGGAGCCCTGTTCCGGGGCCCGTTTATGCGGGCGCCCCCCTCGGGTGGGAGCATGGGCGTGTGACGGCTCCCGCACCTCTAGAGATCGAGAAGACCGAGTCGGCGGAGGAGGTCTTCGCCGTACCCGAGCCGGACGTCCCCTGGGTCACGATCGTCCACAACGACCCGGTCAACCTCATGAGCTACGTGACGTATGTCTTCCAGTCGTACTTCGGCTATCCCAAGGACAAGGCCACCAAGCTGATGATGGACGTCCATCACAAGGGCCGGGCCGTCGTCTCCAGCGGCACGCGCGAGGAGATGGAACGCGATGTGCAGGCCATGCACGGCTACGGTCTGTGGGCCACCCTTCAGCAGGACCGGAAGTAGCCGGCCCCTGTCAACCGACCGCCCGCAGGACCGGAAGTAGCGAACTCACTCCATGCCCGGACACTTCGAACCGCTCCCCGGCGGCGGCGCGGCCGTCGCGCTCGACGAGGTCGAGATCTCCATCATCCGCACCCTCGCCGTCCAGCTCCTGGAGCTCATCGGTCCCGGTCCCGCGGAGAACGCCTCCGCCGACCCGCTCGCCGAGCTGTTCGCCGAGGGCCCCAGCGAACCGCCGAGCGACCCGGTCCTCAAGCGCCTGTTCCCCGACGCCTACAGCGGCCCCGGCGTCGAGGCCGACACGCCCGAGCAGGCCGACGAGCAGCAGGCCCACTCCGCCGAGTTCCGCCGCTTCACCGAGAACGACCTGCGCGCGGGCAAGCGGGAGAACGCCCTCACGGTGATCCGCTCGCTCGACGCGCTGACACCCGGCGGCGACGGCGGAGCGGTCCTGGAACTGACCGCCGCCCAGTCCGAGCAGTGGCTGCGCGCCCTCAACGACCTGCGCCTGGCCATCGGTTCGCGGCTCGACGTCGTCGACGAGGAGGACACCGAACTCCTCTACCACCTCCCCGACGAGGACCCGCGCAAGCCGATGGTGATGGCGTACCTCTGGCTGGGCGGCCTCCAGGAGACCCTGGTCAGCACGCTCCTGCCCTGATCCGCAGGCCGAGAACGGCACCGCTCGCGGTCGCTCAGCGGACGCTCAAATCCGGATAACGATCACGTCACCGTAACCGCGTCCTTTGGGGCGCGGTTCATCGTTTTGTCCGGTTCTTCCTGTGGTCTGCGCAACATCGGCCGCCCCCGATCAACGCCGCCGCCGTGATAGATCTTCACGACCGCCCGGCAGGACACCACCCATGTCCCGCCGGGTGCGCCACCGAGCCGGCGGACCGCCGGCCAGGCACAAGCTCCACCTGTCCGGGGGGATCGGAAGCCGATTCGAAGCCGTGGTACCGGCTCGGACCGGTTTGGAGAAAGGCGCACGAGACATGACCTCATCGCAGGTCGGCAAGAGTCACGACGGCAGTGAGGCCGTGGGCGGCGACGCCCCCGAAGAGGGGTACGAGCGCGGGCTCGGCAGCCGTCAGGTCCAGATGATCGCGATCGGCGGCGCCATCGGCGTCGGCCTCTTCCTGGGGGCCGGGGCGAACATCGCCAAGGCCGGACCCAGCCTGATCATGATGTACGCCCTCGCCGGCGTGATCATCTTCTTCATCATGCGGGCGCTCGGCGAGCTCCTGCTCTACCGCCCGGTCTCGGGATCCTTCGCGGAGTACTCCCGCGAGTTCCTCGGCCCGTTCTTCGGCTACTTCACCGGCTGGACGTACTGGCTGATGTGGGTGGTCACCGGCATGGCCGAGCTCACGGCCGCCGCGATCTACGTCCACTACTGGTTCCCGGCGGTCCACCAATGGGTGACCGCGCTGGTCTTCCTGGTCGTCCTGTTCGTGGCCAACCTGATCTCCGTGAAGCTCTTCGGAGAGATCGAGTTCTGGTTCTCGATGGTCAAGGTCACCGCCCTGCTCGGCATGATCATCATCGGCATCGGCGTCCTGACCTTCGGCTTCAGCTCCGCCGGTGACACCGCCTCCGTCAGCAACCTCTGGCAGTTCGACGGCTTCTTCCCCAACGGCATCGGCTCCTCCCTGATGACCCTCCAGGGCGTCATGTTCGCCTACCTCGCCGTCGAGCTCGTCGGCGTCACCGCGGGCGAGTCCGAGGACCCCGAGAAGACCCTCCCGAAGGCCATCAACACCCTCCCGTGGCGCATCGCCCTCTTCTACGTCGGCGCCCTCACGGTCATCCTCTGCGTCGTGAAGTGGACCGAGTTCGCGCCGAACGTGAGCCCCTTCGTCGCGGCCTTCGCGAAGATCGGCATCCCGGCCGGCGCCGGCATCGTCAACTTCGTGGTCCTCACCGCCGCCCTGTCCTCCTGCAACTCCGGCATGTACTCCACCGGCCGCATGCTGCGGAACCTGGCCGAGAGCGGCGAGGCCCCGAAGGTCTTCAGCAAGCTGTCCTCCACCAAGACGCCCGCGTTCGGCGTCACGGTCTCCGTGCTCTTCATGGGCATCGGCGTGATCCTCAACTACGTCGCCCCCGGGAAGGCCTTCGGCTACGTCACCTCGGTGGCCACCGCGGCCGGCATCTGGACCTGGCTGATGATCCTCGTCAGCCACATCCTCTACCGCCGCGCCGTCGACGCCGGCCGGCTGCCCGCCTCCTCCTTCCCCGCCCCGGGCGGCGCGAAGTGCAGCTATGTGGCCGTCGCGTTCCTTCTCTTCGTCACCGGCCTGATCGCCTACGACGCCGAGTCCCGCATCTGCCTGTACGTGATGGCCGTCTGGGCCGCCGCCCTCGCCGTCGGCTGGGCGATCCTCAAGGCGCGCAACCCCCAGGTCACCGAACGCCGCGAGCCGGAACTCGAAAAGGTCGGCTGACCGCCACCACGGACGTCCGGCCCACAGGCCACCGCTCAGGATGTCCGGCATACGGGCCGTCCCGTACCACGCCTCGGTACGGGACGGCCCTTCTGTCTATCCTGACCAGCATGCTGACCATCACCGAGGCCCTGTTCGACCAGATCGTCGCCCACGCGCGCCAGGACCACCCCGACGAGGCGTGCGGCGTCGTCGCGGGCCCCGCCGGCACCGACCGCCCCGAGCGCTTCATCCCGATGCTCAACGCGGCCCGCTCGCCCACGTTCTACGAGTTCGACTCCGGCGATCTGCTCAAGCTCTACCGCGAGATGGACGACCGCGACGAGGAACCCGTCGTCATCTACCACTCGCACACCGCGACCGAGGCCTACCCCTCCCGCACCGACCTCGCCTACGCGAACGAACCCGGCGCGCACTACGTCCTCGTCTCCACGGCGGACACCGACGACTCCGGACCCTTCCAGTTCCGCTCGTACCGCATCGTGGAGGGTGAGGTCACGGAGGAGGAGGTCAAGGTCGTAGAGACCTACTGATCTCACCCATCGGCCTCAAAGCGTCCGGAATGCGAGATCACACTCCGGGGCCCGTCCCGGGAATCGATACGATGAGCCCATGGTTCGTAACGACGTGAGCGACAAGACGCCGGGCATGCTGCTCGTGGCGCGGCTGCACGTCGACCTCTGTAGGTCGCAAAGCGCCATCTGTACGCACTGACCTGCCGCCGTCGTACGGCCGGAGAGCCGCGGCTCCGCAACCGGCGTACCCCTGCCCCGCCCGCGCTGCCGCGCGTCTTCCGACCTGACACACCTTCCGACAGGAGCCCGCAACCATGGCCATCGAGGTCCGCATCCCCACCATCCTCCGCACCTACACCAACGGCGAGAAGGCCGTCGAGGGCGGCGGAGCGACCCTCGCCGAGCTGTTCACCGACCTCGACACCCGTCACGCGGGCATCCGGGCCCGGATCGTGGACGGCGGCGAGCTGCGCCGGTTCGTCAACGTCTACCTCAACGACGAGGACGTCCGCTTCCTCGACGGCATCAACACCAAGCTGACCGACGGCGACAACGTCACCATCCTGCCGGCCGTCGCCGGCGGCATGGCCTGATCGGACCCTGGTCTCCGATGCGCTACGACTCCCCGCTCGCCGCGGTCGGCAACACCCCTCTGGTGCGCCTGCCGCGACTGTCGCCGTCCGCGGACGTCCGAATCTGGGCGAAACTGGAGGACCGCAACCCGACCGGCTCCGTCAAGGACCGGCCGGCCCTCCACATGATCGAGCAGGCGGAGAAGGACGGCAGGCTCACCCCGGGCTGCACGATCCTGGAGCCGACCAGCGGCAACACCGGCATCTCCCTGGCCATGGCCGCGAAGCTCAAGGGCTACCGCATGGTCTGCGTGATGCCCGAGAACACCTCCCAGGAACGCCGTGACCTGCTCGGCATGTGGGGCGCCGAGATCATCCCCAGCCCGGCCGCCGGCGGTTCCAACACCGCCGTGCGCCTGGCCAAGGAACTCTCCGCCCAGCACCCGGACTGGGTGATGCTCTACCAGTACGGCAACCCGGACAACGCCGGCGCCCACTACGCCACGACGGGCCCGGAGATCCTCGCCGACCTCCCGTCCATCACCCACTTCGTGGCGGGCCTCGGCACCACCGGCACCCTCATGGGCGTCGGCCGCTACCTGCGCGAACACAAGCCGGACGTCAGGATCGTCGCCGCGGAACCGCGCTACGACGACCTGGTCTACGGCCTCAGGAACCTGGACGAGGGCTTCGTGCCGGAGCTGTACGACGCCTCCGTCCTCACCACCCGCTTCTCCGTCGGCTCGGCGGACGCGGTCACCCGCACCCGGGAACTCCTCCAGCAGGAGGGCATCTTCGCGGGCGTCTCCACCGGAGCCGCGCTGCACGCCGCGATCGGCGTCGGCAACAAGGCCGTCAAGGCCGGGGAGACGGCCGACATCGCCTTCGTGGTCGCCGACGGCGGCTGGAAGTACCTGTCGACGGGCGTCTACACGGCGGCGACGACCGAAGAGGCCATCGCGACACTGCAAGGCCAGCTCTGGGCCTAGCCACACACGGACTCACCGAGGGGCGCGCGGACCGGACGACGGTCCGCGCGCCCCTCGGCGTTTCCGTCGGCCCGCGGGAGCGGCTCATCGGGTCGGACGGTCGGCCGGGGGAGCGGTTCGACGGGTCCGACGGTCGGCCGGGGGAGCGGTTCAGCGGGCCAGATAGCGGACCTGGTCCCACAGCACCGGGTCCACCACACCGACCCGCCGCCGGAAGTCACCGACCGGCACCTCACGCAGCTCGTCCGTCTCCAGGAAACTCGGCCGCCCCTGGGCGTCCCCCACCGCACCCGGAGGCAGCGGGATCACCCCCGGCCGCTCGTCGTGGTACTTGCTGGTGATCTTCGCGACGGTCACCCGCTTCCCGCGCACCACCAACACCAGACACGGCCGGTCCTTGGCCCCCGGCCCGTCCTCGTACGGGACGTTCGCCCACCAGATCTCCGCCGCCCGCGGCAGCCGCCCACCGCGCCCGGTTGCGCTGCGGCGCGGTCCCCGGCCCCGGCCCGGCGGACGCGTCCGTCCGGCCGGCCGGCGCCCGCGGCGCCCCCAGCCGTCCACCAGTGCCGCGACCAGCGCGAGCAGAACCACCGCCGCCAACGCGAGCCACCAGGACGTGTCCACAGCAAAGAAGGTACCGGCGCGCGCGTACCCCCGCCCGCCCTGGGACACCCCGCGTTTCCGGAAGGCTGTCCGAACTGATCCAAACGCCGCGCCCCACGTCCATCCGAACCGGTGACAGCACAGGTGAGTTCGCCCACAACGGCCCCTGGCGGAGGAGCGACCCGCCCTTTTGCGCCTTACGCTCGACGGACCGCACGACCCCCGTCTCCCCCCTTTCCAGCTGATACCCGCCAGCGGAGGTTTCTGCTTTATGAAGCTCACCGTCGTCGGCTGCTCGGGGTCGTTCCCGTCCGCGGAATCGGCCTGTTCGAGCTACCTCGTAGAGGCCGACGGCTTCCGGCTGCTCCTCGACATGGGCAACGGTGCCCTGGGCGAGTTGCAGCGCCACTGCGGTCTCTACGACCTCGACGCGATCTTCCTGAGCCATCTGCACGCCGACCACTGCATCGACATGTGCGCCTACTTCGTCGCGCGCTACTACCGGCACGACGGCGGCCGCTGCGCCCCGCTCCCGGTCTACGGCCCCGAGGGAACCGAGCACCGTCTGACCACGGCCTACGCCGACACGCCGTCCGCGTCCTCGATGAGCGAGGTCTTCGACTTCCACACGGTCAAGCCGTCCACGTTCGAGATCGGCCCCTTCACCGTGCACACCGAACGGGTGGCGCACCCCGTGGAGGCGTACGGCATCCGGGTGGAACACGGCGGACGTTCGTTGACGTACTCCGGTGACACCGGGGTGACCGGGGCCCTGGACGAACTGGCCCGGGACACGGACCTGTTCCTGTGCGAGGCCGCGTTCACCCACGGCAAGGAGAACATCCCCGGCCTCCACCTCAACGGCCTGGAGGCCGGCGAGACCGCCGCCCGCGCGGGCGCCCGCCGCCTGGTCCTCACCCACATCCCCCCGTGGACGGACGCCGCCACCAACCTGACGGACGCCCGTACGGCGTACGAGGGCCCGGTGGACCTGGCGGTACCCGGGGCGATGTACGAGATCTGACGCCCCGGCGTACGCGAAGGCCCCCGGAACCAGACGGTTCCGGGGGCCTTCGGCCGTACGGCGGGACGGCTCACGCCTTGGTGAGGTCCTCGATCTCCTCGTCGGGCTCACGGCCCGGGGTGGGGAGGTTGAACTTGGTGATCGCGAAGCGGAAGACCACGTAGTAGATCGCGCCGAACACCAGACCGATCGGAATGATCAGCCAGGGCTTGGTGGCCAGGTTCCAGTTCAGCGCGTAGTCGATGAAGCCCGCGGAGAACGTGAAGCCCGCGTGGACACCGAGCGCCCAGGTGACCGCCAGGGACAGGGCGGTCAGCACCGCGTGGATCGCGTACAGCAGCGGGGCGATGAACATGAACGAGAACTCGATCGGCTCGGTCACACCCGTCACGAACGAGGTCAGCGCCAGCGAGATCATCATGCCCATCACGGCCTTGCGGCGCTCGGGGCGGGCGGAGTGCGCGATGGCGATCGCGGCGGCCGGCAGACCGAACATCATGATCGGGAAGAAGCCCGACATGAACATTCCGGCGCTCGGGTCACCGGCGAAGAACCGGTTGAGGTCACCGTGGACGACCACGCCCGCGGAGTTCTTGAAGTCGCCGATCTGGAACCAGGACACGGCGTTCACGAACTGGTGCATGCCGACCGGGATGAGCGCGCGGTTGATGAGACCGAACAGGCCCGCGCCGACCGTGCCGAGACCGGTGATCCACTCGCCGAAGTGGGAGATGCCGGTGCCGATCGGCTCCCAGACCAGGCCGAAGAAGACACCCATGGCCGTGCCGACGAACGCCATGATGATCGGCACCAGACGGCGGCCGTTGAAGAAGCCGAGCCAGTCCACCAGCTGCTTGCGGTGGTAGCGCTGCCACAGCACGGCGGAGAGCAGACCCATGATGATGCCGCCGAGGACACCGGGGTTGTTGTAGGTCGCCGCTATGTCGGCGCCCTTCTGGATCTTCGCCTCGGTGACCGGGAAGGCCTTGAGCACGTTGCTGTAGACCAGGAAGCCGACCAGGGCGGCGAGCGCGGTGGAGCCGTCCGCCTTCTTGGCGAAGCCGATCGCCACACCGATGCAGAACAGCATCGGCAGGTTGTCGAAGATCGCGCCGCCGGCGGTGGCGAACACCTCCGTGACCTTGTCGGGCAGGTGCAGCTTCTGCGCGATGTCCGGCACTCCCAGACGCAGCAGGATGCCCGCCGCCGGAAGCACGGCGATCGGCAGCTGCAGGCTGCGGCCGACCTTCTGCAAGCCCTGGAACAGGCCTGATCCCCGCTTCTTCGCGGGTGCCGCCGAGACGGTGGCGGTGCTCATAGTTCCTCCATGCGCTGGGCGCTGCCCGGGGGACGGGAAAGGGGTACGACAGGGTTCGGCAGCGGCCATGTGGTCTACACCACCAGTGGTGTAGACCTGTTGTAGCACGGTGAAGGCTGGATAAGGAAGGTGCCAATTTTGTGGCCTCGGCCATAACGGGAAGAGAAGATTCCGCTCATGCGGAAGGCCCCCGGACCGGCAGGTCAAGGGGCCTTCCGCAAGAGCGC
Source organism: Streptomyces sp. NPDC024698 (assembly GCF_055559015.1). Lineage (NCBI taxonomy): Bacteria > Bacillati > Actinomycetota > Actinomycetes > Kitasatosporales > Streptomycetaceae > Streptomyces > Streptomyces sp. NPDC024698. The sequence goes on along the minus strand of NZ_JBVHLK010000001.1, from coordinate 892,295 downwards.
GCCAGGCGGTTCGTGTGGAGGTCTACGCCTTCGTGGTGTCCTCGACCTCCTCGTCCGGTTCCCGCCCCGGGGTCTTCAGATCGAACTTTGTGATCGCGAACCGGAAGATGACGTAGTAGACGACGGCGAAGCACAGGCCGATCGGGATGATCAGCCATGGCTTGGTCGCCAGGTTCCAGTTGATGACGTAGTCGATCAGACCCGCCGAGAAGCTGAACCCGTCGTGCACGCCGAGCCCCCAGCTCACCGCCATCGACACCCCCGTGAGCACCGCGTGCACCGCGTACAGCAGCGGCGCGATGAACAGGAACGAGTACTCGATCGGCTCGGTGATCCCCGTGACGAACGACGTCAGCGCCACCGACAGCATCAGACCGCCCACCTCCTTGCGGCGGTGCGGCTTCGCGCAGTGCGTCATCGCCAGCGCGGCCGCCGGCAGCGCGAACATCATGATCGGGAAGAAGCCCGTCAGGAACTGCCCCGCGTGCGGGTCGCCCGCCAGGAACATGTTGATGTCGCCGTGCACCACCGTGCCGTCGGGCTTGGTGTAACTGCCGAACTGGAACCAGATGGGCACGTTCAGGAACTGGTGCAGACCGATCACCAGCAGGGCCCGGTTCGCGAGACCGAAAACGCCCGCGCCCCACGAGCCCGCGTGGTGCAGCCAGTCGCTGAAGCTCTCCAGGCCGTCACCGATCGGCGGCCACACCCACAGGCACAGCGCCGCGAACCCGATCGCCACGAACGACATCAGGATCGGCACCAGGCGGCGTCCGTTGAAGAAGCCGAGCCAGTCCACCAGCTTCGTACGGTGGAACCGGACCCAGAACCAGGCCGCCAGCAGACCCATGACGATGCCGCCGAACACACCGGGGTTCTGGAACGTGAACGCCGTCACGCCGCCGCCGGTCTCGGTGACCTGGCAGCCGATGCCCGGAATGGCCTTCGAACCGCCCGGGCAGCCCTGGGGAAACTGGTGCAGCACGCCGTAGTAGACGAGGAAGCCCGCCACCGCCGCGAGCGCCGTCGACCCGTCGGCCTTCTTCGCCATGCCGATCGACACACCGATGCAGAACAGCAGGGGCAGCCCGAGCGAGCCGTCGAGCAGGGCGCCGCCCGCGCCCACCATCACCTTGGAGAGGTTGTTCCACCCGAGTCCCTCGTCCCCGAACACGTCCGGCTGGCCGAGCCGGTTGAGGATGCCCGCCGCCGGCAGCACCGCGATCGGCAACTGGAGGCTGCGGCCCATCTTTTGCAGCCCCTGGAAAGCCTTGTGCCAGCGGGCGCGCGCGGGCGAAACATCACTGACGGCACTCATGGGCGTCCTCCGGGCGGGCCGGTTTGGCGACTACCCGCTGACTGGTGTAGACCAGTTGACGACGGGTCGCTCTGTCGTGACCGCCATCCTTCGGCACCGACGACATGACCGCTCGCGAAGATGGGCCAACTGTGGGTTACTGCGACAAAGCGGTTCTGATCAGGGAGATAGGACATGGCCACCAAGGCTGAGAAGATCGTCGCCGGGCTCGGCGGCATCGACAACATCGAAGAGGTCGAAGGCTGCATCACGCGCCTGCGCACCGAGGTCAAGGACCCCTCACTCGTCGACGAGGCCGCCCTGAAGGCCGCAGGCGCCCACGGCGTCGTCAAGATGGGCAACGCCATCCAGGTCGTCATCGGCACCGACGCCGACCCCATCGCCGCCGACATCGAAGACCTGATGTGACCAGCATCTGACCCGAGCGAACCGGCCCACCGAAGCCACCCGGGAGCGCCACGCGCCGCCCACCGCTTCAGGAGCACCCGCTCACCCGCTCACCCGTGAGGGGCTGATTCCGCCACCGGCGGACAGCCCCTCACGCCTGTGCGGATAGGCTCGACACCATGTCTCGAATCGACGGTCGCACCCCCGAACAGCTGCGCCCCATCACCATCCAGCGCGGCTGGAGCAAGCACGCCGAGGGCTCCGTCCTCGTCTCCTTCGGCGACACCAAGGTCTTCTGCACGGCCTCCGTCACCGAAGGCGTCCCGCGCTGGCGCAAGGGCAGCGGCGAAGGCTGGGTCACCGCCGAATACTCCATGCTCCCCCGCGCCACCAACACCCGCGGCGACCGCGAATCCGTCCGCGGCAAGATCGGCGGCCGCACCCACGAGATCAGCCGCCTCATCGGCCGCTCCCTGCGCGCCGTCATCGACTACAAGGCCCTCGGCGAGAACACCATCGTCCTCGACTGCGACGTCCTCCAGGCCGACGGCGGCACCCGCACCGCCGCCATCACCGGCGCCTACGTCGCCCTCGCCGACGCCGTCACCTGGGCCCAGGGCAAGAAGCTCGTCCGGGCCGGCCGCAAACCGCTCACCGGCACCGTCTCCGCCGTCTCCGTCGGCATCGTCGGCGGCGTCCCCCTCCTCGACCTCTGCTACGAGGAGGACGTCAGGGCCGACACCGACATGAACGTCGTGTGCACCGGCGACGGCCGCTTCGTCGAGGTCCAGGGCACCGCCGAGGCCGAGCCCTTCGACCGCAAGGAACTCAACGCCCTGCTCGACCTCGCCGTCGGCGGCTGCGACGAACTCGCCGCCATCCAGCGCGCGGTACTCGAAGAAGCCTCGCAGGCAACCGCGGGTTAACCCTGAGCGTTCTTATGGGTACGGGCGTACGGTCCAGCCGTGCGCCCGTCGGCCCCTTCGGGCGGACCGGGCCGACCGCACAGCGGACCGGTCCGGTGCGCGGACGTGGCCGCACCACACCATGCCCACGGGGAGGGACCGTTCCATGGCCGCGCGCCACCGCAACCGCCGCCGTACCGCCGCACTCGCACTCGTCGCCGCACTCGTCGCCCTGCCGGCGGCCGTCGGCTGTGACGCGGTCGGCAAGGCGCTCGACTGCGTGCAGACCGCCGACTCCATAGCCGACAGCGTCACCGCGCTCCAACAGGCCGTCGAGAACGCCGCGAACGACCCGACGCAGACCGACGCGTCCCTCAACGCCATCGAGAACAACCTCGACAGGATCGGCGACAAGACCGACAACGCCGACGTCAACAAGGCGGTCGACGAGCTGAACAAGGCCGTCGCGAACGTCCGCACCGCCGTCAAGAACGGCGACACCACGCCCGACATCAGCCCCGTCACGGCGGCGGCGGGCGAACTGACGAAGGTGTGCACGCCGTAGGGCAGCCGGGCTGGCCGGGTCAGCCGGACCAGCCGGACCAGCCGGACCAGCCGGGTCAGCCGGACCAGCCGAGCCAGACTGGACGGGCTCAGCCGGACCGGGTCAGCCGGGCCAGCCGAGCCGGACTGGACCAGCCGGACCGGGCTGGACGGGCTCAGACGGGCTCAGACGGGCTCAGCCGGACCGGGCTGGACGGGGGAGCCGGACCGGGCTGGACCGGACCGGGCGTCTGGGGCGACCTGAGACCGGATCAGGGGGCCGACTCGGCGATACTGGCGGGCATGACCCGCCTGATCCTCGCCACCCGCAATGCCGGAAAGCTCACCGAGTTGAAGGCGATCCTCGCCGACGCAGGGCTCACCCATGACCTCGTCGGCGCGGACGCCTACCCCGACATCCCCGACGTCAAGGAGACCGGCGTCACCTTCGCCGAGAACGCCCTGCTGAAGGCGCACGCCCTCGCCCAGGCCACCGGCCTGCCCGCCGTCGCCGACGACTCGGGCCTGTGCGTCGACGTCCTGAACGGCGCCCCCGGCATCTTCTCCGCCCGCTGGGCCGGCCGCCACGGCGACGACCAGGCCAACCTGGACCTGCTCCTCGCCCAGCTCTCCGACATCGACGATCCCCACCGGGGCGCCCACTTCGCCTGCGCGGCGGCGCTCGCCCTGCCCGACGGCACGGAACGCGTGGTCGAGGGCCAGTTGCTCGGCACCCTCCGCCACACCCCCGCGGGCAAGAACGGCTTCGGCTACGACCCGATCCTCCAGCCGGAGGGCGACACCCGCACCTGCGCGGAACTGACGGCTGAGGAGAAGAACGCGATCAGCCACAGGGGCAAGGCGTTCCGGGCGTTGGTACCGGTGGTGCGGGAGCTGCTGGGCTGAGTCCGGCTTGCCGAACTCCACACGCACGAAGGCCCGGTCCGGTTGCCCGGACCGGGCCTTCTTCTGCACCTGTGCGGTCGGTGGGACTCGAACCCACACGGGATTGCTCCCACGGGCACCTAAAACCCGCGCGTATAGCCTATTCCGCCACGACCGCGTAAAAACGGACATACCTTCCGTCCGTGCTGCTACGTGCCGATCAGTGTACGGGTGACTCCGTGCCCTCTGAAGGTCGCCCGGCTTTCCGGCGGCACCATGTCGACGTCAGCGCATGACAGTTCGGGCAGAGGTATCGCAGATTCTCGACCCGGTTGTCCAGCCAGTCACCGTTGACGTGATCGATCTGAAGCGTGATCGGTCGCCCCAGCCAGGTTCCAGCGTTCGCGCAGGACGCGCACATGTACCCAACTCCCAGCTCCTGGAGGGCCGAATGCAGCCGCGCCCGGTTGGGGCGAGTGGATCCCGCCGGCAGGACGACCAGCACGCGTTGCGCGGTTGAGGGTGTCGGGCGTTCAGGCCGCCCCCAAGCCCGGCGCCTGAAGTGGCCGGTGTCGAGACCGAGGCGGGAGGCCGCGCGCCGGACACGCCGGTGATTGGTGTCGTTGACGTCCATGCCGAGACCGCGCATCACGTCGGCGTAACTGGTGGAGCTCTGCACGGCATCACGCAACGCGTCATCGGCGATCGATGTGCGCCGGTGGGAGAAGTGCCCGATGTCGACGCGATGGGCCGCCAGCATGCGGCTGAGCGTCGCACGCGAGCGGCTGTCGTCCGGAACGCCCAGTGTGCGGGCCACGCCCCGCACGCTCGTGGCCGCGGCCGCGGCGGCCCTCAACTCCTCCGGGGTGAACGGCAGGTCCAGTTCGAGCCGATCCATGCCCATGAAGTGGCCGATGTCGATTCCTGCCGCGCTGATACGACGGCGGATGTGCGACAGCGTTCCCGTGGCCGGGGTGGCGCCCAGTTTCAGAGCGACTTCGCGCAGCGAGGACGACGAGGCGGCGGCCTCTGCGATGACGGCATCCGGGTACTTGCGCCACGGACTGTGCTTGACGAAGTGATGGGTGTCGAGTCCGTGACTCGCCACCTTCTCCTGTAGTACGCGGCGTTGGCCTCCGCTCGGTCTGAGACCGAGCTGCCGCATCAGATCGGTCCAGTTGCGCGACTGGGCGACGACCGGTGCGAGGCGTTCCCTGCGGTACGGGTCCGAGTCCGGCCCCACCTGACTTGGGGTGGCCCGCGCCACCGATTCGCCTGTGCTCCGCACGTCCGTGTCCCCCTCTGTTCTCGACCGCGCGTTCGCGATCTCGTACGGGTTAACGAACCGTTTATCGGACGGTTACGCCCCGTGAGGGGGCCTGGGTGAGGGTCAGTGGCCCGATGTCGCCTTCAGGCCTACCACCGAGGCCAGGAGCAGGCAGATGAAGAAGATGCGGGCGGCTGTTGCCGGTTCGCCCAGGAGGGTCATGCCGAGGATGGCCGCGCCGGCCGCTCCGATGCCCACCCAGACGCCGTAGGCCGTGCCGATGGGGAGCGACTTGGCCGCGTAGGACAGGAGGACCATGCTCGCCACGATGCCCGCGCCCGTCAGGACGCTGGGGATCGGCCGCGTGAAGCCGTCGGTGTACTTCATCCCGATCGACCAGCCGACTTCGAGCAGTCCGGCGATGATCAGCAGGAACCAGGCCATGGGACGTACCTCCGGGAGACGACGGCTGGAGCGTGCTGCGTCGTCTTTGCTGAGCCCGGTACGGCGCGTCTCGTCGGGGTCCCTCCACCGTAGCAAGGAATGGCGAAAGGGGCCGGTGACCATGGTCACCGGCCCCTTCGGGGTAGCCATGCCCTACAAGTAAAGGCCGGTCGAGTCCTCGGAGCCTTCGAAGCGGTCCGCGGCCACGGCGTGCAGATCCCGCTCGCGCATCAGCACGTAGGCGATCCCGCGGACCTCGACCTCGGCCCGGTCCTCCGGGTCGTACAGGACCCGGTCGCCCGGCTCCACCGTGCGGACGTTCTGTCCGACCGCGACGACGTCGGCCCAGGCGAGCCGGCGGCCGACGGCCGCGGTCGCGGGGATCAGGATGCCGCCGCCGGAGCGCCGCTCGCCCTCGGCGGCGTCCTGCCGCACCAGCACGCGGTCGTGCAGCATCCGGATGGGCAGCTTGTCGTCATGGGTGCTGTGCGTTTCACGGTTGGCGCTCACGCCCTGAACCTACCTGTCCCGGCCGGTTTCGTACGCGGGCGGGTCAGCGCTTGCGCCGCCGCGTCCCGACCACGAGCAGCCCGACGAGCCCCACTGCGACGAGAGCCACCGGCACGATGCGTTCCAGCCGGGGCGCGCCGTCCTCGGTGACGAACTGGCCCTTCACGTCGCCGACGACACGGTTGACGCCGACGTAGGCGCGTCCCAGGGTGTGGTCGATGTTCGAGGCGACCTTCGCCTTGGCGTCTCCGACGATCGTCTTCGGGTGCACCCGGACGCCGATCTCGTCGAGTGTGTCGGCGAGCGTTGTGCGGCGGTGCTTGATGTCCGCCTCGATCTGCGCCGGAGTCCTGGTATCCGGCGTTCTCGACGTATCCGACACCGCGCTGCCTCCGTGGTCGTGTAGGGACTGCCTGATTCGGACAGTCTGTCAGTTCGTACCGGACCGCACCCCTCGGCACCCCCCATTACGCTCGTTCCGTATCCATTCCATCCCCCCGGCCACGTGAGGTTCCGATGAGCGAGCGACTTCAGCCCGGCGACACCGCCCCCGCCTTCACCCTGCCCGACGCCGACGGCAACGAGGTCTCCCTGGCCGACCACAAGGGCCGCAAGGTCATCGTCTACTTCTACCCGGCCGCCCTCACTCCCGGCTGCACGAAGCAGGCCTGCGACTTCACGGACAACCTCGATCTGCTGGCGGGCGCCGGTTACGACGTGATCGGTGTCTCCCCCGACAAGCCCGAGAAGCTGGCCAAGTTCCGTGAGAAGGAGTCGCTGAAGGTCACCCTGGTCGGAGACCCCGACAAGACGGTCCTGGAGGCGTACGGGGCCTTCGGCGAGAAGAAGCTGTACGGCAAGACGGTCGTCGGTGTCATCCGTTCCACGGTGGTGGTGGACGAGGAGGGCAAGGTCGAGCGGGCGCTGTACAACGTGAAGGCGACCGGGCACGTGGCGAAGATCATCAAGGACCTGGGGATCTGACCGCCCCCGTACCCGCCCCGGTGCCGCCGCCCGTGGTGGTGCCACCGGTGCGGGTGCCGGTGTGAGCACCTCCGGTGTGCGCGCGGCCGCCCGTGCCACCGCTCGTGCCGTGCGTGCCCCCGGAGGCGCCGGTGCCGCCGGACCTGCCGTGGGTCTGCCCGCGCGCGGGACCCCCCTCCCGGCCTCGCTCCGGACCCAGGCCCGGCGTGTGGCCCGCCGACGGCGCCGGCCTGCTGCCGTTGGCGCCGCCCTGGCTGCCGTCGGTGGTGCCGCCGCTGTCCTGGCCGCCGGTGGTGTCCGTGGTGCCGGGGTCGTAGAGGGAGTCGTCCGGTTCCTCCGCGCCCGGCTGGAGCTGGAGGTCGAACTCCGTGTAGTCGCTCCCGTCCAGGGCGTCCCGGGTGAACTGGGCCCAGATCTGCGCGGGGTAGCCGCCGCCGTTGACACGGGCCTGTCCGAGCGCGCCGTACAGGGACTTGTGGGCGCCGGTGTCGGGGTCCTGGCCCATCACGGCGACGACGGTGGCGAGGTCGGGGGTGTAGCCCGCGAACCACGCGGCCGTGTCCTCCTCCGCGGTGCCGGTCTTGCCCGCGGCGGGTCTGCCCGCGTTCTGCGCGGCCTGTCCGGTGCCGCCGTCGACGACGCTCTGGAGCATGGAGGTCGTGGTGTCGGCCGCCTCGCGGCTCACGGCCTGGTGCTCGCCGTCGGTGCCGTCCTGAGCCGGCAGCCGGACGTTCGCCGAGCCGTCCTTGGTGATCTTCTCCACGAGGGTGTACGGGCCGTGCCTGCCGTGGTTGGCGAGGGTGGCGTAGGCCTCCGCCATGTCGAGGACGCTGGCGGTGGCCGGGCCGAGCGCGATGGAGGGGGAGGCGGTGAGGTCGGGGGTGTCGGCGGGCAGGCCGAGGGCGACGGCGGTCCGTCTCACGTCGGTGGGGCCGACGTCGACGGCCATCTGCGCGTACACCGAGTTGACCGACCGGTCGGTGGCGGTGCGCACGGAGATGTCCCCGTACGACTCGCCGTCCTCGTTCTCCGGTGCGTAGACGGCGCCGTTCCAGCCCTGGACGGGGCGCCGGTCGGTGCCGTCGTAGACGGTGTTCGGGGTGATGGGGCGGCCGTCCTCGGTCTCCGAGCCGTTCTGGACGGCGGAGGCGAACACGAACGGCTTGAAGGTGGAGCCGACCTGGTAGTCGCGGCGGGTGGCGTTGTTGACGTACTGCTTGGTGTAGTCGATGCCGCCGTACATCGCGAGGACCTTGCCGCTCGCGGGGTCGATGGCGACGCCGCCGGCGCGGACGTAGGTGTCCGCCTTGCGGTTCTTGCGGTCGAGCCGGTCCATCACCTGGTCGTTCACGGCGTGCACGAAGGCGTCCTGCTTGGACTTCTGGAGCGTGGTGGTGATGCGGTAGCCGCCGCGGGTGAGGGTGTCCTCGTCGAGGATCCCGTTCGAGGTCAGATAGGCGGTCACGGCCTGGACGAGATAGCCGCGCTGGCCCGACAGACCCGCCGAGCCCTTGGCCTGCCGGGGTGCGGGGAAGGCGACCCGGGCGCGGGCGGCCCGGGTGAGCCACTTCTGCTTGACCATGCCGTCGAGGACGTAGTTCCAGCGGGCGAGGGCTCCGGCCCTGTTCTCGGGGTGGGCGATCACGTCGTACTCGCTGGGCGCGTTGAGCAGGGCGGCGAGGTAGGCGCCCTGGCCGACGGTGAGGTCCCGGGCGTTCACGCCGTAGTAGGCCTGGGCGGCGGCCTGGATGCCGTAGGCGTTGCGGCCGTAGTAGCTGGTGTTGAGGTAGCCCTCCAGGATCTCGTCCTTGCTCTTCTCCCGGTCGAGCTTGATCGAGATGAAGAACTCCTTCACCTTGCGGGTGACGGTCTGTTCCTGGCCGAGGTAGTAGTTCTTGACGTACTGCTGGGTGATGGTCGAGCCGGACTGGCGGCCCTTGCCGGTGACGGTGTTCCAGCCGGCGCGGATCATCGCCTTGGGGTCGATGGCGGACTCGCTGTAGAAGTCGCGGTCCTCGGCGGCGAGGGTGGCGTGCTGGGCGGCCTTGGAGATGTGCTCCAGGGCGACGTTCTCGCGGTTGACGTCGCCGTCGCGGGCGAGCTGGCTGCCGTCGGCGTACAGGAAGACGTTGCTCTGCTTGACCGCCGCCGCGTTCGCCGAGGGGATGCGGACGAGGAAGTAGCCGAGCGCGAAGAGGCCGGCCAGGAGCAGGGCCGTGCCGAGGATCGTGCCGAGCACCATGCGCCAGGTGGGGACGAGTCTGCGCAGGCCGGTCCGCTTCGGCCGCTGTTTCCGCTTGCCCTGCGGCTTCTTCCGCGGCTGGGGCTGCTGCTTGGTGCCCGGCCCGCCCGGTCCCGGTCCCGGCTCCCTGGATGCCCAGCCCTGGCTGCGCTGCTGCGGCTCGTCGCTCATGTTCGCCGGACTCCTGTGTCGCGTCGTACTGTCCTGTACGCCCTCATACGCCTGGTGCGCCCCGTATTGAAGACTCTCGCACCATGTGTTCCGTTCCCCGGTCCGGCACGCGTCGCGCCGGAAAATGCCTGGCGGGCCACGCCCGGCGGGGATTAGGCTCCTGCGCTTTGGCTCAACGCTGAGGAAAGGGACGGGTTGTGGGCACGGCGCGGTTGTACGCGGCTGTCGCGGCCGGCGGGTTCCGGCGGTACGCCACCTACCGGGTCGCCACCGCCGCGGGTGTCTTCACCAACACGGTCTTCGGGCTGATCCTGGCGTATCTGTTCATGGCCCTGTGGGACAGCAAGCCGCACCTCGGCGGCTACGACCAGGCGCAGGCGCTCACCTATGTCTGGGTCAGCCAGGGCCTGCTGATGGTGGTCGCGATGATGGGCGGCGGCTTCGAGGACGAGCTGATCGAACGCATCCGTACGGGTGACATCGCGATCGACCTGTACCGGCCGGCCGATCTCCAGATGTGGTGGCTCGCCCAGGACGTGGGGCGGGCGCTGTTCCATCTGCTGGGCCGCGGTGTGGTCCCGCTGCTGTTCGGCGCGCTCGTCTTCGATCTGGCGCTGCCGTCGGATCCGCTGACCTGGCTCGCCTTCCTGGTCGCGGTCGCGCTCGGGGTGGCCGTCGGGTTCGCGATCCGGTACCTGGTGGCGCTGTCGGCGTTCTGGCTGCTCGACGGCGCGGGGGTGGCGCAGCTGACGTCCATCGCCGGGATCTTCTGTTCCGGGATGCTGCTGCCGCTGAACGTGTTCCCCGGCGCGCTCGGCGAGGTGGTGCGGGCGCTGCCCTGGTCCTCGCTGATCCAGGCGCCCGTGGACGTGCTGCTGGGCACGGCGGATCCGCTGGGAACGTACGCGGTGCAGGCCGCCTGGGCGGTCGGGCTGCTGGCGGTCGGGCGGCTGGTCCAGTCGGTGGCGACGCGAAGGGTGGTGGTCCAGGGTGGCTGACCCGGTGGAGGAGAAGGCGGCGGGGGTCGTGACCGGGCCGCCGCGTGAGGCGCCGGTCCGGGCGGTGGACTTCCGTCCGTTCGAGCGGCAGGGCGGGTACGAGCGGCTGCGGGACGGGCTGCGCGCCTACCGGCTGATCAGCGCGATGTGGATCCGCTCCACGATGGCCTACCGGGCCTCCTTCGCGATGACCGCGTTCGGGAACTTCGCGGCGACCGCGCTCGACTTCGTGGCGATCCTGCTGATGTTCTCCCGGGTCGACCGGATCGGCGGTTACAGCCTGCCCGAGGTCGCCCTGCTCTACGGGGTGTCCGGTGTCGCGTTCGGGTTCGCGGACCTCGCGCTCGGCTCGATGGACCGGCTGGGGCGCCGGGTGCGCGACGGCACCCTTGACACCCTGCTGGTGCGCCCGGTGCCGGTGCTCGCGCAGGTCGCCGCCGACCGTTTCGCGCTGCGCCGCCTCGGCCGGATCACCCAGGGCCTGCTCGTCCTCGGGTACGCGCTCACCGTCCTCGACGTCCACTGGACACCGCTCAAGGTGCTGATGATGCCGATGATGCTGCTCAGTGGCGCGGGGATCTTCTCGGCGGTGTTCGTGGCGGGCGGGGCCTTCCAGTTCGTCGCGCAGGACGCCTCCGAGGTGCAGAACTCCTTCACGTACGGCGGCAATACGCTCCTTCAGTACCCGCCGACCGTGTTCGCCAAGGACATGCTGCGCGGGGTGACCTTCGTGCTTCCGCTCGCCTTCGTCAACTGGCTGCCCGCGCTGTACGTGCTGGGGCGGCCCTATCCGCTCGACCTGCCGGTGTGGGTCGCGTTCGCACCACCGCTCGTGGCGGCGCTGTGCTGCGCGCTGGCCGGGATCGCCTGGCGCGCGGGGCTGCGCGCCTACCGCAGCACGGGAAGTTAGGAGAACGGTCGTGACCATCGCCGCAGACAGGGAACCGGCCGGTCCGGGCGGGGACCCGGGGCCGAGGACCGGGTTCATCGAGCTCGACGGGGTCGAGAAGGTCTTCGACGTGCGCAAGAAGACGGGGTTCCTGCGGGGTGAGCGGCGTCAGGTGCGGGCCGTGGACTCGATCTCGTTCACCGTCGAACGCGGTGAGATGGTCGGCTACATCGGCCCGAACGGTGCCGGGAAGTCGACCACGATCAAGATGCTCACCGGCATCCTCACCCCGTCCGCCGGCCGCCTGCGGGTCGCCGGTCTGGACCCGTCCCGCGAGCGCACCCGGGTGGCGCGCCGGATCGGGGTCGTGTTCGGGCAGCGTACGACGCTGTGGTGGGACCTTCCGCTGATCGACTCGTACCGGCTCATGCACCGGATGTACCGGGTGCCGGACGCGCGGTTCCGGGAGAACCTCGACCGCTGTGTCGAACTCCTGGAGCTGGGCGCTCTGTTGGATGTGCCGGTGCGCCAGTTGTCGCTGGGGCAGCGGATGCGCGGCGACATCGCGGCTGCGCTGCTGCACGACCCCGAGGTGCTCTATCTCGACGAGCCGACGATCGGGCTCGACGTGGTCAGCAAGGTGCGGGTCAGGGAGTTCCTGCGGGACCTGAACGCCGAGCGCGGTACGACGATCCTGCTCACCACGCACGATCTCACCGACATAGAGCAGCTGTGCCGGCGGGTGATGGTGATCGACCACGGGCGGCTGATGTACGACGGGGCGCTGAGCGGGCTGCACGAGGTGGGGGAGAGCGAGCGGACCCTGGTCGTGGACCTGGAGCGCGAACTGCCGCCGATCGAGCTGGAGTCGGCGCGGGTGGTGAAGGTGGAGGGGCCGCGTCAGTGGCTGGCCTTCCCGGCCGCGATGTCGGCGGCTCCGCTGGTGGCGCGGATCGCGGCGGACTATCCGCTGGCGGACCTCTCGGTGCGGGAGCCGGACATCGAGGCGGTCATCAGCCGTATGTACGCGGGGAAAGCGGTGTCGTAGAGGGGATTTCGGGAGGGCGGGCCGGATAGCGAGCGGGCGGGGGACCTCGTAGGCTGCTGTCCATGACCGACGAACTCCCGGAGCTGCGTGCCTCCGACGCCGATCGTGAACGAGTCGCCGAACAGCTGAGGGACGCCCTCGCGGAGGGCCGTCTCGACATGGAGGAGTTCGAGGAGCGGCTGGAGGCGACGTACACGGCCCGTACCTACGGGGAGTTGACGCCGATCACCCGTGATCTGCCGGGCGGGGTGCCCGCCCCGCGGGTCTCCATGGTCAAGCAGCCGGTGGACGACGGCAGTTGGGGTTCTCGGATCGTCGGCGGCGAGGGTTCGTCCTCGTGGGGTGTGGCGGTTCTGGGCGGCTTCGAGCGCAAGGGTCGCTGGACGGTGCCCGGGCGCTTCACCTCCTTCGCCTTCATGGGCGGCGGGGAGATCGACCTGCGCGAGGCGAACTTCGCGGACCGTGAGGTCGTCATCAACTGCTTCGCGTTCATGGGCGGGTTGAACGTGATCGTGCCGCCCGGGGTCGAGGTCGTCGTCCGCGGTATCGGCATCATGGGCGGCTTCGACCACCGTGAGGAGGGCCGGCCGGGCGATCCCGGCGCGCCCCGGGTGGTCGTCACGGGCTTCGCGTTCTGGGGCGGTGTGGGCGTGGAGCGCAAGCTCACCCGTGCCGAGCGCCAGCGGCTCAAGGAGGAGCGCCGCCAGGAGAGGCTGGAGCGCCGGGAGGCCCGCAAGGAGTTGCAGGGTTCGCGGGGCGGTGACCTCGACGACGTGCTCGACGCGGTGGACGAGGCCCGCGATCTGTGGCGCGAGCGGCACGAGGAGCGCCGTGAGCGTCATGAGGAGCGCAGGGAGCGGCACCGTGAACGCCGTGAGGACCGCCACCGGCGGCGCGGCGGCTACTGAACGACGGGCGGGCGGAAGCGCGTCGACTCCTGGAGAGCTGGCGGACGACGGCGCGTCGGGCCACTGAACACATGGCCAGGCGACGGCGTGTCGGTTCCCGGGCGGTGTCGTGCGCCGGGCGGCGGATCACAGGTCCGCCGGAACCGATCCCTTCAGGTCCCTCAGGTCGAACACCTCGGCCATCCGCCGAAAGCCCAGGTCGCTGGGGTGCAGATGATCGCCCGAGTCGTAGGCGGGGCGCAGCCGGCGCGGGTCGGACGGGTCGCGCAGCGCGGCGTCGAAGTCGACGTAGGCGTCGTACACCTTCCCGGCCCGGATCTCCGCGTTCACGGCCTGGCGCACGGCCTCCCGCGCGGCCGTGGATCCGCGGTGCCCCTGGAAGGGCATCAGGGTGGCGCCGACGACCCGCAGTCCGCGGGCGTGCGCCCGTCGTACCAGGGTCCGCAGGCCGTCGGTCACGGTGCGCGGGTCGACCTGTCGCGGGTTGCGGAGGATGTCGTTGACGCCGAGGTCGATGACGACGGCCTTGACGTTCGTACGGTCGAGGACGTCCCGTCCGAACCGGCTCAGTCCGCTGGGGTTGTCGGCGGGCCTGCCGGGTTCCGCGGCGAGGATCTGGTTGCCGCTGATGCCCTGGTTGACGACGCTGTAGCGGGGCGTGTCACCGGATCCGGCCACGGCGCGCAGCCGCTGGGAGAGGACGTCGGTCCAGCGGCGGTTGGCCCCCACGGTGGAGGTGACGCCGTCGGTGAGCGAGTCGCCGAGGACGACGACGGTGCCCGTGGTGTCGTCGCTGAGCACGTCGAGCGCGGTCAGATAGCGCCAGTACGAGGTCCGTTCGGTGTACGGGGCGGCGCTCACGTCCTCCGTGCGGTCGCCCTGGGCCACGTACGAGATCTGCTGGGCGCGCCGGTGGTAGGTGACGGGGCCGGACGGGGTCGGGGAGTACGTGGTGACGAGGACGTCCACGCCGTGCGGGATGCGCACGCGTACGGCGTCGCTCATGACCTGCCTGCCGGCCGGGATCGTGACCGCGGTGGCGCCGTCGAAGGTGAGGCGGCGCATCGTGCCGGCCGCGGCGGCGGCGTCGTTCGCGCTCGCGGCGACGGCGATCGTGGCGTGCGTGATGGCCAGCGGGGCCTGTCCGTAGAGATTGGACAGCGTGATACGGGCACTCGTACCCCCGGCGGCCGTGTGCACGACGTTGCGCACGGAGCGGCCGGCCAGCCCGTCGGGCTCCGTGCCGGGTTCGGCTCCGGCCGGGGAGGCGGACCAGGCGCCGACCCAGGTGCCGGTGGAGGCGGGGGCGGCGTCGTGCGACGTGCGGTCACCGGCGACGGCTGCCTCGGCGGTGTGACCGTCGCCGGCCGCGACACCGGCGTACATGGCTGCGGAAAGGACCACGACCACGGCGAGGACCGCGGCGAGCAGGGCATAACCGTGACGCTTGGTCATGCGGTGCGTTTCCCCTCGGACGAGGGAGCCCGAGGCTCCGATGCGGTCACTCCATGATGCGGCATGGGGGCGGAGAACTCCGACTCGCCCCCTGGGCCCGGTCGGTTCCCCCCTCCGGACAGACGCCGGGAACTCCCGAGGCGTTCCAGGAGTCGGTCAGGGAGAGAGGAGAAAGGGACAATGTGCACGGGGCGTGACGTGGTCGGCGAACGGGTGGAGTGAATGGAACGCATGAATGCGGGTGAACCGGACGGCGGCGGGACCACCGTGCCGCCGGGCCGGACGATGAACACGTTCAGCCCCGCCGACGAGGAGAAGCGCCGTGGCGTGCGCCGGATGAAGGCGACGGCCACCGGTCTGCTGCTCTTCGTCGCGCTCGTCTACGTCCTGGCCAAGTGGGCCTCGAACGAGGGCGCGGGCGCCTGGGCGGGGTATGTCGCGGCGGCCGCCGAGGCGGGCATGGTCGGTGCGCTGGCCGACTGGTTCGCGGTCACGGCTCTCTTCCGGCACCCGCTCGGCCTGCCGATCCCGCACACCGCGATCATCCCCACCAAGAAGGACCAGCTGGGCGTCTCGCTGGGCGAGTTCGTCGGCGAGAACTTCCTCTCCGAGGAGGTCGTCCGCCAGCGGCTGCGCGCGGTGGGCATCGGCAGCAGACTCGGCGCCTGGCTCGCCGACCCCGAGCACGCGGACCGGGTCACGGCCGAACTGGCCGCCGCTCTGCGGGGCGCGCTGACCGTGCTGCGCGACTCCGACGTCCAGGCCGTGGTCGGGGAGGCGATCACCCGCCGTGCGGACGCCCAGGAGATCGCGCCCGGGATGGGCAAGATGCTGGAGAAGATCGTCGTGGACGGCGGTCACCGACGGTTCGTCGACCTGGTGGTCGCCCGGGCCCATGACTGGCTGGTGTTCCACGACGCCCAGGTGATGGACGCCGTCCAGGGCGGCGCGCCCGGCTGGACCCCGCGTTTCGTCGACAAGAAGGTCGGTGAGCGGGTCTACAAGGAACTGCTCCGCTTCGTCACCGAGATGCGCGACTCCCCGTCCCATCCGGCCCGCGGCGCCCTGGACCGGTTCCTGACCGACTTCGCCTCCGACCTCCAGTCCGACACCGACACCCGTGCGCGGGTGGAGCGGCTCAAGGGCGAGGTGCTGGGCCGGGGCGAGGTCCAGGACCTCATCGCCTCCGCCTGGACGGCCGTACGGTCGATGATCGTGTCCGCGGCCGAGGACGAGCGCAGCGAACTGCGGCTGCGCGTACGGGCCTCGCTGCTGTCCCTCGGTGCCCGGATGGCGACCGACCCCAAGCTCCAGGCCAAGGTGGACAGCTGGGTGGAGGGCGCCGCCGTGTACGTGGTGACGACGTACCGCAAGGAGATCACCTCGCTGATCACGGACACGGTCGCGGGCTGGGACGCCGAGCACACGACCCGGAAGATCGAGGCGCACATCGGCCGCGACCTCCAGTTCATCCGGATCAACGGCACGGTGGTCGGCTCCCTGGCCGGACTGCTGATCTACGTGGTGTCACGGGCGTTGGGGGCTTAACCGGCCAGGGGGCGGGAACCCGGCCGGAGTTCACCCGACGGAGAGGGAACCAACCCGGTCGGGCTCGCCCGACGGAGAGGGAACCTCATGCCAGCCCCCGCCTCACCGGCCCCCGACACGGCCGCCGCCGGCACGGTCACCACGAACGTGCCGTCCCGGCTGGACCGGCTGCCGTGGTCCCGCTGGCACTGGATGATCGTGATCGGCCTGGGCACCGTCTGGATCCTGGACGGCCTGGAGGTCACGACCGTCGGCAACATCGCGGGCCGCCTCTCCGAGCCCGGCAGCGGCCTGTCCATCTCCTCGGCACAGGTCACCGGTATCGCGGCGGCTCTCTATGTGGCGGGTGCCTGTGCGGGCGCCCTGTTCTTCGGCTGGCTGACCGACCGCCACGGCCGCAAGAAGCTCTTCATGATCACGCTCGCCGTGTATCTCACGGCGACGGCCCTGACCGCCTTTTCCTTCGACGCCTGGTGGTTCTTCACCTTCCGCTTCCTCACCGGCTTCGGCATCGGCGGCGAGTACGCGGCCATCAACTCGGCGATCGACGAGCTCATCCCCGCCCGGTTCCGCGGCCGGGTAGACCTGATCATCAACGGCACCTACTGGCTCGGCGCGATCGGCGGTTCGCTGCTGTCGATCGTCATGCTGAACACGGACATCTTCCCCAAGGACCTCGGCTGGCGGCTGACCTTCGGCCTCGGCGTGGTCCTCGGCCTGGTGATCCTGCTGGTCAGGCGGCATGTGCCGGAGAGCCCGCGCTGGCAGTTCATCCACGGCCGCGGAGATGAGGCGGACCAGCTGGTCACCTCCGTGGAGGAGGAGATCGAAGAGGAACGGGGGGAACCGCTGCCGGAGGCACGGGGCGAGATCACCATCGAGCAGCGCAAGGGCATCGGCTTCGGCGCCATCGCGAAGACGGTCTTCGGCCGGTACCCGAAGCGAGCCGTGCTCGGCCTCGCCCTCTTCGTCGGCCAGGCCTTCCTCTACAACGCCATCACTTTCGGCTTCGGCTCCATCCTCACCACGTTCTTCGACGTGCCCACGGGCGGCACCGGCTACTACTTCGCCGTCATCGCGGCCGGCAACTTCCTCGGCCCGCTGCTGCTCGGCAAGCTCTTCGACACCCTGGGCCGCCGGGTGATGATCTCCTCGACGTATCTGCTCTCGGGTCTGCTGCTCTTCGTCACCGCCTGGCTCTTCGACCAGGGTTCCCTGAACGCGGTGACGATGACGGCCTGCTGGTGCGTGGTGCTGTTCTTCGCCTCGGCGGGCGCCTCCAGCGCGTATCTGACCGTCTCCGAGATCTTCCCCATGGAGACCAGGGCGATGGCCATCGCCTTCTTCTACGCCATCGGCACCGCGGCCGGCGGTATCAGCGGCCCGCTGGTCTTCGCCGACCTCACGAAGTCCGGCGTCGTCGCCGACACGGTGCTCGCCTTCCAGATCGGCGCCTCCCTGATGTGCGCCGCGGGCCTGGTCGCCGTGTTCCTCGCGGTCAAGGCCGAGCGCCGCTCCCTGGAGGACATCGCCGCCCCGCTGTCTACGGCCCCCGCGTCGGCCTCCGCGGCACGGACGACGTGAGGCTTGGCAGCCGGGCGACCGGGTGACCGGCTCGTCCGAGAGGCCCGTACGACGCGCTCGTACGGACCGGGACGCGCTCGTACGGACGCGGCCTGAGCGATCTCGCTGCCGAGCGCCGGTTCTGAGTACGCGTACTCTGTCGCGGCCCCGCCGGGCGCGGAACCCTCGTACGCATGACCGAGAAACTGCTCCGCCCCTTGCGAACGCGCCCCTGGCCGGAACGCTGGCTGACGCGTGTGCTCGGCGCCGCCCTGTCCTGCGCGGCGTACCTCGTCTGCCTGCCCTGGGACCTGCGCAACCGCCCCGAGCCGCCCGGCTCCGTGGTGGAGACCACCCCGGTGACGGGCACGGGTGTCCTCGCCCTGGCCGCCGTCCTGCTGCTCCTGGCCGTCCACTTCGGGCTCAGGGACGCGCTGGCCTGGCCCCTGCTCGTGGTCGCCGTACCTCCGGCGACCCTGCTGTACGTGTCCCTGCGGAGCCATCCAGGACCCCCGGACGGCTTCGCCGACGCCTGGCCGCTGACCTGGGCGGCCGTCACGCTCCTCGGGGCCGCCGCGGTGCTGGTCGCGAGCGCGGTGGCACGGCAGTTCAGGCCGGATCTGATGGACGCCGAGGAGGAGGAACCGGCCCTGGCGGGCCGCTGGTGAGACACCGCGGCCGGCCAGGTGACACGCTCACGCTCCCTGGCCGTGGAAGTACGCCGAGCCCTTCTCGTTGAAGTACGAGGCGTAGACGCGCCCGAGCATCGGCTTGCCGCGGTACATCCCCACGTACTGACGCGAACTGTCGACCACGACGGGCCGTGTCATACAGGCGAACTTGACCCGCTGCTGCGCCTCGGCCCACTGCACGGCCGCCGGATCGACCCGGTCGCTGACCAGCAACGGGAAGGCGCCGATGCCGTTCTGGAACCCGACCGGCAGACCGCCCTTGGTGTCCTTGGCGTACTTCATCACCTGGTCGGTGAACCCGGAGATGGCCGGCACGGTTATCTCCGGGACGGCCGCGGCCACCGTGAACAGGTGCAGCTTCGTGCCCATCCACCGCATCCGGAACTCGCCCCGCCGCCCCACGAGTACGGGCACCCCGGCCCAGTCCTCCCACCGCGTGGCACACCCGTCGGCGGTCAACTGCCGCTCCACGAAGGCCAGGTAGGCGCCTGCCGGGGACTGCTGCTGGTTTGCGTCCATGGCGGGATTTTAGGGCCCGGCGCCCGACACCGGAACGGGCGCCGCTGAACAGCCCCTAGGTCGTGTCCGCAAAGTCTCGTCTGCCCGGTGACGCCTGGCACGCTCCCCCAAGCTCTTCGAGCAGGGGGGACCCCCACTCGCCGCACCGGGCGAAGACCCAAGTACGTCCAGTACGAGGGTCTTCGCCCGGCACGCCGAGAGCACGCTCCCCCGAGCTCTCGGCTCCGCTCGAGCAGGGGGGACCCCCATGATGCCGCCGGGCCCGCCCTCCGGGCGGACGACGCGACCTTGCGGACACGACCTAGGCGCCTGTCGTGGACCCCGGCCGGATGATCATCAGGACGGTGACGGCGGCCCACAGCAGGTTGAAGATCCCGGTGAACATGGCGAGCCGCACGGTGGCCGCAGGGTCCACGGCCTTCTCGCCGGCCGTTCCCTCCAGGATCGCGCCCTGCCGGGGCAGCACGAGCGCGGCGAGGACGACGGCCGCGAGCGCGGTCAGCGCGATCGAGACGATCAGCCAGGTGTCGCCCAGTACACCCATGTCGCTCGCCGTGGCGAACCCGAACACGGGGACGACGACGCCGGCCACCGCGTACACCTGGCAGATGCGGTGCAGCAGCCGGACGGTGGCGAGGGCACCCGGGTCGTCCGGCGCTTCGAGAGCCTTGCGCGCGGCCGGCGGGAACATGCTCGCGGCGACGGCGACGGGCCCGACGGCGACGATCGCGGCGATGACATGGACGGCGAGGAGGAACTTGGTCACGGGGTGACGGTAGGGGGTCGGGCGGATCATGGAGAAGTGGCACTTCTGCCAGGACCCAACG
This sequence comes from Streptomyces sp. NPDC024698, assembly GCF_055559015.1. Classification (NCBI taxonomy): domain Bacteria; kingdom Bacillati; phylum Actinomycetota; class Actinomycetes; order Kitasatosporales; family Streptomycetaceae; genus Streptomyces; species Streptomyces sp. NPDC024698. The sequence goes on along the minus strand of NZ_JBVHLK010000001.1, from coordinate 872,192 downwards.
GATTCCGGCCACACCGTCTCCGGCTGTTCCAGCCCTGATCAGATGCCGACAAGCGGTTGCACTGGCATGACGAGAACCCGGTGATTGTCTAGGCTCTGGCCATGCACACCGTGGCCGTACTGGCCCTCGACCAGGTCATCCCGTTCGATCTCGCCGCCCCGATCGACACCTTCGGCTGGGCGCGGCTGCCCGACGGCCGCCCCGCGTACCGGACGCGGGTGTGTTCGGTGACGGCGGACGCGGAGGTGAACGCGGGCGCGTTCACCCTGCGCGCCCCGTACGGCCTGGAGGCCCTGGCGGAGGCCGACACGATCATCGTGCCGGGCGTGGCCGACCCGTCCGCCCCGCTCCCGCCGGGCGTCGCGGAGGCGCTGCGCGCTGCGGCCGCGAACGGCACCCGGATCGCCTCGGTCTGCGTCGGCGCGTTCGTCCTCGCCGCGACGGGCCTGCTGGACGGGCTGCGGGCGACCACGCACTGGGTCGCGGCCGGGGAACTGGCGGCCAGGTACCCGGCGGTGACCGTGGACCCGAACGTGCTCTACGTCGACAACGGCCGGTTGCTCACCTCGGCGGGGGCGTCGGCGGCGCTGGACATGTGCCTCCACATGATCCGCAAGGACCACGGTTCGGCGGTCGCCGCACACGCGGCCCGGCTGTCCGTGATGCCGCTCGAACGGGAGGGCGGCCAGGCCCAGTTCATCGTCCACGGGCGGCCGCCGGCCCCGGCGGGCACGACCATGGAGCCGCTGCTGGCCTGGCTGGAGGAGAACGCGGACCGTGAGCTGACCCTGGAGGACATCGCACTCCACGCGGGCACGAGCACCCGCACCCTCAACCGCCGCTTCCGCGAACAGACCGGCACGACCCCGCTCCAGTGGCTGCACCGGGCCCGGGTGCGCCGTGCCCAGTACCTCCTGGAGACGACCACGTACCCGGTCGAGCGCATCGCCACCCAGGCGGGCTTCGGCTCCCCGACGGCGTTCCGGGACCGCTTCAAACGCGTGGTGGGGACGAGCCCGTACGCGTACCGGAGGGCATTCCGCGGGGCGGAGGCCCCGGCTTCCTGAGGGCTTCGGTACCACCCGGGGTTCGGGTGTCGGTCCGCCCGGCCCCGGCTCAGGCGCGGGTCCGCGCGATCTCGGCTCAGCGGCGGGTCTGTCCGACCGAGGGCTCGGGCGGAAGCATGTCTGACCCGGCTCAGGCGGGGGTCTGCCCGGCTCGGCTCGCCTGGCCGGAGGTCTGCCCCATCCGGCTCGGCCGGGGGTCTGCCCGGCTCCGGGCTCAGGCGCGTCGGCCGGCGACGGCCCAGGAGGCGAGGGCCATGGCGCCGGCGACACCGAAGACGGCGGGCCAGGCGCCGACCTTCTTGGCCAGGGGGTGCGACCCGGCGAACGCGGCGACGTACCCGGCGGTCAGCACTCCGGCGGCCGTCCCGCCGGCCTCCTGCTTCCACTGCCGGGCGGCGGCGACTCCGGCGACGGCGAGGACGACCCCGCCGAGCTGCCGCTTCCTCGTCCACCGGGCGACGCCGTACCCACCGACAAGCCCCCCGGCGGCCACCACCGCGGCCGGTACCTTCGCCATGACTGCCTCCTTGTTCGCCCCCGAGGCTAGCGCCCGAGCTGACCCGAGTGACGCGCCCCCCTGGCATACGGATGGCGAGTCAACTCGTGATCGAGGCGTACGAGCTCACATCGGCAGGAAGTTCGTGGTGCAGATCCCAGGTGATCGCCATGGGCTTGCTGCCGGAGTGTTCGAAGTAGGTGGCCGGTCCCAGCAGCATCCACGGCTCGGCCTTGCCGATGCTGTTGCGCTTGTAGCGGCGCAGGAAAAGAAGGACATGGCTCCCGAGTTCGTCGTGCTGCTGGTAACGCAAGCCAGTCGCGGAGTCCGCCGGAGTGGTGCTCTGCGACTCCCAGTGGAATCGGGTTGGACTGAGGGCGTAGTCCTTGTAGCGGACTGTGGGAGAGAAGTCCCGTTCGCTCTTCTCCAGGGTGATGAGGAGGGCATCGGTCTTGAGTTCCTCCACCCAACGCACTCCTTGTCCGAAATCTCTCGGCATTTGACCGTTCAGTCGCGCCACTCCCAAGGCCGAGAGGATTTCGGAACGGTTGTAGGAGCTGTGAATCTTCAAGGGAACGTGAGTGAGGGAGCCTTCTAGTAGGAGGGGGTAGTGGTCCGCCTCTTCGAGGGCGTGTGAGAGAACCTGTTGCAACTCGTCGCGCAACATAGGTTGGGATCGCAGTGACTCAAGTCCCTGGCGGTAGCTGGAAAAACCGCCACCGTTGTCCCACAGGTTGAAAAAGAGCATGCGGGCGTATGCCGCATCCTGCACGGTCAGGGAGTCGTAGTCAGGGGCGTCATCTGCGAGTAGACGTAGGTACGTGTGGATGCGCTGAGGATCGTCGACGTGCAGGAAGGCATGGACGCGCTTGAGGAGTTCTGCCTCGCCTGGCGGCGCCTCTTCGCGGATGAAATCAGCCTTGCGCAGCACCTTGGTCCAGGAGTTGTCGCTCTTATAGAGCTCTTGGATGTCCCGACGGCTCTCGCGTAGATACTCTGCCAGGCGCGGGGTGCTGTAGTCCCTGACTTCCTTGGCCAACGTGGTGATGGTGGCCTTGAGCTGCGTACGGATGTTGTCCAGGACGAGGTCCTTGGACTTGCCTTCCAGGATGATCTGGCAGCCGGAAGGCAACTGCGGGAATCCCTGCTCGATTCCGTTGACGAGCCGGTTGCGGGACAGATTTGTCAGGGCCCGGAACTGTTCTTCGAAGCGGAACTCTGCTCGATGCTGACCGATGAAATCGAGCACGGTCAGGACCGGCTTGTTCGGTGTGCGGCGCAGACCACGCCCAAGCTGCTGGAGGAAGACGGTCGCACTGTTGGTCGGGCGCAGCAGCAGAAGCGTGTCAACGTCAGGGATGTCCAGACCCTCGTTGAAGAGGTCAACAGAGAAAATCACTTGAATGCGACCTGCTTTGAGATCGTCAAGTGTCTGCGTACGAACCTCGGGGCGGCAGTCGCTGTCGAGAGCCGCCGCTTGGAATCCCGCGCGACGGAAGCAGTCCGCCATGAAGTGTGCATGTGCCTTGGATACGCAAAATCCGAGGGCCCGCATGGACGCGGGGTTCGAGAGTTTGTCCTCAACCTGCTTGATGACGATACGCGCCCGAGCCTCGTCACCTGTGTAGAGATGGCCGAGTTGATCTCGGTCGTAGTTACCCGAACGCCAGTTGAGGCGAGTCAGGTCCGTGCCGTCAGGAATCCCGAAGTAATGAAAGGGGCAGAGTAGGTCGTTCTCCAAGGCCTCCCAGAGGCGAAGCTCCGCAGCGATGCGTCCATCGAAATACTCGTTTTGCACACTGCGACCATCCATGCGCTCCGGGGTCGCGGTGAGACCGAGTAGTTGGCCCGGCTTAAAGTGGTTGATCACCCGTCGGTAGGTCTCGGCCGTGGCATGGTGGAACTCATCGATGACGATGACGTCAAAGTGTTCGGGGTCGAGCTGTTCCAGGCGCTGAAGATTGAGTGATTGGACGCTGGCGAAGACATGTGTCCAATCGCGTGGCTCTTTGCCGCCGTGGAGGAGCTCACCGAACGAGGCGTTGTCCAGTACCTCTCGGTAGGTGCGCAGGGACTGGTTCAGAATCTCCTTACGGTGAGCGACGAAGAGCAGGCGGGGAAACTCGCCGCCGCGTTTGTCACGCATCTCGCGATAGTCCAGCGCTGCCATGACCGTTTTACCCGTACCCGTCGCGGCGACCAGGAGATTTCGGTTGCGGTCGCGGATATCGCGCTCGACGCGGAGGCGCTCCAGCATGTCCTTCTGGTGGGGGAGGGGGTGTACTTCAAGGCCCGAGAGGCTGATCTTGAGTTCTCCAGCAGGGCCCGTGCCACCCGCCCTGGCAAGTGCCTCAGCGAGCCGCTCGCCGTCTCGGTCAGGGTCGTACGCCTCGAAGGCGGTGTCGGCCCAGTAGGCGTCGAAGGTCGCCTCGAACTTATCGAGCACCCTCGGTGTGGCGACTGAGGACAGCCGCACGTTCCACTCCAAGCCGTCGAGTAGGGCAGCCTTGGAGAGGTTCGAACTGCCGACATATGCGGTGTCGAACCCTGTGTTGCGCCGGAACAACCATGCTTTGGCGTGCAAGCGCGTTGATCTGATCTCGTAGTTGACCTTCACCTGGGCGCCGAACTCGCGAACCAGTCGGTCCAAGGCGTGTCGGTCAGTGGCGCCGATGTAGGTAGTGGTGATGACCCGGATGGGGACCCCACGCTCTTTGGCCGCACGGAGCGAGTCCTCCAGAACCCTTATCCCGTACCACTTCACGAACGCGCAGAGCAGATCGATGCGGTCCGCGGTGGCGAGCTCGGCCCGTAGTTCCGCGCCCAAGCTCGGGTCATCCGGCGCATTGGTGATCAGTGCTGTTTCGGACAGGGGAGTCAGGGGCCTGATGGCGTAGGCGCCTGGAGCCTCCCGCTCAGCCAAGGCCAAGAGCTGACGAGGACCGTCGACGATCGTGGGCGTCGGCTCGTTTGCATCCGAGTCCGGCACGCTGCTGACAAGGGACTGCATGATCTGGTTGGCCGCGGCTACCTGCTTGTCATGAGGCAGCCGGCTCAACCGCCGTCCCACGGCCTCGCCGATGTAGCGCGCCAGGACATGGGGTGACGACTCGGCACTGACCTCAGCGTGAATCGGCTTCCAACCGGCCGCGTTCAGCTGGTCGATCTGTGCCTGCACGCCTTCGGTAATCAGTTCCTCGTACACACCCGCAACAGGTTGTGACAGATCCCCGGACTGAACCACGATGGCCCCCCTGATCGCTCATTGCGTCATGCACAGTTCTAACAGGGGCCACTGACACGAGCGGGTCGCGGATGAAGGATGCAAGCGAAGGTGCACCCCGACTGACGCGTAGCTCGGGATGCACCTTCATGGGAACAACGGAGCGTGGCGGTGCCGCCGGCCCTTACGCGGCTCCGTGGCACTCCCCATAAGCAGCCCCCGACCCGCACCAGCACCCAGCCCCCCGCTGCGGGGGCCAGGCCACCGCAAGGCCTCGGGCTGCCAGGGTCGTCGCGTACTGGGGGAGCAGGGTCGTGTCCGCGGGGGACGAGGCCTCCGAGGCGGCGAAGGCCTCGTAGGAGGGGACCGTGGCGGTGACGATGCCGAGGTTCGGGGTGCCCGAGCCGGCCAGTTCGCGCAGGGAGGCCTCTATCGTCGCGAGGTGCTCGTCGTGGGACGGGTACTCGGTGGTGAGGTCCGGGTACGCCGAGGTCAGTTCGATGAGTTCGGGGGCCGACCAGTGCAGGACCGCCACCGGGAACGGGCGGGACAACGCCTCGCGGTAGGTGCCCAGTTCGGCCTGGAGGCGGGTGATCTCGGCCTGGAGTTCCGCCGGGTTGTCCGAGCCGAGGGACCAGACCCGCTTCGGGTCGTGGAGCTCGTCCAGGGAGATCGGGGACGAGTGCAGGGTGTCGGCCAGCGCGTCCCACTCGTCGTGCGCCGCGCCCAGCATGCGGCGCACACGGTGACGGCCGAAGAGGAGGGGGAGCGTGGAGTACGGGGGTTCGGCCACGTCCGTCAGGAGCAGGGTCGTTCCCTCGGTGAAGGTGTCCTGGGCCGCCTCCAGTTCGTCGTGCGACTCCAGGGCCTCCGCCACGATGACCCAGGGGGCCGGGTCGCGCGGGGCCGCGGCCCTGACTCCGTCGATGATCGCGCGGGCCTCGGCCTCGTGGTCGTACTCCCACAGGTTCGACGCCTTGAGGGCGCGTACCAGATACGGCTTCTCCAGGGGAGCGTCCGAGGCGAGGAGGCGGTCGTAGAGGGTGGTGGCGCCGGGGCGGTCGCCGGCCAGTTCGAGGTGGGCCGCTGCCTGTAGCAGCAGGTGCTCGGCGTCCTCCGGGTACAGGCCGGCGGTCCGCTCCAGGCGAGCCGCTTCGGCGGTGTGGTCGACGTTCTCGGCAGGCGTGTCGGGGCGCATGGTGGACACCGTACTGCCGCCGGGCCGCCAAGGAGAGAGACCTGCTGGCCAGAGACGCGGGAGTCCCCGAGGGCATATTCGCGAAGGCCGGAACGGTGGAATGTCTGGAAGTTCCGGAGGGTGTGGAAGTTCCGGAGGGTGCGGAAGGGGGTCTCATGCCGTCAGCCGTCAGCCGTCAGCCGTCAGCCGTCAGCCGTCAGCCGTCAGCCGTCAGCCGTCAGCCGCCAACGGGCAACCTCTCCGCCGTCCGCACCGACCTCGTCGCGAAAGGCACCGTCTGGGACTCGCCGTTCAGATAGGGGTCTCAAGGGGCGTGCGGAGGTCGCCGGTTCCGCGGGGCGGGGTGCCCGGGGCGCCCAGGAGCCGCGCGGGGCTGGAGAGTTGGCGAGGTGGGGCCTATCGTGCGCCCGGCGAGGGAGGTGTACGGATGCGGGCTCCGGGGGTCGTGCACCACGGAACGCGGCGACGGCGTGCCGCGTACCGGCGAGCCGTCTGGAGCGGTGCCGAGGTGCTCGTCACCGTCGGTGTGGTGCTGCTCCTCCTGGTCGTGCACCAGTTGTGGTGGACCAACCGGGAGGCGCGCCAGGGGGCCGAGCGCAAGGTGCAGGCGCTGGAGCGGGTGTGGGGTACCCCGGTCCAGGGGCATGCCGGCGGGGATGTCGGCCCCGGGATGAGCTCCGGTTCAGGTGGGGGCGGCGGGGGGAGCGGTGCCGGCGTCGGGACGGCAGGGCGGAAGACCGGGTCCGGGTCCGGAGGCGGCGGCGGTCAGGCGCGGCCCCGTCGGTCCCAGGCCTACGCGATCCTCGGCATTCCGCGGCTGTCCCTGCGGGTGCCGGTCGCGGAGGGTGTAGGCAAGGCTGATGTCCTCAACAAGGGCTACGTCGGCCACTACAAGGCGACCCAGCAGCCGGGTCAGGCGGGGAACTTCGCGCTCGCCGGGCACCGGAACACACACGGTGAGCCCTTCCGGTACCTCCCGAGACTCCGGCGCGGTGACACGATCACCGTCGAGACGAAGGCCGCCGTCTACACGTACACCGTCGACCGGACGCTCCCGCGGACCTCCGCCCGGGACGTCGGGGTGATCCGCCCGGTGCCGCGCAGCACCGTCCGGCCGTCGTACGGGTACAGCCTGCCCGGCTACTACATCACGCTCACCACGTGCGCCCCCGAGTACACCTCCCGGTACCGCATGGCGGTGTGGGGCAAGCTCACCTCCGTGCGGCCCCGCTGACGAGCACCAGTTCCGCGACGGCCACGGGTTCCGCCGTCACTCCCGCGGAGGCGGCACCCGTGAGCGCCGGCCCTGGCGGTCACCGCCCGCTCACGCCCGCTCCCGCAGCACCAGAACCGCCACCGCGGCCACCGCGGCCAGCAGCGCCGACACGATGATCGCGACGTTCGCGCCGTGCGCCGGTCCGCCGCTGGAGGTGACCAGGGCGATCGTGAGGGCGACCCCGGCGCACGAGCCGATGTAGCGGAAGGTCTGCTGGGCGCCCGAGCCCATCGCCGCGCGGGTCGCGGGCACGGACTCGACGGCCAGCAGCGGCAGCGCGGCGTTCAGCAGGCCGCTGCCCACCCCGGAGAGCACGAACCCCGGGAGCAGCCGGAGCCAGGAGCCGGAGCCGATGGCGCCGAGCATCGTCAGGACGCCGACGGCGTGCAGCGCGAATCCGAGGGCCAGCTGATGGCGGTGCGAGACGCGGCCGGCGAGGCGGCGGGCCTGGAGGGCGACCGTGAAGGCGAGCCCCGACCACAGCAGGAACAGCCACGCGGTGTCCATGGCGGACATCCCGAGCGTCCGCTGGAGCAGCGCCGGCAGGAAGCTGAACAGGCCGATCACCGCGAGCCCCGTGAAGAGCCCGCCCGCCGACGAGGCGAGGAAGCGGCGGTGCCTGAGCAGACCCAGATCGATCATGGGCGTCGCGCTGCGGCGCTCGACGGCGACGAAGGCGGCCAGCAGCAGGCCCACCGGCGCGCGCAGCCAGCCGTCGCGGCCGAGTGTCAGCGCGGCCACCAGCGACACCAGGGCGAGGCCGAAGGTCAGCGCCCCCGCGAGGTCGGGCCGGCCGCCGCGCGGTGCGCGGGACTCGGTCAGGGCGCGGGTTCCCAGGAGGGCGACGAGCAGGGCCGCGGCGCCCAGGACGGCGTACGCCAGCCGCCAGTTCCAGCCGGCGATCGCGCCCGCGAGGAGGGGGCCCGCCGCGATGCCGCCGCTGACGAAGGCGCCCCAGACGCCCGTCGCGCGCAGCCGCCCGCGCGGGGTCGGGAAGGCGTGCACGATCAGCCCCAGGCTGCTCGCGAGGATCGCGGCGCTCGCCGCTCCCTGCGCGACGCGGGTCAGGGTGAACAGCCAGGTGGAGCCGGCGAGCGCGCCGAGCGCGGTGGTGAGACCGAGGGCGACGGTGCCGGCCAGGAAGATCCGGCGGCGGCCGTAGTCGTCGGCGAGGCTGCCCGCGACCAGGAGCAACGCGGCCAGGCCCAGCGGGGTGCCGTTGAGCAGCCAGGCCTGGGCGGAGACGGAGGTGTGCAGGGCGGCCGCGGTGTCGGGGAGCGTGACCATGGGGGCCGTGTACGTCATCAGGGCCACGGCGGTTGCGGCGCTGGTGAGGGCGAGGGTCGGGGTGGTGCGCGGAGCGTCGTGCGCCACGGGGGCCTGAGGTGTCCCGGCCGTGTGCGCGGGCCGCGTCCTGGTGTCGGGCCGGTTCAGCGGGGTCATGAGGTGCCTTCGCCTCCCTGGTCAGTTCGGTCATTGAACCTTCTCGTGGCGTCCACCGTAACACCTAGGTTCGGTCAATGAACCAACGTGTCGGAAAGTGGCTACAGTGGGGGCATGGCACTGGGCAAGGACTACGCGACGCAGGAGTGCTCGATCGCCCGCGCGCTGGAGATCGTCGGCGAGCGCTGGACGCTGCTCGTCATCCGCGACGCGCTCTACGGCGTACGGCGCTACAACGACTTCCTCGTGCACCTCGGCATCCCGCGCGCCGTGCTCGCGGCCCGGCTCCAGGCGCTCACCGCCGAGGGCATCCTCGACAAGCGCCGCTACCAGCAGTCGCCGCCGCGGGACGAGTACGTCCTGACCGACCGCGGTATCGGCCTGTGGCCCACCCTGCGCTCGCTCGGCCTGTGGGGCCGCGAACACTTCACCGAGAGCCGCCTGCGCTACTTCCGCCACGCGGCCTGCGGCACGGAACTGGGCCCGTACGGCGAATGCCCCGCCTGCGCCCTGATCGTGCCCGTCCCGGACGTCGAGATGACCCCGGGCCCAGGACTCGACCGGAACCCGGCCGATCCGGTCAGCCGCGCCCTGCTCGCGCCGAGGCGGCTGCTGGAGCCGATCGACACGGACCGCGGCCCGGACGGTGTGGCGCACACCGCGTCCGATTCCGGGCGGTCGGCGGAGAATCATCCTGTATAACGAACGCAGGAAGACGCGTACCTCGTACGAGAGCGCGCACCACGTACGAGAGGAGGAGCGGCCGATGATCCGGAGCTGGGCCGACGCCCGCCCCGCCGCCGTACTGCTGCTTCTGCTCCTCGAGGTGGCGCTGCTCGACACCGGCAGCCTCACCGCCACCGTCGCGTTCGCCGCGACGGCCGCGGCCGGGTCCGCCTTCGTCGCCTGCTCCCTGATCGTGGCGCGCTGCGCGCCGGCCGTGCCGCCCACCCGGGTCCGTACGACCATCCGCGACCGCGACCGCCGTACGGCCTTCCTGCCGCAGCGCGATCCCGACGCCAGCGGACGGCCGCGCCCCCGAGCACCCGGACACGCCCTCCAGGCGACCGCGTAGGCACTCCTTCCTTTCCACCCCTGCGACCGACCGGCCGCCCGGGTGGCTCTCCACTCCCGTTGACGCACCCCGAGATGTCCGGTGACGCGCGCCGAGTGGTCCTTCCTCACGGGTGACCCGCGCGGGTCGTCATGCCGCATTCCGTACTCCCGGCACGACGAGACCCCCGGAGGGCTCACGCATGTCCACGTTCATGTCCCTTTTCGCGCACCTGGTCGAGCACCTCGCCGACCTGCTCCAGCCGCTCTTCCACGCCTCGGCCGCCGCCGCGGCGATCATCCTGTTCACCGCGCTCGTACGACTGCTCGTGCACCCCCTGTCACGGGCGGCGGCGCGCGGACAGCGGGCCCAGGCTGCGCTTCGGCCGCGGATCGCCGAACTGAAGAAGGAGCACGGCAAGGACCGCGAGAAGTTCCAGAAGGCGCTGATGGAACTGCACGCCGAGGAGAAGGTGTCGCCGCTCTCCGGATGCCTGCCCAGCCTGCTCCAGATGCCGGCCTTCTTCCTCCTCTACCACCTGTTCTCCAGCTCGAAGATCGGCGGCGAGGCCAACACCCTGCTCGGGCACAAGCTGTTCGGGGCACAGCTCGGGGGTCGGTGGACGGGCGCGCTCGGCGACGGCGGCCTGTTCGGGCCGGCCGGGCTCGTCTACCTGGGCCTCTTCGCCGTCGTCACGGCCGTGGCCTGCTTCAACTACGTCCGTACGAAGCGGACCGCCGTCGTCGCACCGATGCCGGAGGAGGGCCGGAGCGAGCAGGCGGCGGCTCTCGCCTCGGTCGCCAAGCTCATGCCGTTCATGTCGTTCTTCACCCTGTTCACCGTGGCCGTGGTCCCGCTGGCGGCCGCGCTGTACGTGGTGACCAGCGCGACCTGGAGCGCGGTGGAGCGGGCGGTCCTCTACCGGGACATGCCCGGGGTCACCGCCCCCGTGGCCGCGGCGCTCGTCTGACGGCGCCCCTCCGGGCCGGTCCAGTCCCTGAACGGGGTCTTGCGGACCGGACGGCGAGCTTGGAGGATCGCACGGTCCTCCGGCGGCCGCACCCGCCGGTCGACGGCCCGCGACCGAGGGAGATGGTGACCATGAAGCTGCTGCGCGTCGGCACGGCCGGATCGGAGCGGCCCGCGCTGCTCGACACCGAGGGGACCCTGCGGGACCTGTCGGACCTGGTGTCCGACATCGACGGGGCACTCCTCGCCGACGACGCCGCGCTTGGCCGGATCCGGTCCGCCGCCGCGGCCGGTGAGCTGCCGGTGCTGGATGCGGAGGGACTGCGCGTCGGACCGCCGGTGGCCCGGATCGGCAAGGTCGTGTGCATCGGGCTGAACTACCACGACCACGCCAAGGAGACCGGGGCCGAGCCGCCCGCCGAGCCGGTGATCTTCTTCAAGGCCGCGGACACCGTGGTCGGGCCCGACGACACGGTGCTCGTGCCGCGCGGGTCGGTGAAGACCGACTGGGAGGTCGAGCTGGCCGTCGTCATCGGCCGGACCGCCCGCTATCTGGAGTCGGGGGAGGAGGCGCTCGCGCATGTCGCCGGGTACGCGGTGGCGCACGACGTCTCCGAGCGCGCGTTCCAGATCGAGCGCGGCGGCACCTGGGACAAGGGCAAGAACTGCGAGACGTTCAACCCGCTGGGGCCGTGGCTGGTGACGGCGGACGAGGTGCCCGACCCGCAGGCGCTGTCCCTGCGGCTCTGGGTGAACGGTGAGCTCAAGCAGGACGGTACGACGGCGGAGCAGATCTTTCCGGTCGCGGAGGTCGTCCGGTACGTGAGCCGGTTCATGACCCTGTACCCGGGGGACGTCATCAACACCGGCACGCCCGCCGGGGTGGCCCTCGGGCGGCCCGAGCCGAAGCCGTACCTGCGGGCGGGGGATGTCGTGGAGCTGGAGATCGAGGGGCTGGGGCGGCAGCGGCAGGTGCTCGCCAACGCGTGAGCGCTCCGCTTCGTTCGCGGTGGGGTTCGCTCCGGTCGGGGTGCGTTTTCGGCCGCGGGGGCGTCGTGGTCGCTCGCGCCGTTCCTCGCGCCCCTATCGGGGCTTGACGCCGGTGGGTCCCTGCGGGTGCGTCGGGGCCGGGCGCGCAGTTCCCCGCGCCCCTGGCGGGCGCGGGGAACCGGGGGGCTAGGCGGTCAGGAATTTATCCAGGGCTTCTACGACCATCTTGTGGTCCTCCAGCTGGGGGAGGCCCGAGACCACCACGGTGCCGATGACGCCCGTGTCCGTCACGGTGATCGGGAAGGCGCCCCCGTGGGCCGCGTAGGTGTCGGGGTCGAGGCGCGAGGAGTCCTCGAACGTCGTGCCCTTGGCGCGGAAGCGCGAGCCGACCAGCAGCGACGAGCAGCCGTACCGCTCGACGACGCGGCGCTTGCGGTCGATCCAGGCGTCGTTGTCCGGGGTGGAACCCGGCAGCGCCGCGTGGAACAGCTGCTGGCCGCCGCGGCGGATGTCGATGGCCACCGGTGCCTCGCGCTCACGGGCGAGCTCGACCAGGAGGCCGCCGAGGACCCAGGCGTCGTCGTGGGTGAACCGCGGGAGCGTCAGCCGGCGCTCCTGCTCCTCCAGCTCGGCGATCTCCGGGGCGACGGGCGCGTTCACAGGGACACCACCACGGACTCGCGGGCGGAGCGGCGGGCCGCCTCCAGGACGTCGAGGGCGGCGGCGGCCTCGTGGGCGGTGACCGGGTTCGGGGCGCCGTCACGGATCGCGGCGGCGACGGCCGCGTAGTACGCGGGGTACGCGCCCGGGACCGTCGGCTCGGGACGGCCGCCACCGGTCAGCGGGGACTCGCCGGAACCGACGCGGCCCCACAGGGCCTCCGGCTCGACGCCCCACGCGGCACCGGCGCCGGGGCGCCTGCCCTCGCGCAGCTCGGCCTCCTGCGGGTCGAGGCCGTACTTGACGTAGCCCGCCTGCGAGCCGAGGACACGGAAGCGCGGGCCGAGCTGGGCGGTCGTCGCGGAGACGTAGAGGTGGGAGCGGACCCCGTTCTCGTGCGTGATCGCGATGAACGTGTCGTCGTCGGTCAGCGCGCCCGGACGGCGGACGTCCGACTCCGCGTACACCGAGGCGGCGGGGCCGAAGAGGACGAGCGCCTGGTCGACGAGGTGGCTGCCGAGGTCGTAGAGCAGGCCGCCGATCTCCGCCGGGTCGCCGGACTCGCGCCAGCCGCCCTTCGGCTGCGGGCGCCAGCGCTCGAAACGGGACTCGAAGCGCCAGATGTCGCCCAGCTCGCCGTCGGCGAACAGCTTGCGCAGGGTCAGGAAATCGTTGTCCCAGCGGCGGTTCTGGAAGACGGAGAGCAGCAGACCGCGCTCGTCGGCCAGGGCCGCGAGCTCGCGCGCCTCCGCCGCCGTGCCGGCGATCGGCTTGTCCACGACCACGGGGAGGCCGGCCTTCAGGGCGGCGGTCGCGATCGGGACGTGGGTCTTGTTCGGGGACGCGATGACGACCAGGTCGAGGTCGTCGGCGCGTTCCAGCAGGTCCTCGGGCGTGGCGGCGAACCGGAGTCCGTCGCCGAACTCGGCGCGAGCCTGCGCCTCGCGCTCCGGGTTCGAGGTGACGACCGTGTCGAGGGCGAGGCCCTCGGTCGTGGCGACCAGCGGGGCGTGGAAGACGGAACCCGCGAGGCCGTAGCCGACGAGACCCACGCGAAGGGGCGTACCAGTAGCAGTCATGCCTGTCATGCGTCCTACTTTCGCAACGCTGTTGCCAAAGTGCAAGCGCGGGAGACAATGGGGGCGTGAACAGGATCAGTGCGGGTGGGGCCGGGACGCAGGAGACCCCCGGGAATCCAGGTGTACCCCGGAGCTCGGGCGACCGCGCGGAACGGGGCGGGGGCGGAACGGGAGGTTGGGGTGGTGCCGGTGCTCCGGGGCGGCACGGTGACGCCGGGGCGGGTTCCCGGGCGAGCTCCGGGGTGGGGTCCGGGGTGGGGTCCGGGGTGGCGGGGGTGAATCTGCCGGCCCTGCGCAGTCACAACGCCGCGCTGGTGCTCGATCTACTGCGCACGGCGGGGGCCTCCGGCATCAGCCGCCTGGAACTCGCCGAGCGGACCGGTCTGACCCCGCAGGCGGTCAGCAAGATCACCGCTCGGCTCAGGGCGGACGGCCTCGCGACGGAGGCGGGGCGGCTCGCGTCCACGGGCGGCAAACCCCGTACGGTGCTGCGGCTGGTGCCCGAGGCGGGGCACGCGGTCGGGCTGCATCTCGACCGGGACGAGCTGACCGCGGTGCTGTGCGATCTCACCGGGGCCGTGGTGGCCGAGCGGCGCGCCCCGCTGGATCTGGGGGCCGGCGCCGACGCGGTGGTCGAGGGGGCGGCCGGGGAGGTCTCGGCCCTGCTCGGCGGGGTGTCACCGCTGGGCGTGGGGGTGGCGCTGCCGGGGCCGCTCGATCACACGCTGGGGGTGCTGCACCGGGTGACGGGCTTTCCCGAGTGGGACGGGTTCGCGCTCAGGGACGCGCTGGCCGGGCGGCTCGGGCTGCCGGTGGTCGTGGACAAGGACACCAACGCGGCGGCGCTCGGGGTCGCGGTGGGGACCGGCGCCGGGCCCGGTTCCGGCGTCGCGGGCGGCGGGTCGTTCGCGTATCTGCATCTCGGTACGGGACTGGGCGCGGGCCTGGTGATCGGTGGGGCCGTGCACCGGGGGGCCAGGACCGGGGCCGGGGAGTTCGGGCACCAGGTCATCCAGCTGGACGGGCCGCTGTGCGAGTGCGGGAACCGCGGGTGCATCGAGGTGCTGTGCCTGGACGCGGTGGGCCGGGGGGCCGTGGCGGAGGCGGCCCGGGTGCTCGGCGCCGGGGCGGCGAACCTGGTGGGGCTGCTCGACATCGACCTCGTCCTGCTGGGCGGGCGCACGGTCGCCGCTCACGAAGAGGTCTTCCTCCGGGGCGTCGGGGCGGTCATGGAGGAACGGGCCCTGCGCGAGGGGGGCGGCGCGTCGGTGCCGGTCCGGCCGGCTCCCGGCGGAGCACGGGGAGTGGCCGAGGGCGCGGCCCAGCTCCTGCTGGCCCCGCTGTTCGGACGGGGGGACGGCTGAGGGGACCGCTGCTTCCGGGGGAGCCCACTCGGTCCGCGAGACTCGGCCCGCGGCGCTCGGCCCGCGGCGCTCGGCCCGCGGCGCTCGGCGCTCGGCGCTCGGCGCTCGGCCCGCGGCGCTCGGCCCGCGGCGCTCGGCCCGCGGCGCTCGGTCCGCGAGGCCCGCCCGTGACGCCCAGCTTGGGGCGCTCGGTCCCGTAGCGGCACCCCTCCCGTGTCGGCGGTGCCGCCGGATGGTGGGAAAACCGGGGCCGAACGGGGGTGACTTCCCATGTGGCGGTCGGACGGGCGGGGTGGGGCATGGCACGGTCACGGGGCCATTGCCCGGCACCGACTGACGCTTTCGGTCCTCCCGATCCCCGCCCTCTCCCGATCGGCCAAAGGCTCCTCATGCGACTGCGTACGTCTCATCCGCTCGCTCCGACCGCCCTCGCCCCGACCGCGCTGGCGCTGTGCGTGACGTTCACGTCGGCGCCGGCGCAGGCGCTGGACACCCGCCCGGACTGTGTCTCCTCCGACACCCACGACTTCCCGATCAAGACCCGGGTCCACGGCGGCCCCGACACCTACCGGGCGGGCGGCGACTTCGGGACCTGGTACATCGACCTCACCAACACCAGTGCCCACCCCTGCGGCGCGATCCACCCGGTCGTCGTCCTCGTGGACGAGAAGCGGACCCTGCGGCCGGAGCAGGCGCGGCTGGAGTTCTACGACGGGGAGCGGGCCCACGCGGTGCGGTTCGAGCGGAGCGACGAGGCCGAGAACGTGGGACCGTTCGACGACGGCTTCCCCGGCTTCACCGTGGCCCCCGGCCGCACCCTGACGGTGAAGGTGCGGCTCTCCCTGGCCCCCGGCGCGACCGCCCCGAACTCCGTCGTCGTGAACGCCGCCGTGGTGCAGAAGCACGACGACGACGGCGAGTGGGTGGGGGAGTCCAACGCCTACCGCTTCCGGATCGAGGGCACCGCCGGGGACGAGGACGCGGGGACGGGCACGGAGCCCGGCACCGACGAGGAGCAGGACGGCACCGCGGACGCCGGGACCGACACCGGCGCCCGTACGGGCACGGACAGCGGGACCGGCACCGGGAGCGCCACCACGGCGCCGTCCCCCGACCAGCTGGCCATGACCGGCCCCGGCGGCCCGAACCGGCCCGCCCTGGCCGCGCTGGCGCTCGTGCTCGTCGCCTTCGGAGCCGGACTCCTCGCCCTGGCTCGCCGGATCCGCCCGCGCCGCCGCTGACACCCCGGAGTCCGGGACCCCGGCCGTGGGACCCGGCCGGGCCCGGCCCGGCCGCGGTCGAGGTGCCCTGACTAGGCTGAGCGCGTCGGCACGGAGTCGTTCCGGCAGCCCCGGGTTCGCGTGCGTCCGTACGCCAGGACGGCTAGGAGACCAGCACATGTCAGAGCGCAAGCCGATCGATTCGTGGCTCACCGACATGGACGGTGTCCTCATCCACGAAGGCGTGCCGATCCCCGGCGCCGACGCCTTCGTCAAGAAGCTGCGGGAGTCGGGGAAGCCGTTCCTGGTTCTGACGAACAACTCCATCTACACGGCCCGCGACCTGCACGCCAGGCTCAAGCGCATGGGCCTCGACGTCCCGGTCGAGAACATCTGGACCTCCGCGCTGGCCACCGCCAAGTTCCTGGACGACCAGCGGCCGGGCGGCACGGCGTACGTCATCGGCGAGGCGGGCCTGACCACCGCGCTGCACGACATCGGGTACGTCCTGACCGACCACGAACCGGACTACGTGGTCCTCGGCGAGACCCGTACCTACTCCTTCGAGGCCATGACCAAGGCCGTCCGGCTGATCAAGGGCGGCGCCCGGTTCATCGCCACCAACCCGGACGAGACGGGCCCGTCCACCGAGGGCCCGCTGCCGGCCACCGGGGCGGTCGCCGCGCTGATCACCAAGGCCACCGGCAAGCAGCCGTACTTCGCGGGCAAGCCGAACCCGCTGATGATGCGGACCGGCCTGAACGCCATCGGCGCGCACTCCGAGTCCAGCGCCATGATCGGCGACCGCATGGACACCGACGTCCTGGCCGGTCTGGAGGCGGGGATGCAGACCTTCCTCGTCCTGACCGGGCTGACCACGCCGGAGGAGATCGAGCGCTACCCGTACCGGCCGTCGAAGATCGTCGACTCGATCGCGGACCTGGTCGACCGCGTCTGATCACCCGGAGGGTGGGGCAGGTGGGCCCGTCGGGCGCCCTGTGGGCACGCGGACCGGGCGCCCGCCCGAGCCGGGCCGGTTCCAAACCCGCCGCGGCGCGCAGGGACCCGTACGGAGCAACGGCGGCCCGCTGAAGATGCGGGCCGCCGTCCCGAGGGGGAGTCTCCAGTTGTCTGGAGGTTTCACGATGCGCTCAATGCGGCTCACTCTCTGCGCCGGGGCGGTGGTCGCGGCCGCGTTCACGCCCGCCGCGTACGCGGCCGAGGCGGGACCTGCCGGTGTCTCCGTGAACCCGGTGTTCCCGGCGGCGGGCAGCGACGTCAGGCTGCGGGCCATGGGCTGCGCGGGGCGGACGGGCACCGCCGCGTCGGACGCCTTCGTCTCGGACGCGCGGCTGACCGGTCCGGGCGGGGGCGGGCTCGTCGGTGACACCCGTGTGCGGACCGCGCTGCCACCGGGCCGCTACGGCATCCAGGTCGACTGCGACGGCCACCGCGACCGGGTGGCGGGCACGCTCACCGTCCCGGCACCGGACTCCTCCCCGAGCGTCTCCGCGCCCGCCTCGCCGGTCGCGCCCGTGAACGCGGGCGGCGGTGGAACCGCCCGGCTCGCCGCCGCGGACGGCGCGCACGCGGCCGGACCCGGCATCAAGCAGGCCGTGGTCGGTCTGGTCCTCGCGAGCGTGGCCGCGATCGCCGTGGTGGTCCGCGGCACGCGCCGGGGCGACGACGGCCGCGACTGAGATGGCCGAACCGGAGCGTTCGCCCGGCGTCGGCCGGCTGCTGACGGGTGTGGCCTGGCTGGTGCTGCTGCTCGGACTGTGGCTGTGGGGCCGCGAGGTGACGGATCTGCCGCTGGGGACGTCGTCGCCCACGACGGGGGACATCGCGGCCGTCGGACGGCCGCCCGAGGTGCGGCTGCCGCCCGCGCTCAAGCCCCTGGGCGCCGCCCGGCCGCAGCGCGTCGACATCCCCTCGATGGGCGTGCAGGCCCCCGTCGTGGCGCGCGGGCTCGACGGGCGCGGCGCGATCGACCCGCCGCCGTTCGACCAGCCGGGTGTGGTCGGCTGGTACGCCTCGGGGGCGAAGCCGGGGGCGGCGGGGACGGCGCTGATGGTCGGCCACGTCGACACCGAGACCCGGCCCGCGGTGTTCTACCGGCTCAGCACCGTCAAGCCCGGCGACACCGTCCGGATCATGCGCGACGACGGGACGGTCGCCGAGTTCACCGTGGACGACGTGCAGGTGCTGCCGCGCGACCATTTCGACGCCCGGCGGGCGTACGGGGTGGACCGGCCGGGGCGGGCCGAGCTGCGGCTCATCACCTGCGGCGGGACCTTCGACCACACCACCGGCGGCTACACGGCGAACGTGGTCGTCTCGGCGTATCTCACGGGGAGCGGTCTGTGAGGCGCCGAGGGTTCGCGAGGGTGCGGGTGGAGCACGCCCGGTAACCGGTACCGGGCCCGGCCGGCGGCCGGGTCTCCCGAAGCCGCCGGCCGGGCCGGCCCTCGACCGCGGGCGCACGGGTCGCGGGAGTGACCCGGCGCCGGCGCGGGAGGTCCTCGGCCCGTCCACCGGAGTGACGCGTTCGGGCCCTGAGCAGACAACTGGCCTGTAATGGAGGCCACTTGAGCCCACCCTAGAACGGGTGAGCGCCACGGTTCCTAGACTGTTTGACGCCAAGTCCGCGCCGGGCGGTCCCGGCCCCCGTGAGTGGCGCCGGTCCCGGCGGGAGCGGGGGCGGGCTCCGGTCCGAGCCGCCTCCGGGCATGACGAAAGGCCCCCTCGTTCTCACGAGAAGGCCTTCCGGTCTGTGCGCCGCCAGGGACTCGAACCCCGGACCCGCTGATTAAGAGTCAGCTGCTCTAACCAACTGAGCTAGCGGCGCCTGCTGACAGGGAAAACTCTACCCGACCCTCGGGGGTGCTCCCGACCGGGCGGGCGACTCCGGGGCGGGTGAGGGCGGCCCTGTACATCATTCGGACCGTCAACGTGCGGCCCCGGATGACAGTTGAGAAACTGACGAATGTGCAGAATTGCGGACATTTCCATCCTGAGCGTGAGGGGCATCACATGAAGACTCCGGTCTTCGAGGAAGTCGATCCCGCGAGTGACTGCGATTGCCCCGGATGCGTCCACTGGGCGCGTGTCCTGCCCATTTCCTCGCGGCTCGGGCCGTCCGGACCTCTGGGGCACCCGGCGGCCCGCGCCCATGTGCTCGCGCGCGCGGGCGCGGCGCGAGCCCCCCTGACGCTGGCCTTTGCCGCGGCGGCGGGAAGCGTGCTCGGCGCCGTGCCGGCGGTCGCCGCCGTGCACGGACCCCTCCGGCCCGGCATTCCCCCGGCCGGCGGACAGCAGGACACCCCTCAGGGGCACCGGTCTCCGCTGCACGGACCCGCGGGGAAACCGGCGCTGCCCGTCAGGCCGGGCAAGGCGGTCCGGGCCACCGTCACCACCCGGTCCGCGATCCTCAGCCGGGCCATGACCTGGATCGACGCGCAGGTGCCGTACAGCATGGACGACTACTGGCGGGACGGGTACCGGCAGGACTGCTCCGGCTTCGTCTCGATGGCCTGGAACCTGCCCGGCAACGAATGGACCGGAAGCCTCGACAGCTTCGGGGTGCGGATCAGCCGGGACCGGCTCCAACCGGGCGACATCCTGCTCTTCCACAACCCCGACAACCCCGAGAAGGGCTCGCACGTCGTCATCTTCGGCGGCTGGACGGACTACACGCACACGCAGTACGTCGCCTACGAACAGGCTCCGCCGCACGCCAGGAAGCAGTCCACCCCGTACGCGTACTGGACGAACTCGGACCGCTACGTGCCCTATCGCTACCGGGGGATCACGGAGGGCTCGGGCGGTTCGCCGCCGTCCGCCACGACCCGCTATCCGGGTGCCGCGTACTTCGGGACCGGCGCCGACAACCCGTACGTCACCCAGCTCGGCCGACTCCTGGTGGACCGGGGCGGCCGCCGTTTCTACACCAGGGGACCCGGGCCGCGCTGGTCGGCCGCGGACCGGCGGGCCACCGAGGCGTTCCAGCGGGCGCAGGGCTGGAAGGGCGCCGGGGCGGACGGCCTGCCGGGGCCGAAGACCTGGGCGTACCTGGTCGGCAAGAAGGGCAGGAACATTCCCGCCGTGACCGCGGGACCGGGTTCCTCGCACGCCGTGCCCGGCTATCCGGGGCGCGCGGTGTTCCGGCCGGGAGCGAACGACGCCCAGGTGACCCGGCTGGGAAAGCAGCTGGTCGAAAAGGGGTTCGGCACGTACTACACCTCAGGCCCGGGGCCGCGCTGGGGCGAGGCGGACCGGCGCAACGTCGAGGCGTTCCAGCGGGCCCAGGGCTGGCGCGGCGGGGCGGCGGACGGCTATCCGGGACCGGAGACCTGGCGGCGGCTCTTCTCCTGAGCGCCGGCTCTTCTCCTGAGCGGAGCGGCCGGGCTCCCCACGGCTCGTGAACACACTTCCAGGCGCGGAGGCATGGAGGCAGCTATGAGTACGACGACGTCAGACACCCCGGAGTCCGAGGGAGCACCCCCGGCGGACCTCCGGGCCGACCCGGCGGCCGAGTGCGGGGGCGGTCACCGGTCCGCCCGGCTCATCCACAACGAGGTCACCACCGAGATCCCCGTCCATCTGCTCTTCCGTGACGACCCCGACCCGGTGTCCGTGCCGCTCGCGCCCGCCGTCGTGGGCCGCCGGCGCGGTACGGGGGAGCAGCCGAGGGTACGGCGGCCCGCGCCCGGCAGACCTCCGCGCCCGGTGCCGGAGGCCGATCCCGAGCTGGTCGAACGGGCGGCGCGGGTGCTGCCCGGCGTCGCGGGAGTGCTGGCCGGGGCCTGTGGTGTGGCCGGATGTGCTCTCACCACCTGGTGGGCGGGTCTGCTGCCGCCCTCCGTCCTGGCGGCGCTGGAGCTGCACGGGCGCGCGGGCGTGGGCCTCGGACCCGCGCAGTGGGCGGCGTACGCGGGAGCGGGCGCCCTCGGTCTGTTCGGCTTCGGCGGTCTCGCCCGCGGCCGGACCGGGCGGGCCTGGGTGCTCGGTCTGTTCGGGCGCTACCGCGGCACGGTCCGGCGCACCGGTCTGATGTGGGTCAACCCGCTGGTGCTGCGCCGCCGGGTCGATGTGCGGCTGCGGCACTGGCGCAGCGAGCCGATGTCGGTGGTCGACGCGAACGGGGTCGAGCTGCGGGTGGTCGTGCTCGTCGTGTGGCGCGTCAAGGACACCGCGCGGGCCACCCTCGCGGTCGACGACCACCGGACGTATCTGCGCGAATGCGTGGAGGCGGCCCTCTCCCGGGTGCTCTCCCAGCTGCCGGCCGAGCTGCCGCCGGCCGTCATCAGGGACCTGACCCTGCGCAACACGGACGCGGTCGGCGAGGCGCTGACCCGGATGGTGGCCGCGGACACGGCCCCGGTCGGCCTGGAGGTCTTCTCCGCGCAGCCGACCCGGATCGAGTACGCGCCGGAGATCGCGGCCGTGATGCAGCGCCGCCGGATCGCGGCCCTGGACGCGCAGCACCGCGACAGCGTGCTCGGCTCGGTCGTCGACTCGGTCGAGGACACGGTGACCCGGCTGACCCTGCGCGGGCTGGTCGAACTGGACGACTACGAACGCAAGGCACTGGTGAAGGACCTGACGGTGGCGTTCTGCACGGGACGCGGGGAGGTGTCCTAGTAGGTCCCGTCGACCCCGTCGACACGGTTGGCCCCGTAGACCTCGCCGACCTCGCCGACCTCGTGGATCGCGGACCGGGGCGGAGGCCGCCGGGCGGAACGGCCGGGTCGGCTATTGGTATGGACATGTTCAACTACCCGCAATAATCTGGCACTTGGTCTAGACCTGAACCTCGCGCGGGCGCCTCAGGGAACATCCCCCACGTCCTCCAGGAGCGGCAGCATGCGCACACGGACGAACCATCACCCCGCCGGCCGGTCCCGCACCGGCCGGAAAGCGAAGATGTACGCGGCGGCGCTGGGCCTCGCGACGGCGGGCACCTTCGTGCTCTCCACCGGCGGAGCCAGTGCCCACGGCTACACCGACCAGCCCCTCAGCCGGCAGAAGATGTGCGCCGCGAACGGCGGCGTCGTGGCCGACTGCGGTGACATCCAATGGGAGCCGCAGAGTGTCGAGGGCCTCAAGGGCTTCCCGGCGGCGGGTCCGGCCGACGGCAGCATCTGCTCCGCCGGACACGCCAACTTCAGCCAGCTCGACCAGCCGAGGACTCCGGCGGGCGCGGCCTGGCCGACGACCAAGGTCACCGCGGGCCAGACCTACACGTTCCGCTGGCAGTTCACCGCGATGCACGCGACGACCGACTTCAAGTACTTCATCACCAAGACCGGTTGGAACCAGAACCACGCGCTGACCCGCGCGGACCTGGAGACCACCCCGTTCCTGACGGTCCCCTACAACGGACAGCGCCCCCCGGCCACGCTCACGCACACCGGCACGCTGCCCGGCGGCAGGACCGGGCACCACGTCGTCCTCGGCGTGTGGACGGTCGCCGACACGACGAACGCCTTCTACTCCTGCGCGGACGTCACGTTCTAGGCCCGCGTTCCGGGGCCCCGGTTCGGGGGGGGCGAGTTCTGAGCCTTCCTTGAGGCGCCGGCGGCGCCGGGGCGGGTATGTTCCCCGCACGTCGGCATGACCATGCCGACGTGCGGGGAACAGTGTCGGACCACCGGGGGATCGTCATGAGTGTGTTCTTCTATGCCATACCCAGCCTGATCATCGTCGGGGTGCTCCTGATGGCGGCCGCCACGGTGCGCCGCGGGCTGGAACTGCGCAACGCCTGGAGCAGCGGACTGACCGCGGAGGCGCGCTGTCTGCGCTCGTACACGACGGTCGGCGGGGGAGGCAACGACACCTCCGTCACCACGACCCTGCACCATGTCTACGAGTTCACGACCCGCGACGGCCGCACGATCCGCTTCGAGGAGCGCCACGGCCCCGCGACCGTCGTCGAGGGAGACATCGTCCCCGCGTACTACACCGCCGGGCGCCCCGAGAAGGCCACGGCGCAGCCGCCGAGCCCGGGCAAGGCGGTCGCGGGCACCCTCGGCATGCTGGTGTTCTGCGGCGTGATGGTCAGCTTCTGCGTCGGCTTCATGATCACCTACCACCAGATGTCCTCCGGCATGGACGGGTTCTTCGGGGGTTAGCGCAGGAGGCTCCCCATCTGACGGAGCGTCAATTATCTTACGTCGCCATGGAGTCCAGGAGGCGTACCGTCGGGGAGCTCGTGCGGGAGCGGTGGGGCGACCACCGGCCGGGGCTGTGGTTCGAGGGCCGGGTGATCAGCCATCACCAGGTGGCGGCGGGCGCGGCGGCGCGCGCGGCACTGCTCGCCGAGTCGCTGCCGCGCGGCGCCCGGCCGCACGTGGGGGTGCTGCTCGACAACACCCCTGAATATCCCCTGTGGTTGAGCGCCGCCGCGCTCGCCGGCGCCGCCGTCGCGGGGATCAACCCGACCCGGCGCGGCCCTGAACTGGCGCGGGACATCCTGCACACCGAGTGCCGCCTCCTGGTCACCGAGCGGGCCCGTCTGCCGCTTCTCGACGGACTCGAACTCCCCGGCGTACGCGTCCTGGTGACCGACACGGACGCCTACGCCGAGCTCCTGAAGACCTACGAGGGCGCGAAGCCGGACGACACGGGGGCGGGCCCTGACAGCCGGTTCCTGCTGCTCTTCACCTCCGGCTCGACCGGCGCGCCCAAGGCCGCGATCTGCACCCAGGGCAGGATCTCCGCCGCCGGACGCTCGCTGGCCGACCACTTCGGAGTGCGCGCGGAGGACACCCACTACATCTGCATGCCGATGTTCCACGGCAACGCGGTGATCGCCGACTGGGCGCCCGCGTTGGCGGCCGGTGCGGGGATCGCGCTGCGGCGCCGCTTCTCGGCCTCCGGGTTCCTTCCCGACGTACGGGCCTGCGGGGCCACGTACTTCACCTACGTCGGCCGCGCCGTGCAGTATCTGCTGGCCACGCCCGCCCGTCCGGACGACCGGGACAACCCCCTGCGCATGGGGTTCGGTACGGAGGCCGGCGCGGTCGACGCCGCCGCCTTCGAGAAGCGTTTCGGGACGCGGCTCGTCGAGGGGTACGGCTCCTCGGAGGGCGGCGCGGCCGTCCAGCGCGTGCCCGGCACCCCGGCCGGGGCGATCGGCCGGGCGGCGCCCACGGACGACCTCGCGGTCATCGACCCGGACACCGGGCGCGTGTGCCCGCCCGCCGAGTTCGACGGGGCCGGGCGCCTGCTCAACGGCGACGCGGCGATAGGGGAGTTGGTGAACCGGGGCGTCAGTCTCTTCGAGGGGTACTGGCGCAACCCCGAGGCGGAGGCGGCCCGGCGCCGGGGAACGTCACCCGGACCGGAGGGTGCCGGGCAGGACTGGTACTGGACCGGGGACCTCTTCTACCGCGACGCCGACGGTTTCCTCTACTTCGCCGGACGGAGCGACGACCGGTTGCGCGTCGACAGCGAGAACCTCGCCGCCGCGATGATCGAGAACATCCTCGCCCGGTACGAGGACGCCGCCGGCGTGGCGGTGTACGCCGTGCCGGATCCGGTGGCGGGCGACCAGGTCATGGCGGCGCTCGCGCTGAAGGAGGGCGCCCGTTTCGACCCCGCGGGCTTCGCCGGGTTCCTGCTCGCCCAGCCGGACCTCGGCACCAAGATGGCGCCGCGGTTCCTGCGGATCGTGGACCGGATGCCCGTCACCGCCACCAACAAGATCCACCGGGTGGCGCTGCGGCGCGAGGGCTTCCGCTGCGCCGACCCCGTGTGGTGGCGGCCCCCGGGCGAGCCGTCGTACCGAAGGCTGACGTCGGCGGACACGGACGCCCTGCTGGCCCGGTACCGGGCGCATGCCAGGGAGGAACTGCTCACCCGCTAGGCCGTGATGTCGCTGGGTCCGCCGGCGGCGGGAGGCTTCCCGGCCGCCTTCCGCGGGGAGGATGTCCGGGCGGATGTGCCGAAGGGCCCCTGCGCCGGAGGCCCGGGCCGAGCGGAGAAGGGCGTCGCGTTGCCTGATCGGGGTCGCGGACACGGAAGCCGCGGGGCGAGGCCGGCCCGGCTCCTGTCCGAGCGGGCGGTATCGGTGACGGCAGTGGCATCGGCCGCGTCGACGGCGTCGGCGACTTCCGTGGTGTCGCTCACCGCCCGGCCGAACGGTGCGCACCGGCAGGACGGTCCGACGCCCCCCACCCCACCCCCACGACGGCATCCGAAAGGCAATCATGTCCCCCACACATGACATGCTCGACCGCGGACACAACGACGACCTGCTCGGCTTCGTCAGGGCCAGTCCCTCGCCGTACCACGTGGTGGCGAGCGCGGCGCAGCGCCTGGAGAAGGCGGGTTTCGCGGAGTTGCGGGAGCGGGAGGACTGGACGGCCGGAGCCGAGGGCGGCCGCTATGTCGTCCGCGGGGGAGCGCTGCTCGCCTGGTACGTCCCGCCGGGCGCGCCCGCCGGAACCCCGTTCCGGATCGTCGGCACCCACACCGACTCACCGAACCTGCGGGTCAAGCCCGCGCCGGACACCGGCTCGGCGGGATGGCGGCAGATCGGCGTGGAGATCTACGGCGGGGTGCCGCTCAACACCTGGCTCGACAGGGACCTCGGCGTCTCGGGGCGGCTGGCCCTGCGGGACGGTTCGACCCGGCTGGTCCGCGTCGACAAGCCGCTGCTGAGGGTGCCGCAGCTCGCCATCCACCTCGACCGGAGCGTCAACGACGGGCTCGCCCTGGACCGCCAGCGGCACATGACCCCGCTGTGGGGGCTCGGGGGCCGTGAGCCCGGGGCCCTGCTCGCCCGGCTCGCGGACGAGGCGGGTGCCGAGGCGGCGGACGTCCTCGGCTGGGACCTCATGCTGCACGACATCCAGCCGCCCGGACTCCTGGGCGCCGACGAGGAGTTCATCGTCGCGCCCCGCCTCGACAACCAGATCTCGGTGCACGCGGCGGTCACCGCCCTGGTCGCCGCCGCGGGCTCGCGACGCCCGCCCGCGTCCGTACCGGTGCTGGCCGCCTTCGACCACGAGGAGGTCGGCAGCGGATCGGAGACCGGCGCCCAGGGGCCCTTCCTGGAACGGGTGCTGGCCCGCTCCGTGACCGCCAGGGGAGGTGGCCGCGAGGACTTCGACCGTGCCGTCGCCGGCACCCTGTGCGTCTCCTCCGACATGACCCACGCGGTCCACCCCAACTACGCCGAGCGCCACGACCCGGACCACCGGCCGCTGCCCAACGGCGGCCCCGTGATCAAGGTCAACGCCAACCAGCGCTATGCCAGCGACGGCGTCGGTGTCGCCGCCTTCGCCGCCGCGTGCGAGCGGGCCGGGGTGCCGTGGCAGCCGTTCGTCTCGCACAACGCGATGCCGTGCGGGACGTCGATCGGCCCGATCACCGCGGCCCGGCTCGGTGTCACGACGGTCGACGTGGGGGTGGCGGGGCTGTCCATGCACTCGGCGCGCGAACTGTGCGGGGCCCGCGATCCGGAGCTGCTGACCCGGGTGCTGACCGAGTTCGTCACGGCGGAGCGGACCGGATGACCGGGACATGCGAAAGGCCCCCCACGAAGTGGAGGGCCTTCATTCAGGTGCGCCGCCAGGGACTCGAACCCCGGACCCGCTGATTAAGAGTCAGCTGCTCTAACCAACTGAGCTAGCGGCGCATGACTCTCGCCCACCGCTTGCGCGGTCGGCGACAAAAGAAATACTACCTGGTCCGTGGGGGTGCTTCCGACCAGCCGCGCGCCGGCCGCGCGGGCCGGCTGTCAGATCGCCAGGGAGAGCAGCACCGGGGTCGCCTCGCGGTTCAGCGTGTCCGCGGCGCGGCGGAGCCGGTGGGCGTGTTCGACCGGAAGGGACAGGGCGAGGCAGCCGACGGAGGAGCCCGCCGTGATCGGGACGGCCGCGCAGACCGTGCCGATCGCGTACTCCTGGAGGTCGAGCACGGGCACGGTGGCCGGCTGGGAGTCGAGACGGGACAGCAGGAGCCGCTCGCTGGTGATGGTCCGCGAGGTGAGCCGGGCCATCTTGTGCCGGGCGAGGTGGTCGCGGCGGCCGTTGTGGTCGAGCTGGCCGAGAAGGCTCTTGCCGACGGCGCTGGCGTGCGCGGAGGAGCGGAAGTCGACCCATTCGTTGACCGCGGGGGTGGCCGGGCTCTCCGCGTACTGGGTGACGTGCACCTCGCCGTCGATGTAGCGGCTGAGGTAGATCGCGGCGCCGACCGAGTCGCGCAGGCGGTCGATCGTCTGCTGGAGCTTGTCGCGCAGCGCCTGCTCGCGGCCGTGGGCGGAACCGAGCCGGCCGAGGGCGGCGCCGGTGACGTACGCGCCGTCCGTGACCTGCTCGACGTAGCCCTCCCGGCGCAGCATGCGTAGCAGCCCGGTCAGCCGGTCGGTGCCCAGGCCGGCGCGGCGGGCGAGTTCGGTCGCGGTGACGCCGGTGGTCTGCTGCGACACCGTCTCCAGGACGCGCAGCGCGTCCTGGGCCGAGTGGTACGGCGCGGTCGGCTCGTTCATCAGCGCCACGGTTTCCCCCTGCGCTTCATGGCCCGGCTCAAAAATGACGTCGGCCCGGACGGCTGGGCTCCTTACACGATAACGGCCAAGACGCCGTCCGTGGCGGTCTGTTGGCGAGATTCCTGGTGCGCTCCATGCCTCTCAGCAGGAGCGCACCACGCTGGCATATGCCTAAGGCATGGAACCTCGGGCATGCCCCGGTGGCCGGACCTCGCGCCTTCCCCGGAACACGCCCTCACGCCCCGTGTCCGCTCCCCGGCTTCAGAGGACCGCGCCGAGGAATTCCCTGGTCCGCTCGTGCTCCGGGTCGCCGAAGATCCGCTCCGGCGGGCCGGACTCGATGACATGGCCGGAATCGAACATGAGGACCTGGTCCGAGATGTCCCGGGCGAAATTCATCTCGTGGGTCACACAGAGCATGGTGATGTCCGTGGTCCGCGCGATGTCGCGCAGCACGTCCAGGACGCCCGCCACCAGTTCGGGGTCGAGCGCGGACGTCACCTCGTCCAGCAGCAGGATCTGCGGCCGCATGGCCAGCGCGCGGGCGATCGCCACGCGCTGCTGCTGGCCTCCGGACAGTCGGCCGGGACGCTGGTCGCACTTGTCCGCGAGGCCGACCAGGTCGAGCAGTCCGCGGGCCCGCTCCTCGGCCTCGTCGCGGGACAGGCCGAGGACGGTCACGGGCGCCTCGGTGACGTTCCGCAGCACGCTCATGTTCGGGAACAGGTTGAACTGCTGGAAGACCATCCCGATCTTCTTGCGGACCTCGCGGACCTGCTTGCCCTGCGCGGGGAACAGCCGGTCCCCGGCGACGGTGATCGTGCCCTCGTCCGGCCGGGCCAGGGTCATCAGCAGCCGCAGGATCGTCGTCTTGCCGGAGCCCGACGGGCCGATCAGCGTGACGTGCATGCCGGAGTCGACGCGGAAGTCGAGCCCGTCGAGGACGGTGTTGTCCCCGAAGCGCTTGGTGACCTTGTCGAAGCGGATCAGCTCGCTGCCGTCCACCGGGGGGTTGGCGAGGTCGTCCAGGGGACCGGTCTCGATGTTCGTGTCAGCGGACAAGGCGTCGCTCCAGGGCTCGCAGCAGCAGGGAAGCCGGGTAGGAAATGAGGATGAAGGCCACACCGATGACGGTGAGCGGCTCCGTGAACTGGAAGTGCTGCTGTGAGTACAGCCGCGCCTCGCCGAGCATCTCCAGCACGGTGACGGTCATCAGCAACGGGGTGTCCTTGAGCATCGCGATGACGTAGTTGCCGAGCGCCGGCACCACACGGCGGACCGCCTGGGGCAGGATCACCGCCGTCCAGGTGCGCCGCGTGGGCAGGCCGAGCGCCGTCGCCGCCTCCCACTGGCCGGCGGGCACGCCCTCGATGCCGGCCCGGTAGACCTGCATCGTGTACGTCGAGTAGTGCAGCCCGATCGCGATCACCCCGGTGGTCAGCGCGGAGAACGTGATGTTCCACTCGGGCAGCACGTAGAAGAGGAAGAACAGCTGCACCAGCAGCGGGGTGTCGCGCACGAACTCGGTGGCCGCTCCGACCGGCCAGCGCACCCAGCGCGTCGGGGCGCGCATCAGCAGCGCCCACACCAGTCCGAGGACGAACGAGATCACCGAGCCGAGGGCCAGCGCCTCCAGCGTGACCAGCAGGCCGTCCCAGAAGTGCGGCATGAAGGCGCCGACGGCGTTCCAGTCCCAGGTCATGAGGCACCACCGATCGTCGTCTTCCCGAGAGGTACGGCGCTCATGAGGCGCCACCCCCGCCCACACCCGCACCCGCGCTGGCGCCGGTGGTCGCACCGGCACCCGCACCGGCCGTCGCCGCCCGCTTCGTCTCGCGGTCGGGCCCGCGGTCCGGCGCCTTGCCGACCCCCGCCTTCAGCCGCTTCTCCAGGCCGCGCATGAGCCGGGTGAGAAGGAAGGCGATGACGAAGTAGATGAGCAGGACGTACGTGTAGACCTCCGCGCTCTGCTGGAGGGCGAGCCGCACCAGGTTGGCGCTGAACGTCAGATCGCCCATGCCCATCACGGAGACGAGCGCCGTGCCCTTGAGCAGTTCGACGAGCAGGTTGGAGAAGGGCGGGATCATCTCCGGCACCGCCTGAGGCAGCAGGACCAGCCGCATCCGCTGCCAGGGCGTGAAGCTGAGCGCGATACCGCCCTCGCGCTGGGCCGGGTCGACCGCGTTCAGCGCGCCGCGCACGATCTCGGAGCCGTACGCCCCGTACGTCAGCCCCAGCGCCAGCGTGCCCGCCCACAGCGGGACGAGCTGCCAGCCGAAGGCGAGCGGCAGCACGAAGTACACCCAGAAGATCATGATCAGCGCGGAGGTGCCGCGGAACACCTCGGTGTAGAGGCCCGCGAGAAAGCGGACGGCCCACAGCCGCGAGGTGCGCGCGATTCCCGCGAGGAAGGACATGGCTCCGGCCAACAATGCGCTGAGGAACAGCAGTTGGACGGTGACCCAGATCCCTTCGAGGACGAGTTTCCAGAGTCCCGATGTCATCCGCGGCACAGCTCCTTCGCGGTCATGTCGGTCATCTCGGCCCTGGTGAAGCCGAACGGCCGCAGAATGCGGAAGAGTTCGCCACTCTCCTTCATCTTTCCCAGTTCGACGTTGAAGGCGTCCCGGAGCCGCGTCTCGGGGGAACGGAACGCGAAGCCGCCGCCGTCGACATGGGGCTTGCCCTTGACCAGCGGCGCGAAGGGCCTGGTGCTCTCGGCCTCGGTGGACTTGCGCACCACCTCGCGAACGGTCAGCGCGGTCCCCGCGAAGACGTCGGCACGGCCCGCCTCGACCGCGTTCAGGCCGGCCACCTGGTCGGGCACGATCAGGATGTCGCTCTCCTTGTACCCGGCCTCGACCGCGTACTGGATCTCCGCGTAACCGGTCCCGGTCGCGAACGTGGCCTGCTTCGCCACGACGTCCTTGTAGTCGTGCAGCCCCTTCGGATTGCCCTTGCGCACGATGAACGCGTCGAGCATCTGATAGTCGGGGTCGGCGAAGATCACCTGCCCGCAGCGCTCGGCGTTGATGTACATCCCCGCGGAGACGACGTCGAACTGCTGCGAGTTGAGCCCGGGTATGAGCGAGCCGAACTCGGTCGGCACCGGCTGGACGCGGCGGATCCCCAGGCGCCCGAACACGGCTCTGGCGAGCTCCGGAGCCTCTCCGGTCAGCCGGCCGTCCTTGTCGATGTAGCCGAAGGGGATCTCGCCCGCGATGCCGAGACGGACGACACCCTGCGCCTTCAGCCGGTCGAGGAGATCGCCTCCGCCGGCCGACGACGCCGTGGCCACGCGGCTGCACCCGGAGGCGCCGAGCGCACCGAGCGCCGCGACCCCCGCGAGCAGCGACCGGCGGGTCGTCCCGGGCGGATGTCTGTCGTTTCCCGTAGCGTTCGCATCTGCGTTCCCAAGTGGTGGAGCCATGGGCGCGCGGCTACCCGACACCATGCGATGTATGCGGACCGCTCCCGGCCCCGCCCGCGGCCGATCGCTCCCGACTCACGCGGGACCACGGACCGTGAGACCGGCCGGTCCGCCGAGGTCAGGCCGTCCGGGCCCGGGTTCCCGGGGCCTTCCCCGGGGCGGGTCAGTGTCCCGGCACGTACCCGCGCTTCTTGTCGACCACGTTCGCCAGCGGTCTGCCCGCGGCCCAGCGCTCGTACAACTCCACGAACTGCTCGCCCAGTTCGTCCCGCCAGCCGACCGTGTCCCCGCTCATGTGCGGCGACACGATCAGACCGGGGGCGTCCCACAGGGGGCTGTCACGGCCGAGCGGTTCGTGCCGGAAGACATCGAGGGCCGCGCCCGCGATCCACCGTTTCGACAGTGCCTCGGCGAGCGCCTCCTCGTCGAGGAGCTGCCCGCGTCCGACATTGATGAAGCGGGCCGATGGCTGCATCATCCCGAAGCGCCGGGCGTCGAACATGCCGCGTGTCTCGGCGGTGAGCGGAGCCGCGGACACCACCCAGTCGGCGCGCGCCATCAGCCGGTCCAGCTCCCCGGGACCGTGGATCCCGGTGCGCGGGACGCGGCCCACCAGCGCCGTGGTGACACCCAGGGCCTTGAGCGTGCGCACGATCGCCCGTCCGATCGGCCCCGACCCCACCACACAGGCCCGGGTCCCGGCCACCCGCTGCGACTCCCGGTGCCGCCACGTGTGCCGGCGCTGGAGATCCCAGGTCCGCGGCAGGTCCTTGGCCATGGCGAGGACCAGAGCGGCCACGTACTCGGCGATCGGCCGGTCGAAGACCCCGCGCGCGTTGGTCACCACCGTGTCGGAGGCGGCCAGCTCCGGACACATCAGATGGTCCACGCCCGCACTGGCCGTGTGCACCCAGCGCGGCCGCGGCCCCTCGCCCGGCCACGCACGGCGTACGGCCTGCGAGGCGAAGTCCCACACGAGCAGCACGTCGGCGCCCGGCAGCAGCTCCGCGAGCGTCGACTCGTCGGCGTGCTCGATCCGCACCCGGCCGGTGAGCCGGCCCAGCCGGGGGAGCGGGTCGGCGTCCAGGACGAGGAGGGTGGCCGGGGACGGCGGACGGGACGCTCCGGGGGCCGTACGGGCGTTCATCGGGGAATCCGTTTCGCCATGCGAGTCCGCTTCTCTGGAGATCCTGGAGCGAAATGACCGGGGGAGAGGGGGCCGAGTGAGGGCCGGGGCGGGCCGACGCGTCCGGGATGCGCGGATCGACCACGCTCGCAGCCGAACCTACCGCCGTCAACACGGGCTCGCATACGGTCCGTTGCCCGCCGGTTTCCCGCCACCGCGCCGGCGCCCGCCAAGGCCGTTCCCCTCCGTCCTGCCCGTGGCCGGAGGCGGAAGCGGGGACACCGGCGATCTCGGCCGGCCGGGTGACGAAGTGGGCAGCATTGCTCCGACCGGGTACCCGGGCGGTGGGCCCTCGGCGGCGGTTGATTGATCCGGCCGCCCACAGGGGACCCGTACGTTTCGAAGCGAAGGAAGGCAGGGCATGACCGCACTCGGATTCCTCTACCCCGGCCACGCGGCCGAGGACGAATACCCGCGCATCGAGCAGATGCTCGGCAGCGACGTCCGCCTGACCGTCGTCCACACGGACCCGGGGGACGACGCCCACGGCGTGGACGCGCTCCTCGACATGGGCTCGGCACCCCGGCTCGCGGCGGGCGTCGAGGAGCTGCTCCTGTCCGGAGCGGAGGCCGTGGTCTGGGCGTCCGCGAGTGGCAGCTTCGTGCACGGAGCGCGGGGCGCCCACGAGCAGGTGCGCGGCCTGGCCAAGGCGGCCGGGCTGCCCGCCTCCTCGACGTCCTTCGCCTTCGCGCACGCGGCGCGGGAGATCGGCGCGAGGAGGGTCGCGATCGCGGCCACCTACGCCGACGACGTGGCCGCGCTCTTCGCGGAGTTCCTGAAGGAGGCCGGTACGGAAGCGGTCGCGGTGGGCGGCTCCGGAGCCGTCACCGCCGCCGAGGCCGCCGGCTGGGACTACGCCCGGGTCCTCGCACTTGCCCGCGCGGCGGACCACCCGGACGCCGACGCGGTCCTCCTGCCCGACACGGCCCTGCACACCGCCGCCCACCTCACGGCCCTGGAGAAGGACCTGGCCAAACCGGTCCTCACCGCGAGCCAGGTCACGGTCTGGGAGGCACTGCGCCTGACGGACCGCCGCGTCAACGCCCCCCGCCTGGGCGCTCTCTTCACCAGGGAACCGGTCGTCCAGGCCTGAGACATCCAGCCCCTCCGGCGTTTGAGGAGCGGGGTCCGGGGCCGGGCCCCCAGGAAGGGACGGGCAGGGGCGGAGGGGCGAAATCATCTCCCCTCCGCCCCACCCGGGCGAGCTCCCGTCCCGCGGGCAGGGAATAACCGGAGACACCCTCCTGTTTGCCCGGGGCAGGAGACAACGCGTACGCAACAGGAGGCACCCCGGTGGACGAGACGGCCGAGAGGGACGAGATCCGAGGCACGGCACAGGGCACCGCCCCCGTACCCCTGTCGGTACTGGACCTCGTCACCGTGGGCGCGGGCCGCACCGCGACCGACGCCCTGCGCACCAGCGTCGAGATCGCCCGCCTCGCGGAATCCCGCGGCTTCCACCGCTACTGGGTGGCCGAACACCACTCCATGCCCGGCGTGGCCAGCTCCTCGCCCGCGGTCATCCTCGCCCACCTGGCCGCCCACACGGACCGCATCCGGCTGGGCTCCGGCGGAGTGATGCTCCCCAACCACGCCCCGCTGGTCATCGCGGAGCAGTTCGGCACGCTGGAGGCCATGGCCCCGGGCCGCATCGACCTGGGCCTCGGCCGGGCCCCGGGCACCGACGGGGCGACGGCCGCCGCGCTGCGCCGCACCCAGCGGCTCGGCGAGGGCGCCGACGACTTCCCCGAACAGCTCGCGGAACTCGTCCGCTTCCTGGACGACGACTTCCCCGACGGCCACCCCTACGCCCGGATCCACGCCGTTCCCGGTCCGGTCCAGTCGACCTCTCCCGGCGGAGTCCAGTCCCCGCACCGGCCGCCCGTCTGGCTGCTCGGCTCATCCGGCTTCAGCGCCCGCCTCGCCGGAACGCTCGGGCTCCCGTTCGCCTTCGCGCACCACTTCTCGGCGCAGAACACGATCCCGGCCCTCGACCTCTACCGCGAGTCCTTCCGCCCGAGCGCGGTCCTCGACGCCCCCTACGCCCTCATCGGGGTCGCCGCCATCGCCGCGGACGAGGAGAAGGAGGCCCACCGCCAGGTGCTGGCCGCCGCCCTGAGCATGGTCCGCCTGCGCACCGGACGCCCCGGCCTGGTGCCGACCCCCGAGGAGGCGGAGGCCTACGAATTCAGCGCGATGGAACGGGAGTTCGTCGAATCCTGGAACGCCAACGTCATCCACGGCACCGCCGACGAGGTGCGCGCCGGACTCGACGACCTCCAGAAGCGCACCGGAGCCGACGAGTTGATGCTCACCGGCAACGCGCACAGCGGTGACGTGCGGCTGCGCTCGTACGAACTGATCGCGGACGCCTACGGGTTGACCGGTGACCGGAGCGCTCAGGCCTGAGGGGGCCGGAGTGCTCGGGCCTGAGGGGGCCGGACCGCTCAGGTCTGAGGGCAGGCCGGTGACATCAGGAGCGCGGAGATGCGCTCCGGTGTCACCGGACGGGAGTAGAGCCAGCCCTGGCCGGTGTCGCAGCCGATCCCGCGCAGCCGCGCCGCCTGCGAGGCGGTCTCCACGCACTCGGCCGTGACCGTCAGACCGAGCCGGTGCGCGAGCTGGATGAGCGCCTCGACGATGACCTCGTCGGCCGGGTTGGGGTGGCCCGACGAGCCGTCGGCGTTCTCGTACTGGAAGCCGCGCACGAAGGCGCCGTCCAGCTTGAGCACCGACACCGGGAGCCTGCTCAGATAGGCGAGGTTCGAGTAGCCGGTCCCGAAGTCGTCGATGGCGATGCGGACCCCCATGTCGCTCAGCGCCTGGAGCGCCTGGAGGGGGCGGCCGGCCGAGCCCATCACCGCCGACTCCGTCAGCTCCAACTGGAGGAGATGCGGGGCCAGTCCGGTCTCCGTCAGGATCTTCGCCACGTCCGCCACCAGGTCGGAGTCCCACACCTGGCGCACCGCGACGTTGACACTGACGAAGATCGGCGGGGCCTGAGGACGGTCCAGCTGCCAGCGGCGCGCCTGCCGGCAGGCGGTCGCCAGCACCCAGCGGCCGAGCTGGACGATCGAGCCGTCCTCCTCGGCCAGTCCGATGAACCGGTTCGGTGTGAGGGTCCCGAACCTCGGGTGGTTCCAGCGCACGAGCGCCTCGACCCCGTGCACACCGCCGTCCTCCATACCCACCAACGGCTGGTACTCCAGGGCGAATTCACCCCGGTCGACGGCCGCGCGCAGCGTGGACGACAGGGCCTGGCGGGTCATGCGGTGCGCGTTGCGCTCGGGGTCGAAGAGCGTCCAGCGGCCCTTGCCGTCCGCCTTCGCCCAGTACAGCGTGGTGTCCGCGGCCTGCATCAGACCGGTCGCGGTGGTGCCGGCGGCGCGCCGCTCGACCACCCCGATGGACGCCGACACGGACAGCCGCTGTCCCGACAGGTCGAACGGCGCCTGGAGCGCCTTCAGTACGGACTCGGCGAGGTCCGCGAGCTGGTCGGTGCCCGTGGAGTCCTCGACGAGCAGCGCGAACTCGTCCCCGCCCAGCCGTGCCACCAGCGGAGCGGCCGCCCTCGTGACACCGGCCTCCTCGGCGCAGCGCGTCAGGCGTTCCGCGACGGCCGCGAGCAGCCGGTCCCCGACCCGGTGGCCGAGCGTGTCGTTGACCGCCTTGAACCCGTCCAGATCCAGATAGCAGAGCCCGATCCGGCCGGTGCCGCACTCCTCGTACGCCTCGGCCTCCAGGGCCGCCGACAGGCGCTCGAAGAACAGCACCCGGTTGGGCAGCCGGGTCACCGGGTCGTGCATCTGCAAGTGGCGCAGCCGCGCCTGGAGTTCACGCCGTACGCCGATGTCGGTGACCGAGATCAGGACCGCCTCCTCCTGCGCGGGCAGCGGCGCGATCGTGACCTGCGCCCAGATCACATGGCCGTCGGGGTGCTTGAGCCGGCGGGTGCAGCGCAGCCGGGCCTGGCTCCCGGCCAGCATCTCGCGGTACGCGTGCCAGGTGCGGGGGTCGGAGGCGAGGTCCACCAGATCGGCCGCCCGCCGGCCCACGAACGTGCCCGCCCGGGCGCCGAGCAGCGTGCCCAGTGCCTCGTTGGCGGTGACGACCTGGCCCTCGCGGTCGACCACCGCCATCGCGAGGGGGGCGGTGGCGAAGGCCGCGTGGAAGGTGCGGAGTGACGTTCCGTCGGGGACCGCCAGGGGTGCGGGCGTCCCGGAAGGCGGCCCCGGCGCCACGGACGGTACGGAGGGGGCGAATGGGCCGGGAGAGGTCCCGGCGGACGGACGAGAAGACGTGTCGACGTGACGCTCTGTGACAGCCGGCCGGACGAGGTCTCCCGCGGGCGCCGGCCCTTCGGACGTTCCGCTCACCGCTCGCTCCCGCAGTGCACTCGTTCTTCGTATGGGTCTCTCGGGGCGGTCGGCCGGTGATGGGCGGCCGCACAAGCCGTGTCCGTGCAGGAAAGTGTGCCGATCATAGAGGCTGCCCGCGAAACGGTGCAGCCACTGTCCAGTGTCCAGGAACAACCAGCTGTTCTGACAGATCGTTTCTGCCTGTTATCCGGACGGTTCCCTCTCCCATCGAGCGAACGTGACGTTCCGTGCACGTTCGGGGGTGTCGGCCCGCCTGACCTCTCACTCTTCCGGTGCAGACAAACAGGGCGAAATAGTACAAATTCAATCAGGCTGGGTGCGGTGTCCCGAAACCGCATCCGGAGGTCGACGTGCCGCGTCCGCTCCCCCTGAGGGTTCTCGCTCGCGGGGCCCCGCGCGGTCGCGCCCGCGAGGGGGCACCCCGCTGGCGCAGCGGCGCGGCCATGTTCACCTCGATGGCGGCGCTCGCCGCGACCTCCCTGGGACCGGGCCACGCGCTCGCCGAACCCCTGGTCTCCCCGTGCGCCCTGACGCGGACCGGCGCGCACCACTCGGAGGGCGTGGACACCTGGAACGCCGCCTATGAGCGCCCCTCGCGCCCCCTGAACGCCGTCATGGTCTTCCTGTCCTTCCCCGACTCCGCCCCGCGCACCGCGCCCTCCGAGCTGACGGGTGACTACTTCCCCGCGACCAGCCGCTTCTTCGAGCAGGCCTCCTACGGCAGGTTCACGGTCCGGCCGCATCCCCAGCGGACCTGGATCCGGATGCCGCACGCCTCCACGTCGTACGCCATACAGCGCGACTGGGACGCCGGCGACCGTTCCGCCTATCTGCGCGACGCCCTCTCCGTGGCCGATCCGAAGATCGACTTCTCGCGCTACGACGTCGTGTACTTCATCGCGGACCCCGACGCGCCGGGCGTCGACTCGGACGCCACGAAGGTCGTCAACCTGGACACGCCTCTGCGCGCCGACGGCAAGGACATCCGGCGGGTGGTCACCGTCTTCGAGAAGCATCCGCCGGACCGGCTCGTCCTCGCGCACGAGACCGGCCATGTCTTCGACCTGCCCGACCTCTACCACCGCCCCACCGACGGCAAGGGCGACTGGGACACCTATGTGGGCGACTGGGACCTCATGGGCAGCCAGTTCGGCCTCGCCCCCGACCTCTTCGGCTGGCACAAGTGGCGGCTGGGATGGCTGGAACCGCACCAGGTGGCGTGCGTCGCGGGCACCGGCGTCACCCGGCTGACGCTCGAACCGCTGGAGTCCGGACCCGCACGGCAGCCGGTCGGCTCGGCCGGCGCGAGCCCGGGGGGAGTGGTCGGTGCCGGGACGTCGACCGCCGCGGGGACGCCGGCGGGGCGCCCGGGGGTGTCGGAGGCGGCGGGGTCGGGCGCGTCGAACGGGTCGGGTGTGTCGGGCGCGTCGAACGGGGCTTCCGGGGCGGGCGAGTCGGCTTCGTCGAACGGGTCGAACGGGTCGACCAAGGCGGGTGGGTCGAGCGGGGCACGTGGGGCGCGTGAGAGGGAGGCGGGCTGGCAGGGGCCGCGAGTGCCCTCCGGCGCGCTGCGGACGACCTCGCGTGCCGCGGGCGCGCGACGCACGTCCTCCGGCGCGGAGGGCTCCAGTGCGGTGGGCTCCGGCGCGGTGGGCTCCAGTGCGGTGGGCTCCGGCGCGGTGGGCTCCAGTGCGGTGGGCGTGGCGGCTCCGCCCGGTTCGCAGCCCTTCGGGGCCGGCCGGGGCACCAAGCTGGCGGTGGTGCCCACGGGCCCGGACAGCGCGATCGCCCTGGAGGCGCGCGGATCGGGGGGCAACGACAGTTCGACGTGCGAGCAGGGCGTCCTCGTCTACCGGGTCCGCAGCGGGACCGAGTCCGGCAACGGTCCCATCCAGGTCCTCGACGCCCACCCCCGCACCGAGGCCTGCTGGGAGGACTCGGTGTACCCGCCGCTCGCGGACGCCCCCGTGCGCCTCGGCGAGACCTTCAAGGTGCCGGGCGCGAACGTCAGGATCCAGGTGGAGGACCGGACGGCCTCGGGTTCCTGGACCGTGAGGATCACGACGGGCTGAGCGGTGACCCTTCCCGCGGCCCGGGTGCCCGAAGGGCGGCGAGCGGGTCACGGGGGTGAGGGGCCGAAAACGACGAGAGCGGGACGTTCGCGTTTCCGCGAAACATCCCGCTCTCGTTGGCGTGCGCCGCCAGGGACTCGAACCCCGGACCCGCTGATTAAGAGTCAGCTGCTCTAACCAACTGAGCTAGCGGCGCCTGCTGACGTCGTAGACCTTAGCATCCTGATCGGCGCGAGGAAAAATCGATATCCGTACCGCCGCCGAGGCCGCCGCACGGGCCGCCCGTACGGCCGCCCAGAGCAGAACCTCGGGGCCGGGAAGCCAGGGCAGCCGTGTGTCGGGGGCGACCAGCCAGCGGGATTCGGCCCGGACGGCCTCCGGTCCGCCCGTCCCGGGGCGCAGCGGCGGCACGGTGACCGCGTCGCCCGTGCCGTGGCAGAGAAGCGGCGGCACCTCCCGGCACCGCCCCGGGCGCCCGCCGTACCCGACGGCCTCGGCTCCGACCGTCCCGTCGGCCACCGCCCGTCCGGTTCCGGCCGTCTCACCGGTTCCGGCGCCCCTGGTTCCGGTGGCCCCGGGGTGCTCACCGCACTCCACGGTGCCCTCGCGCCCCGTGCGGCCCTCGCCTCCGAGTGCGGCGCCCGCGCCCCACTCCTCCCACTCCATGAGCGAGGGGAGCCGCTGGGCGGTGCCGGGCGCGGCGAACAGCAGGATCCGTCCGCGATAGGCCGCCACCGGCCCCGAGCCCGGCCCCTCGTCCCAGAGCCGGTCGAGCATCCGCCGCCCGAACAGTGCGGAGGCGCTGACGACGTCGAACGCGCTGCCGCAGAGCAGGACGACCGGGGCGTCGGGCCGTTCGCGCCACAGGGCGAGCGTGCTGCGCGGATACGCTCCCGCCGAGGCGAGCCAGGCGGCGCCCTCGGCCGTGACGCCCGAGACGTCCAGCCGCTCGGGCGCCATCGCTCCGGGGCTGTGCGGGCTGCTGCTCGACGGGTTCCGTGTGCTGCTCATGCCGCATACATCTACCGGTGGTGAGCGCCCCGCTCCGGAGGGTTGCCGGAAATCGGGACAGGCGGGGGTGAGGTGGAGTATCTTGCCCGGCTGGCATATGCCAGAGCGTGGACGGGGTGAGACCGGCCGTCCCGGCCCCGGTCCCCCACCTCAGAGCGTGTCCGTCACCCCGTGACCGTGTCCGGTCCCCTCCGCACCCCGCAGCAACTCCTGGCCGAACTCGACCATCTTCTTCGCGTAGTCCTCGGTCCACTCGGCCCGCTCGGCGATCGAGGCGGTGGTCAGCCGGTCGAAACGGCGCGGATCGGCGAGCTGCGCGGCCGCGATGGCCTGGAACTCGACGGCCCGGTCGGCGGCGGCGCGAAACGCCTGGGCCAGCTCCGTGGACCGGTCGAGCAGTGCGCGCGGATCGTCGATCGACTCCAGGTCGAAGAAATGCTCCGGATCCCCGGCGGCCTCGGCGGGCTCGAAGAGCAGGGGCGCGGGGCGAAGCCGCGGTTCGTTCCGACGCGGCGTGGGCTCCGCCATGTCTTCTCCTCCTCGTACGGTTCGGGGCCCCTCTCGGAAAAGGGCCACCGTCCATTGTCTCGCGCCCGCGCAAGTGGGCCCGAAGGGCCGAGCGCGGAGCCCGAAGGGTCGAGCACAGAGCTTGAAAGGTCGAGCACAGAGCTTTGAAGGTCGAGTACACCCCTGCGGGCCAGGACCGTGACGGTTCGGGGGCCGCCGGAGCGTGGTTCAGGGCCGCCAGGCGACTCGGTGCTCCGCCAGATGCGACAGCACCGAATGATTGGCCTCCCAGCCATCCGGAAACTTCACGGTCACCCCCAGCTGTACGGGCTCGGTCGACGGGTGGTCGTCCAGCAACTCCGTGATTCCTTCCCGGCAGATCACGATGCACGCGTGCCGGTGCCGGGAGGCGAGCACGCACAGACGTCCGGTCTCCAGATGGAAGGCCGTGGCGTCGGGCCGCCCCGACAGCGGGTGCAGGACGACCGTGACGTCGAACTCCCTTCCCTGGAGCCGGTTCGCCGTGTCCACGGTGACGTCCGCGACGCCGAGAACGGCCAGCGCCGCCCGTACGGCCGCGGCCTGGTCGCGGTGCGCCGTGCCCACCGCGATCCGGTCGGCCGTCAGCGGCACCGGCTCCTCCGCCCGCTCCGACGTGGCCGAGCCACCCCGGTCCAGCAGTCGCCGTACGATCCCGGCGACCGCCCGGACCGCCTCCGGGTCCGTCCGCGGGGTGTGCCGGGCCGGCAGCTCCAGCAGGCCCCAACCGGACTCGGCCGCCTCGTCGATGACCCGGTCCGTGCCCGAACCGTCCGACGGGACACCGAAGTTCAGCCGACGGTCGCCGTGCCCGGTGCCGCTGCGGAACGGTGTGTACGGGTAGAAGGCGCCCGAGACCAGGGGCGCGGCCGACGCGGGCAGCCGCCAGGACACCGGCAGCCGGTGCTGCGGCAGTTGGGGATTGTGCGCGAGCAGCGTGCTCACCGCGGACGCGGACGGATCGTAGGAGAGTCCCGCCCACTGCTCCGCACCGACGATCGCGAACGGGTCCAACTGCCCGGGGTCGCCCACGAACAGCGCCCGTTCGAAGAGCCCGGCGACGGCGAGCAGCGCGTCCGAGCGCATTTGGTACGCCTCGTCCACGATGGCGTGGCGCCAGGGCTCGACGCCCTTGACGTGGGCCCACTTCGCGGCGGTCGAGACGACGACGTCCAGGCCCGCGAGGTCCGCCGCCTTCGTGGACTTGCGGACCTGGTCCAGGCCGTCGAGGGCCTTGTCGTACGGGTCGGAGTCGCTGCTGTGCAGCCGCCCGACGGGCAGGCCCGGTTCCTTCTCCGCGATCCGCAGCACCAGGTCGTCCACCTGCGCGTTCGTCTGCGCGATGACCATCAACGGGCGCCCCGCGGAAGCCAGTTCGAGGGCGGCGCGGACGACGAGCGTCGACTTGCCGGCCCCCGGCGGGGAGTCGACCACCACTCCGCGGTCGGTGCCGTGCAGGGTGTCGCGCAGGATCGCGTCGGTGGCGCGGGCCGCCTCGGCGCCCGGGTCGAAGACGGCGGTCACAGGACGTCCTCCTCGGTCACCGGGTCCGGCAGCGGCAGGGCGTCCGGTTCACCCGGCGGCCCTCCGTGCGTCCACGGCGTCTCCTCCGGGTCGGGCAGCTTGGCGCCGCCGCGCTGCTCGTGCTCGAAGAGGGTGAAGCAGACGGCCTCGCCCTTCTCCGGCACGGACCCCGCCTCGGGTTCCCTGCCGCGCCCCATCTTGTCGACGATCCGCAGCACCAGGGCGCCCTCGTCGTCGAGCCCCACGAACTCGGCCGCCTGCGGCTTCCCGCCCAGCGAGCGGTACACCCTGGCCCGTTCCCCCAGATGCGGGCGGTCGTCCGTGCGGACGGTCACCAGTGGGCGGGGACTGGGCCGCTTGCCCTCGCTGTACGCCATCACCACCTCGGTGACCTCTCCGGCGAACGCCTCTCCGGCGAGCCGCCGGCCGGCCATGACCAGCGGGTCGTCCAGGGCCTCCTGCGCCTCCAACCTGGCCTGCTCCCGCTCGCGCGTGGCCAGCTTGTTCGCGGCGGTGACCGCGTCGTCGCGGCGCGGCTGCGGGGGTTCGCCCGCCACCACCCGGTCGCGGTGGCCGGTGAACGACCAGCGGTCACGGGTCCACCGGTCGGCGGCGTGCGCCCCCTCGGGCAGCGCCCGCAGCAGGTCGAGCCCGCGCCAGACCGCGTCCCAGGTGGGCCGGGTGACACTCGCGACGAGTGCGCGGATCTCCCGCTCCGCCGCGGTGAGTTCACCGAGCCGGTCGTCCGCCTCGATACCGTCCTCGGCAGCCGCGAACGCCGTACGCGCGCGGTCGTAGCGCTCGATCGCCGGGGCCAGCAGCTGGTTGTCGAAGGCGGGGTCCGTGGCCGGTCCCGCGGGCGGGCACACGAGCTGGCCGCGCGCGTCCCGCTGGAGCTCGGCCCGTACCGCCGCCTCGGCGCCCGGCTCGCCCTCCGGCGGATCGATCCAGGCCAGCAGCGCGCCCAGATGCTGGTCCTCAAGACTGCTCTGCCCGGTGGCCCAGTGCCGGGACAGCACATCGGTGAGGGCGAGGAGCAGGGCGGAGCCCGGCACCCGGGCGCGCTCCCCGAAGTGGGTCAGCCAGCGCCCGGACAGCGGCACCCGGGGCGGCGCGGGATGCGGTGTCTCGGGATCCTGCTCGGCGGTGCGCCGAAAGCGGGTGGAACGCCCGAGGAGCCGGACGAACTCGATGCCGGCCCGGCCCGGCACGATCAACTGCGGCGCGTCGGAGCACAGTTCGACCTCGACCTTGACGCGCTTGCCGGTCTCCGGGTCGGTCTCGCTGCGCTCGGCCGCCTCGACCACGTCCGCGTACGCGTCGAGGTAGGGCAGGACGACGTCCGCCAGTTCGGCGAGGAACGCGAAGCGCAGGTCGCGGTCGCGGGGCTGCGGCACGACCAGCAGCCGGGGAGCGTCCCGGTCCGTGCCGACCAGCGCGCCGAGCGGGGCTCCCGCCTCGCCCGCGGTGGTCAGCGGCACGAACACCAGCGGCCGTTCGGACAGATGGCGGTGGAGCACGGTCGCGGCAGGCTGCGCCCGGCCGCTGTCGACGGCCTCCAGCCGGGCGAGAGCGGTGATCAGAGACATACGCCCGCCTCCCGACCGTCCACGACGCCTGGGGCGGCCACGCCGGGTGCGCCGGTCCGTGCCGGCATCGTGGCCGGTACCCGCGCCTCCGCCACCGCGGCGGCGGGCCGCGCGGACGTGCCGTTCAGGGCCTCCGCGCGCAGCGTG
This sequence comes from Streptomyces sp. NPDC024698, assembly GCF_055559015.1. Lineage (NCBI taxonomy): Bacteria > Bacillati > Actinomycetota > Actinomycetes > Kitasatosporales > Streptomycetaceae > Streptomyces > Streptomyces sp. NPDC024698. The sequence goes on along the minus strand of NZ_JBVHLK010000001.1, from coordinate 828,772 downwards.
GCCGCTCTTCTGAGGGCCGCGACGGCGGGGTCCCCGGGGTCGCCCGCGCTGCCGTGGGCCGCGGCCAGGACGTCCGGGACGGTCGTCAGACCGCCCAGTTCCGCGCGCAGGGAGCGGCCGAGCGAGGTCACCGCGCCCGCCGCGCGCGAGCGGGCCCGGCAGTGGAAGGCCAGTTCGCAGGCGGCAAGGCACTCGGGGGCGTAGGTCGCGGGGACCGCCTCGACGGCCGTGATCAGTTCCTCGGCGGGCAGGCCGGGGGCGAAGCAGAGGCCCTCGGGGAGAGCGGCGGCGATGTCCTCGACGCGGGTGAGCCGGGCGAGCTGGCGGCGGGTGACCGCGCGCTGCTTGCGCACGTCGACCGCGCAGGCGGCCGGGAGGTTGGAGAAGTCCTTCGGGCAGACCAGCAGGATCCGGTGGTGGACCCGGGGAGCGGGATCGAGGCGGGCCGCGACCTCCTCCAGGGCCAGGACGTACACGGCGGACTGCCGGGCGGCGGCGCCCACCTTGGCCGGGTCGGCCGAACCGTCGAGCATCGGGAACGACTTGATCTCGACGACGGTCCAGCCGCCGTCGGGGTGCACGACCACGGCGTCGGGTTCCAGGAAGGCGGGGGAGCCGGCGACGTCCAGGGCGAGCATCGGGTGGTCGAGCAGGGTCCAGGCCCCCGCCCCGGTGGCCTCCCGCAGCGCCAGTTCCGTACGGGCCGTGCGCCCCTCGGGACCGATCGCGGACAGGTCGGGCACGGCACCGGCGCCCGGAGCCCCGGCACCCGGGTCCAGCTTCTCGTGCACCAGCCGCAGCAGCTCGGCCCCGCCGTCCGCCTTGACCCGCGCCTCGAACGCGTTGCCCCGCATGAAGGCGAACTGCGACATCCCGAACGCGGACGGCGAGCCGATCGCGTCGGCCAGTCCCGCCTTGTCGACGCCCACGCCGTCCAGCAGGGCGCGCCGGTCGCACCCGGGGTTCGCGGCCAGCGCCGCGAGGGCGCGCGCGTCCAGCGCCTTGGGTGCGGTGTCCGGACCGCGCAGCTCAGCGAGCTGCTGTCGCAGCGCTGTCCCCCGCGTCCGTGGGAGCGGCACCCGGCTCGGCTCCCGGCCCGGTTCGGGACTCGCGCTGTCGGGGAATTCGTTCACCCGTGGAAGTCTGGCACCCCGCACTGACAATCGCGGAACCCTCGCCCCCGGAGACACCCGGGACCCACGGGGCACGGACCTTCAGCAGGGTCCGCAGACGGTTCGCCGCCCGCGTCACGAACGGGGTCAGCAGCAGTCCTGTCCCCATCACCGCGACGCCCGCGACGGCGTCCAGGAAGTAGTGGTTGGCGGTGCCCATCACGACGATCGTGGTGAACAGCGGATAGACGACGCCGGCGACCTTGGCCGCCGGGGTACGGCCGTGACGCCACAGCATCACTCCGCACCACAGCGCCCAGCCCACGTGCAGGCTCGGCATCGCCGCGTACTGGTTGGTCATGCCGCCCATGCCGCGCGGGGCGCTCGCCTCGGCGCCCCACCAGCCGTAACCGCTGTACTGGGCCATCGTGTCGACGAAGCCGTGCTCGGGCGCCAGCAGCCGGGGCGGGCAGGTCGGCAGCAGGGTGAAGCCGATCAAACCGATGAGCGTGGAGGTCATCAGCCAGGTGCGGGCCGCGCGGTAGCGCACGGTCCGGGAGCGGAACAGCCATATCAGGATCGCGGGCGTGACCACGTAGTGCAGCGAGGCGTACCAGAAGTCGGCGGGTATGCCCAGCCAGGCCTCCCGGGTGAACAGCCGGTTCAGCGGGTGTTCGGCGTTGAGGTGCAGGACCTTCTCGATCCGGAGTATCTCCAGGCCGTGATCCGTCGCGCCGCTCGTGTCGCCACGGGCGAGCAGCCGGCCCGCGGTGTACACCGCGTACACCAGGACGATCAGCGGGACCTCGGTCCACCAGCGCGGACGGAACCCCGACGCGGCGGACCCGCGCAGTGCGGTCCACCGGGCGCGCGGTGCCGCTTCGGTACGCGGTGCATCGGTCTGCGGCATCCGATCGCCCTCCCCCATCTGCTCGTGCCCAGCTGCTCGTGGTGACCAGGCGGTCCGTGGCCACCCGGGGATTTTACGGTGCGCTGGAATGCCCCGGAGGGGCGCCCCGGATCTCAAGGACGCGGAGATCGCCCCCCGGGTTGCCCGCAGCCGGGGTGAGCGATGATGGAGTGACCCACTCCTCAGTCGTCCACGAGTGAGCCGACCCTCTCATTCGTGCCGCCGTCCCGGAAAGGCTCCTCGTCATGGCACCGCGCATCCTGCTGGCCCGGCACGGACAGACCGCATGGTCGCTGTCCGGAAAGCACACCGGCAGGACGGACATCCCGCTCCTGGAGGAGGGACGGCGCGGCGCCAAGCTGCTCGGCGAGCGCCTGCACCGGCCACCGTTCGACACGCTGTCCGGGGCCGAGGTGCTCACCAGCCCGCTCTCGCGCGCGAGCGACACGTGCGAGCTCGCCGGTTTCGCGGACCGGGCGAGCACCTGGGACGCGCTCATGGAGTGGGACTACGGCGCCTACGAGGGCATGACCCCGGCCGAGATCCAGGACATCAGGCCCGGCTGGTTCATCTGGCGCGACGGGGTTCCCGAGGGGGAGACGCTGGAGCAGGTCACCGCGCGCGCGGACGAGGTCGTGACCCGGGCCCGCTCCGAGGACCGCGATCTGCTGGTCTTCGCCCATGGGCACATCCTGCGTTCCATAGGCGCCCGCTGGCTGGGCCTTCCGCTGGACTTCGCGGCGCGCGTCCGCCTCAACCCGACCTCGCTGTCGGTGCTGGGCTGGGCCTACGGGGAGCCGGCGATCGAGGTGTGGAACGACTGCGGGCACCTGAGCGCCTGACGGGCGCCCCCGCCGTCCCTCACGCCGTGCGGGGCAGGCTCGCGTGGCGGTCGAGGAACGCCGAGACGCCCGAGGCCCTGCGGTGCGGGAGCAGGACGCGGGCGGTTCCCGCCAGCATGGTCTGGATGCGGGAGGACTGGACCTCGTTCAGCAGGTCCAGGACGCGCAGACCGGCGACGGCGGCCTCGTCGGGGCGGCCGCCGCGGGCCAGGTCGTCGGCGAGCTCGGCGGTGTAGAGGGCGATGTTGCGGGTGAAGTGCGGGTCCTGGAGATGGGCGGCACGGCGCGCGTGGCGGGCGGCCCGGGTCCAGTCGCCCAGCGTCGACCAGCACTGCGCCTCAAGACCCTCCAGCTCGGCCTCTCCGTAGAAGGTCATCCACTCGGGGTCGGTCTCCGCGGGGCCGCGTCCGTAGAGGGCCTGGGCGCGGGCCATTGACTGCTCGCAGCCCCGGCGGTCGGCGAGCCCGGCCCAGCCGCCCGCCTCGCGCAGCGCGAGCAGGGAGAGCAGCCGGGAGGACCCGAGGGGGCGTGCGGCGCGCTGGGCCGCCTGGGCCGCGCGGACGGCCTCGCGCGGGCGCCCCGCGTCGCGGGCGAGGAACGCGGTGTTGCAGAAGGCGTGGGCCTCCAGGCCGGCGTCGCCCGCCATCCGGGCGGTCGCGAGAGCCTCCGCGTAGTGCGAGCGCGCGTCGTCGAAGCGCCCGGAGTCGTGGGCCAGCCAGCCCACCGAGATGGCCAGTTCGCCCGCCCCTGAGTACAGCCGGTCGGCGGTCGTCTGCCGGGTGGTGCCCGCGTCGAGCAGCTCGTAGGCGGTGCGCAGGGGTGTCGCGGCCCGCCGGTAGAGCCCGTCGGCCCCGTGTCTGTCGTCGAGCAGCCTGATCCTGCGGACGGCCTCTTCGAGGGCGCCCGCCTCGGACGTACCCGCCCGGTGGACGCGTCGTTCGCAGGCCGCGGCGCTGCCGCCGAAGGCGACCGCGAAGGGTCCCAGCGAGGCCGCCGCCACGGTGGCGGTGCCTCCGGTCATGAATGCGCGACGCTGCACGTCGCTCTCCTCGTGGTTCTGATCGCGTTTGTCGTACGGGTCGTACGGATCCCACGAGTGGTGCGGATCGTACGGATCGTGCGTGCTGTGCGGATCGTGCGGGCTGTCCGTGTGGTGCGCGGTGCGCGTGCCGTACGGGGCCGGGACGTGGAGCGGACCCGGTGTCTCATACGTCTCGTGCGCCCCGCCCGTCTCATGCGGGGCGTGTGGAGGGTTCGTGGAGTGCGTGAGGGGCGGCTCACCCGGGTCGCGCGCCCCGCGTCCGCGTACCCATGAGCGGGGCGTGAACCCGAGGTCGGTCAGCGTGCGGCCGGGAAACATGTGCAGGAACACCCGCTCGTACGCGTAGTTGGGACAGCGGATCTCGCCCGCCTCGACGCGCCCGATGTAGCGCGCGTCGCAGCTGACCCTCTCGCCGATCTCTCGCGCGGCCCTCCGCACCAGCGCGGCGAACTCGCCCGGGGAGCGCTGACCGCGCAACCGCCGGAAGGCGAGATTCGGCCGTGCAGGCCGGGGGGACGGGGACGAGGTCACCGATGACGACGCCATGGCCGGGCCCTCTCTTGCGAACCGTCGAACCACGCCGGAAACGGGACCGAGTTGACCGGGTTGTGCCCGGTAGGTGCCCTGCGTCCGGCGGGCAAGAACGTACCTGGTGTGACAACGCCACCACGCTGGGTTTGGCTACAAACCGGATATCTCATCCCTGATCTGCCATGAACTGCCATCCTTTGTGGCGGAGTTTCGCCGTAGCCGTTGACGTCCTGGCGCGTTGAACCGTGCGGACCGGGAGCCGCCCGAACTCCCGACCCACTCGTCATGAGGAGGGGTTCCGTTGGAGGCCGGGATGCAGATCACGCAGAGCACCGAGTTCCGTACGCCGCCGTCGGCCGCGCAGCACAGGCCGTCCCCGGAGTGCGTCGTACCGCTGGGGCCGGTCGCGGCGTGCGACCTGGTGACGGTCCCGGCCCGTCAGGGGTTGGAAGCGGTGGACATCCTGCGCCGGGGCGCGGCCGACCTCGTGGGGCCCGTCCTGCACGACGGCGGCGGCGACACCCTCGGCTTCCTGGTGCCGCCCGGCACCGCCGACGCCTGGGACATGCCGGGCAGCACCTGTACGCAGACCGACGGCCGCGGTCTGAGACCGGCCCCCGAGCCCCCCGTGGAGGGATCGGACTGGCTGCTCCCGCCGGGCGACGCGGACCTCGCGACCGATCCGGCGGTCCTGCGGGCCGCGCTGGGCGAGGCCGCGCGCCTGATCGAGGCCGCGGACGGCTGCCGGTGAGCGCGCCGGGCGCTCCCGCCACCGGCCGCTGAGCCGACCCGCCCCCGCGCCCCGATAATGGGCGGATGGGACGGGCGAGGAATCAGCGGGCGGACGACGGCCGCGACACCGGACGGGGTGGCCGGCGCGGGCAGGGCGGCGCCGAGGCGGTCGTCGAAGCCGTCGACGGAGGGCTCGCCGAGCTGCTGCCCGACCGGGACCGGGCGCGCGCCTGGACCCTGCTCATCGACGGAGCCCCGCAGTCCCATGTCGACCTCGACGACCCCACGTACCTGAGCTTCGAGTACCAGCGCCGCCTCGGACATGTCATCGACCTCCTCGCCCCGGCCGGCAAGCCCGTGCAGGTCGTCCACCTCGGCGGCGGCGCCTTCGGCCTGGCCCGCTACACGGCCGCCACCCGCCCCCGGTCCACCCAGCAGGTGGTCGAACGCGACGCGGCCCTCGTCCAACTGGTGCGCCGCGAACTGCCGCTGGACCCGAACGCCCGGATCAGGGTGCGTTCGGTGGACGCCAGGGAAGGTCTCGCCAAGGTGTCCGACGGCTGGGCCGACCTGGTCATCGCGGACGTCTTCAGCGGAGCGCGCACACCGGCCCATCTGACGTCCACCGAGTTCGTCACGGAGGTCCGCCGGACCCTGAAGGACTCCGGGGTCTACGCCGCGAACCTCGCCGACGGCCCCCCGCTCGCCCATCTCCGGGGCCAGATCGCCACCGTCGCCGCCGTCTTCCCCGAACTCGCCCTGGTCGCCGACCCGACGGTGCTGCGCGGCAAGCGCTTCGGCAACGCCGTCCTCGTCGCCTCCGGCCGGCCGCTGCCCGTCGCCGAACTGACGCGCCGCGCGGCCTCCGACCCGCATCCCGCCCGGGTCGAACACGGCAGGGGGCTCCTGGACTTCACGGGCGGAGCCGCACCGGTCACGGACGCGGTGGCGGTCGCGTCACCGGCGCCCCCGCCGTCCGTCTTCCGCTGACCCGGCGTCAGCACGCTCCGGCCGAGGGGCTTCTCACCGGGCGGGGCCCGCCGGGCCCGTCGGGCCGGTACGCGGCTCAGTACGTCCCGATGTCCACGTGCGGAGGCCCGTCGTGCCAGTCGCAGAACACCGACACCCGGTCGGCGCCCGAGCTGAACTCCACGCGGATCCACGTCTCGGTCTTCCACACCTGCATCGACCAGCCGGTGTTGGGCGTCGCCGACACCAGCGTCCCGTACGTGGCGGCGATGTCGAAGACCACCCGGCCGCCGTCCGAGTCGTAGCTCTTGACCTGCCCGGACGAGCTCGGCGAGGCCGGTGGGGCCGTCGCGGCCGGTGACGGACTGCCGCCCGCCGACGCGGAGTTCGAGGGCGCCGCGCTCGGCTTCGGGCTCGCGGACGGTCTGCCGGGGGAGCTCTTGGGGGACGCGGCCCGCCGCGTCGAGGACGCCAGAGGCTCCGTCTCCTTCGCCGTCGCGCCCGCCACCGTGATGGGCAGCGCCCGCGGCGGGTCGTAGGCCGTCCCCGTCATGACGGTGTGGACACCCCACCACGACAGCGTGACCGCCGCGCCCGTGGCGAGCGACCACGCGAGTACGTGTACGAGTCCTCTGCGCATCGCGGCCATACTGCACCACGAGCACCACGGGTGTCTCCCGGCCCTGCCAAGAACGCGAACGCTCGCGCCGGACGGGCCGGGATTGTCCACAAGTGCCTGATGGGGGTTGTCCACAGGCGCCGGACGGCCACCCCCGGATGGCGTACGGTGCCGCCCATGGCAAGTGTGCTCGTCGTCGAGGACGACCAGTTCGTACGCTCGGCGCTCATCCGGCATCTGACCGAGGCCGCGCACATCGTGCGCAGTGTCGGCACCGCCCTTGAGGCGCTGCGCGAGGTCGCCCATTTCCCCTTCGACGTGGTGATCCTCGACCTCGGACTGCCCGACCTCGACGGGTCCGAGGCCCTGAAGATGCTGCGCGGGATCACCGACGTCCCGGTGATCATCGCCACCGCCCGGGACGACGAGACGGAGATCGTCCGGCTGCTGAACGCCGGTGCCGACGACTATCTGACCAAGCCGTTCTCGGTCGAGCACCTGTCCGCGCGCATGGCCGCGGTCCTGCGCCGCGCACGCACCACCGTGGGCGAGGCCCCCGTGTCCACGGTCATCAGGGTCGGCGGACTCGCCATCGACCCGCTCCGCCGCCAGGCCGAACTGGACGGCGTACGACTCGACCTGACCCGGCGCGAGTTCGACCTGCTCGCCTTCCTGGCCGGGCGCCCGGGAGTCGTCGTGCCCCGCAGGGAACTCCTCGCCGAGGTCTGGCAGCAGGCCTACGGCGACGACCAGACCATAGACGTCCATCTCTCCTGGCTGCGCAGGAAGTTGGGGGAGACGGCGGCCCGGCCGCGCTATCTGCACACCCTCCGGGGCGTCGGCGTGAAGCTGGAACCGCCGAGAACGGAGCGGCCGCTGTGAGGTGGGCACTGGTCAAGGTGTGCGTCGCGGTGACGACCATGGTCGTCGTCGCCTTCGCGGTCCCGCTCGGCCTGGTGATCAAGGAGATGGCGCGCGACCGGGCGTTCTCGAACGCCGAACGGCAGGCCGCCGCCATCGCCCCCGCGCTCTCCATCACCACCGAGCGGGACGAGCTGGAGCGCGTCGTCGCCTCGGCCGGCTCGGACGCGGGGATAGCCGTGCACATCCCCGCGGGGGACGGCAAGCCGGCGGTCGAGATCGGCAAGCAGCGTGCCGTCGGCAAGGACGTCGCCATGACCCGGCGGCTCGGCCGGGCCTCCACCACGGACGTCCCCGGCGGCTCCGCGCTGCTCCAGCCCATCGCGCTGAGCACCGGCGAGATCGCGGTCATCGAGGTGTACGTCCCCGAGACCGAGGTCAGCAACGGCGTCGGCACGGCCTGGGCGGTCCTCGCCGCGGTCGGTGTCGCCCTCGTCATCGGCTCCGTCGCGGTCGCCGACCGGCTCGGTGTGCGGATGGTTCAGCCGGCGCAGCGCCTGGCCGAGAGCGCGCACGAACTGGGCGAGGGGAAGCTGGGCTCCCGCGTGCCCGAGGAGGGGCCGACCGAACTGAGGCTGGCCGCCGTCGCGTTCAACTCCATGGCCGATCAGGTCGTCCAGCTGCTCGCCAACGAGAGGGAGCTCGCCGCCGACCTCTCGCACCGGCTGCGGACACCGCTGACCGTGCTCCGGCTCAACACCGCGTCGCTCGGCGACGGACCGGCCGCCGAGCAGACCCGGACCGCCGTCGAGCAGCTGGAGCGCGAGGTCGACACGATCATCAGGACCGCCCGGGAGGCCAAGCCGCAGACCGCGGCGATCGGCGCCGGGGCGGGGTGCGACGCGTCCGAGGTCGTGCGGGAGCGCATGGACTTCTGGTCGGCGCTCGCCGAGGACGAGGGACGCAAGGTGCGGGTGGCCGGCGTGGACCGGCCGTGCCGCATACCCGTGGCCCGCGCCGACCTCGCCGCCGCGCTCGACGCCCTCCTCGGCAACGTCTTCCGCCACACCCCCGAGGGCACGGCCTTCGCGGTCGACGTGCACAACGCCGAGGACGCCGTGATCGTGCTGGTGTCGGACGCGGGCGCCGGGATCGTCGATCCGGAGGCCGCGATGGCACGCGGGCAGGGCTCGGGCAACGACGGGTCCACGGGCCTCGGCCTCGACATCGTGCGACGCCTCGCGGAGTCGACGGGCGGGGACGTACGGATCGGTTCCTCCGTGCTGGGCGGGACCGAGGTGCGCATCTGGATCCAGCTGGACGGCAGGGCCCCGGTCCGCAGCGGCCACCGCGGCAGCGTGCGCCGCCGCAGACGCGGCGCAGCCGTGAACTGACACCCCAGGGGCGCCCCTCGGCCCTCAACCGGGCCGGCACCCCACAGCGCGCGAACCGCACGCCCGACACCGGACGGTGCCGCACACCGCGCGAACCGCACGACCGACACCGGACGGCACCCCACACCGCGCGAACCGCACGCCCGACACCGGACGGCACCCCACACCGCGCGAACCGCACGACCGACACCGGACGGTGCCGCACCCGCCGCGCCCCGAGTACCGTCCGCTGTGGTGAGGCTGTGGAGGCCGCCAAATCGCCCGCATTGGTCTCGACCTTTAACGGGTCCCGATGGCTTCCTTAAGCGGACCCTAAGATCCTCAACCTGCGTCCGGATCAAGCGGTTTGACCGATTCCGCATCGCTAGCGTGGTGCCCGCACCCCCTGGGGCGACCCCAGCGAACCCCCGTGAATCCGCGAAGGCAGGCACACGCGATGAGCAGCACGCACCGGCGCAAGGTCAGTGGCAGGAACAAGGCGATAGGCGGCATCGTCGCGGCGGCCGTGGCCGGCGGAGGTGCCCTCCTGTTCACCGGCATCGCGAACGCGTCGAGCGTCGGCGCCGCGTACACCAAAACCAGCGAGTGGTCCACGGGATACACCGCGCAGTACGTCGTCTCCAACGACACCGGCCAGCGGAAGCCGGACTGGAAGCTGGAGTTCGACCTGCCCGCGGGCTCCAAGCTCAGTTCGCTGTGGGACGCGACCTCCTCGGTGAGCGGACAGCACGTCACCGTGACGCCCCCGTCCTGGGACAAGGACGGCCTGGCGGCCGGCGAGTCCGTCACCGTCGGCTTCGTCGTGAACGGCACCGCGAACCCGACCGGCTGTGTCATCGACGGCACCAAGTGTTCGGTGGACGACGGAGCGACGCCCGAGCCGAGCGGCCGCCCCACGCAGACCGCGACCCCGACGACCGCGCCCACCCCGACCGCGACCGCCACCCCGAAGCCGACGGCCACCGCGACCGCCACGGCCACCCCGACCCCCACGCAGACCTCGGGCAGCGGCACCACGACGACCGCGGGCTTCGCGCCCTACGTCGACACCTCCCTCTTCCCGGCCTTCGACCTGCTCAAGGCGGCCGACTCCACCGGCGTGAAGAACTACAACCTCGCGTTCGTCACCGACGGCGGAGGCTGCACCCCGAAGTGGGGCGGCGTGAGCGACCTGGCCGGCGACGCGGTGGCCGCGCAGATCGGCGCGCTGCGCGCCAAGGGCGGTGACGTCCGGGTCTCCTTCGGCGGGGCCTCCGGCTCGGAGCTGGCCACCACCTGCTCCTCGGCCGACGCGCTGGCGGCGGCGTACGGCAAGGCCGTCGACGCCTACAAGCTCACGAAGGTCGACTTCGACGTCGAGGGCGGCGCGCTGCCCAACACGGCCGCCAACACCAAGCGGGCGCAGGCCATCGCCAAGCTCCAGCAGCAGCACCCGGGCCTGGACGTGTCGTTCACCCTGCCGGTCCTGCCCCAGGGCCTCACCCAGGACGGCGTGAACCTGCTCGCCGACGCCAAGTCCAACGGCGTGAAGATCAACGCCGTGAACATCATGGCGATGGACTACGGCCCGGCCTTCAACGGTGACATGGGCGACCTCGCGCAGCAGGCCGCCACGGCCACCCAGGCGCAGATCAAGAGCGTCCTCGGCCTCTCCGACGGCGCCGCGTGGAAGACGGTCGCCATCACCCCGATGATCGGCGTCAACGACGTGTCCTCGGAGATCTTCAAGGTCGACGACGCCTCGCAGCTCGTGGCCTTCGCCCAGTCCAAGGGCATCGGCGGCCTCTCGATGTGGTCCGCCGCCCGTGACAAGCAGTGCGCCGGCGGTGCCAAGAACACCGCGGACGCCACGTGCAGCTCCATCGTCCAGAGCGACAGCGCCTTCTCCAAGGCCTTCGCCGCTTTCAAGTAGCCATCGCGAAACGGGGGTTGCGCGCCCCGGCCGGACTTCTCCACCTTCCACCCCCCACCCGGCCGGGGCGGCGCGGCGACGCGAAGGGCCTGGGCCCTGTCCGGTGATCGTCCGGACAGGGCCCAGGCCCTTTCTCACACCGCCTACTCGGCGGGCGTCACCGGCGCCAGCGTCCCGCTGCGGGCCGCCTCGGCGTACCAGTGGGCGCTGGACTTCGGGGTGCGGACCTGGGTCGTGTAGTCGACGTAGACCGCGCCGAAGCGCTTCTCGTAGCCGTAGGCCCACTCGAAGTTGTCCAGCAGGGACCACAGGTAGTAGCCGCGGACGTCCGCCCCGTCGGCGATCGCGCGGTGCACGGCGGACAGGTGCCCGTGCAGGTAGGCGATGCGCTCGGGGTCGTGGACACGGCCCTCCGGGTCCGGCTTGTCGTCGTAGGCCGCGCCGTTCTCCGTGATGTACAGCGGCAGGCCGGGGGCCTCACGGGTGTAGCGCATGATCAGCTCGTGCAGCCCCGTCGGGTCGATCGTCCAGCCCATCTCCGTACGGTCGCCCGGCGTCTGGTGGAACATGACGTCGTCCGCGCCCGGCCAGGGGGAGTGCGCGCTGGAGCCGTGGCCGTCCGCGCGCGGACCGTCCGCGGTCGCGGCGGCGGCCGAGACCAGCGTCGGCGTGTAGTAGTTGAGGCCGAGGGCGTCCAACGGCTGGTGGATCAGAACGAGATCGCCGTCCTGGACGTACGACCAGTCGGTGATCGACCGGGTCGCGGCGAACAGGGTCTGGGGGTAGGCGCCGTGCAGCATCGGGCCGTGGAAGACGCCGTTGGCCAGGTCGTCGATCCGCTGGGCCGCGTCCAGGTCCGCCGGGTCCTGCGAAACCGGCCGCACCGGGCAGGAGTTGAGGCTCACCGCGACCGAGTTGCGGGAGGGCATCACGGAGCGGAGCGCCGACGTGCCGAGCCCGTGCGCCAGGTTCAGATGGTGCGCCGCGCGCAGCGCCGCCGCCGGGTCCGTGCGGCCGGGGGCGTGCACCCCCGAGCCGTAGCCCAGGAAGGCGCTGCACCAGGGCTCGTTCAGCGTGATCCACTGCTCGACGCGGTCACCCAGCGCCTCGCCCACGATCTGCGCGTACTCGGCGAAACGCAGCGCGGTCTCCCGCTCGGGCCAGCCGCCCGTGTCCTCCAGCTCCTGCGGCAGGTCCCAGTGGTAGAGGGTGACGGCCGGCTTGATGCCCTTCGACAGCAGCTCGTCGACCAGACGCCGGTAGAAGTCCAGGCCGCGCTGGACGGCGGGGCCCCGGCCGGTGGGCTGCACCCGCGACCAGGAGACGGAGAAGCGGTACGCGCCGAGGCCGAGGTCCGCCATCAGGGCCACGTCGTCGCGGTAGCGGTGATAGTGGTCGACAGCGATGTCACCGTGCTCGCCGCCGGCCGTCTTGCCCGGTGTATGGCTGAAGGTGTCCCAGATGGACGGCGTTCGGCCGTCCTCCTGCACCGCGCCCTCGATCTGGTAGGCGGAGGTCGCCGCACCCCAGAGGAAGGCCGGAGGGAAACTCACGGGTGTTGCGGACTCAGGCATGGAAGCGCTCCCAAGGGGGTCGTGAAGACCGACAGGTTGGAGGTGGTCACGTGAAGAGGCGGCACTGAGGGGCCGAGGCGGCGCCGACCCGGCCCCCGAGGGGGCGGTCAGCCCTTGATCGCGCCCTGCATGATCCCGCCCACGATCTGCTTGCCGAACAGGAGGAAGGCGATGAGCAGCGGCAGGGTGCCGAGCAGCGCGCCCGCCATGATGACGGCCTGGTCGGGGATGTAGCCGGTGCCCAGCGAGTTGAGCGCGACCTGCACGGTCGGCTCCTGCTGGTTCAGGGCGATGATCGGCCACAGGAAGTCGTTCCAGGCCATCACGAACGTCAGCAGGCCGAGCACGGCCATCGCCGGCCGCGCCGCCGGGAAGACGACGTGCCAGACCACGCGCAGACTGTTCGCGCCGTCCACCCGTGCCGCCTCGATCAGCTCGGAGGGCAGTGCCTGCACCAGGTACTGGCGCATGAAGAAGGTGCCGAAGGCGCTCACCAGGGTGGGCAGGATGACCGTCTGGAGCTGGTTGGACCACCCCAGGTCGCTCATCCACAGATACAGCGGTACGACGGCCAGCTGCGGCGGGATCATCATCGTGCCGATGGTGAGCAGCAGCAGGAGTCCGGAGAACCTGAACCGCAGCTTGGCGAAGGCGAAGCCGGCGAGCGTGGAGAACACGACCGTGCCGAGGGTGATGGTCCCGGCGACGATCGTGGAGTTGACCATCGCTGTGCCGAGCCCGGCCTGCTCCCAGGCGGCCTGGAGGTTCGAGAACAGGTTCCCGCCGAACCACAGCGGCGGCGGCGACTGCGCCAGCCGCGTGTTGTTGCGGGAGGCGGCGATGGCCGTCCAGACCAGCGGAGCGAGCGAGACCAGCGCGAAGACGATCAGGACGACATAGGTGACCGGACCCGCGTGCAGCTGCTTGCCCGCGCCGAGCACCCGGCGGCGTCCGGGCTCGCGCTTGTCCGGGACCGGCTTCGCGTCCTTCGGCGTGACAGTCAGTTCAGTCGTGGTCATTGGGTTTTCCTCAGCCGTCGGGTGATCAGCAGGTTGATCGCGGCGATGATCAGCAGGATGAGGAACATCGTCCATGCGATCGCCGAGGCCTTGCCGAGGTTGCCGATGCCCCAGCCCTGGTCGTACATGTAGAGGCCGAGCGTCTGGTACTGGTGCGCGGAGCCGCCCTTGGAGCCGCTGACGCCGCCGAACAGGAGCGGTTCACCGAACAGCTGGGTCGCCCCGATCGTGGACACGACCACCGTGAACAGGATCGTCGGCCGCAGCATGGGGATCGTCACGTGGCGGAACTGCTGCCAGCGGCCGGCACCGTCGAGCGCGGCCGACTCGTACAGGTCCGTGGGGATCGCCTGCATCGCGGCGAGGTAGATCAGCGCGTTGTAGCCGGTCCACCGCCAGATCACGATCGAGGAGACGGCGAACTGGGAACCCCAGTCCGACTCGCGCCAGTTGATCGGATGGACCCCGACGAAGTGCAGCAGCCAGTTGACCATGCCGCCGTCCCACGAGTACAGCAGCGTGAAGACCAGCGTCGCCGCGGCCACCGAGGTGGCGTACGGGGTGAGCATCACGACCCGCCACACGGTCGAGCCGCGCAGCCGGTAGTTGAGCAGGTGGGCGATGCCGAGGGCCATGAGCAGCTGCGGGACCGTGGAGATGACGCCGATGCTGAACGTGTTCTCCAGGGCGTTCCAGAAGAACTCCGAGGACAGCAGATTCTTGTAGTTGTCCAGACCCGCCCAGGTCTGGTGGTCGAGCCCGGACAGCTGCACATTGTGCAGCGAGTACCACGCCGTGTAGAGCAGCGGTACGAGTCCGAAGGCTCCGAAGATGATGAAGAAGGGGGCGATGAATGCGTACGGGGACGCCTTCATGTCCCAGCGGTACAGCCGGCTGCGCCAGGAACCCGGGTCCTGCGGCGGCGTACCGCGTCCCTGAGCGCCCCGGGCCGCGCCCGGCTGTGAGCCGGGCGCGGCGTCGGCGCTCGTCGCGGGATGCGCGAGAGCCTGCTTGGGGCTGGTCACTGGCCGAGCACGTCCTTGATCTCAGCCTTTGCCGCGTTCCAGCCCTGGTCGGGGGTCTTGCCCTTCTGCTCGACCTGGAGGATGCCGACGTCCGTGATCGCGGTGCCGATCGGCTGGTCCTTGGTCCCGAAGTACTGGACCGGGATGGTCTTCGCCGAGTCGCCGAAGATCTGCGTGATCGGCGCGTCGGAGAAGTAGGCCGTGGTGTCGGCGGCCGGCTTCAGGTTCGCGTACGCCGCCGGGGTCGACGGGAAGCTCGCCTGCTTGGCGAAGACCTTCGCCTGCTGCTCGGGCGCGGTCAGCCACTTGGCCAGCGCGACGGCTTCCTTCTGGTGCTTGCCCGCCACCGGGACACCGATGAACGAACCGCCCCAGTTGGCCGCGGTCGGCGCGGCCGCCACGTCCCACTTGCCCTTGCCCGAGTCACCGGACTTCTGCTCGATGTAGCCGATCATCCACGCGGGGCAGGCCACGGTCGCGAACGAGCCCTTGGCGAAGCCCTGGTCCCACGTCGGGTCGAACTGCTTGAGCTTCGCCGACATGTTGCTGGTCGCCACGGCCATCGCGGCGTTCCAGGACTTCTTCACGCCCGTGGACTTGTCCCAGATGACGTTGCCGTCCTTGTCGTAGTACCGCTCGCTCTCGCCGCCGAGGGCCGCGTTGTACACCGAGGAGGCGGAGTCCACGAACTTGGTGCCGCTGGGCGCCTTCTTCATGTAGTCCTTGCCGACGGCGACGTACTTGGACCAGTCGCCCTTCCACTGCTCGGCGAGCTTGGTGCGGTCCGTCTCCAGACCGGCCTTCGCGAACAGGTCCTTGCGGTAACAGATCGCCATCGGGCCGATGTCGGTGCCGAGCCCGATCGTCTTGCCGTCCTTGGTGGTGGCCTGGGCGGTCTTCCAGGGCAGCCACTGCGACTTGTCGACGTCCTTGCCGAGGTCGACGAACTTGTCGGCCTGGGTCTGGACGGCCTCGGTGATGTTGCCGACCTCGATCGCCTGGATGTCGTCGGTGCCGGAGCCGGCCTGGAGCCGGGTGAGCGTCTTGGGCCAGTAGACGTCGGTACGAGTGGTGACGTTCTCCTTGATCGAGATGTTCGGGTGCAGCTTCATGTACTCGTCGTAGAGACCGGCTTCCTTGTAGCCGAACACCCCGAACGTGCCGATGGTCAGCTGCGTCTTGCCGCCGCCTCCGCCGTTCGAGTCCGACGAGCCGTCGTTCGAGTCCTTGGAGCAGCCGGCCAGCAGCCCTGCGGTCATCGCCGCGACAGCCGCTATGGCCGCCATTCTGCGGGACCGGCGGGTACTCGTACGCATTGCGTCCTCCTGTTGCCTGACGTGCCGACCCCCCGGCCAACTGCATTGGTGGCGCCCGTTGTTTCTCGCTGCGGCTCGGGCGGGGAACGTGCGGGTTGTGTATGTGTCAGGTACTGTGGGAGCGCTCCCACCAGTGATGTGTTGAAGAGTCGCTGGTTCGGGCGGGGGTGTCAAGGGTGGGAGAGCGGAGAGATGCCTTCAGTTATCGGCCTGTTAGCTGAAGATGTCATTCCGCCACATGGCCGGAAGCGTCTCACGGCCCGCCGGGCGCCCCAAGGTGCGCGTCCGGCACGGTGACGGCTCCTGGGCTGCGGCCCAGCGACGCGAGTCTCGCCGGACGAGGCTGTTAGATTCCAGGCCAACTTGGTTTCAACGGGAGGCGGAGGCCATGGCAGTCCACGGAGCGCGGGGCCGCAGCGGTGGGCGGCCGACCCTCGAAGAGGTGGCCGCGCGCGCGGGAGTGGGCCGTGGCACGGTCTCCCGGGTGATCAACGGTTCCCCGAGGGTCAGCGACACGACCCGGGCCGCGGTCGAGGCGGCGGTCGCGGAACTCGGCTACGTCCCGAACACGGCGGCCCGCGCGCTCGCGGCCAACCGCACGGACGCCATCGCCCTGGTCGTCCCCGAACCGGAGACCCGCTTCTTCGCGGAACCGTACTTCTCGGACATGCTGCGCGGTGTCGGGGCCGAACTCTCCGAGACCGAGATGCAGTTGCTGCTGATATTCGCGGGCAGCGACCGGGAGCGGCAGCGCCTGGCCCAGTATCTGGCGGCTCACCGCGTGGACGGGGTCCTGCTGGTCTCGGTGCACGCCGACGACCCGCTCCCCGATCTGCTCTCCCAGCTGGAGATCCCGGCCGTGATCAGCGGCCGCCGCTCGGCCGAGGAGACGCTTCCCTCGGTGGACTCGGACAACTACGGCGGCGGGCGCGCCGCCGTGGAACACCTCGTCTCCCGGGGACGCGCCAGAATCGGCCACCTCGCCGGCCGGATGGACGTCTACGGCGCCCAGCGGCGCGTCGACGGCTACCGCCAGGGCCTGCGGGACGCGGGCCGCGAGGTGGACGAACGCCTGATCGTCCCCGGCGACTTCACCGAGGAGGGAGGGCGGCGGGCGATGACCCTGCTCCTTGAGCGCTTCCCGGACCTCGACGCGGTGTTCGCCGGTTCCGACGTCATGGCGGCGGGTGCCCGTCAGGTGCTGCGCGAGCGCGGCCGGCGCATCCCGGACGACGTGGCACTCATCGGCTACGACGACTCCGCCATAGCCCGTCACATGGACCCGCCCCTGACCAGCGTCCGCCAGCCCATCGTGGAGATGGGCCGGGCCATGATCGACCTGCTCCTCGGCGAGATCGCGGACCGCCGCCCCGCGGCCTCCCGTGGCCTGGAGAAGCGCCAGCTGGTGCTGCCCGCGGAACTGGTGGTGCGGGCCTCGTCCTGAGGCCGGCACCCACCGCGGAGCGGCCGTCGACGTCCGGGGGCGGCCTCGCGGGGGCCGGGTCGGGTCACGTCACGGTCGTGTCGTCAGTTCCCAGCGGATCTCGTCGTCCTGGAGCTCGTCGGTCGCGGTGAGTCCCGCCGCCGCGGCGACGGCGGCCGACGCGTGGTGGGCGGGGTGCACATGGGCCACGACGGCGCGGACCCGGAACTCCTCGATCACCCGCGCCACGAGCCACCTCGCGGCCTCCGTCGCGTACCCCCGCCCCTGCCAGGGCGTGCCCACGACCCAGGCGACCTCCGCGGTCCCGGCCGAGACGGTCGCCTGGACCGTCCCCACCAGTGCTCCCGTCGTACGCTCCCGCAGGACCCAGTTGCACCACAGGACGGCGGGATCGGGCGAGCCCGCGGCCAGGCGTCCGTACCGGGCGCGCAGTGACTCCGGGGTGTCCGGCTCTCCGCCGATGAACGTGTGCAGCGCCGGATCCGAGAGGACCGCGGCCATCTCCTCGGCGTGCCCGACGTTCAGCGGGAGGAGTTCGAGCCGGGTCGTGACGGAAGGTTCGATGGCGTGGGACACGAGGGGGAGCGTACGGGCCGCAGGGCCCGGGAACGCAATCAGCCGGTGACCTGTTCACCAGGTCACCGGCTGATCACTCAGGGTGAGTGACGGGACTTGAACCCGCGGCCACCTGGACCACAACCAGGTGCTCTACCAACTGAGCTACACCCACCATGTCCGGTCTTCGGGACTTCCCTGACCGGCCGAGAAAAAGTGTACAGGGTTCGGAGGGGTGCTCGCGCACACCTTTTTCCGGGGCCCAGCAGGGCCCCGTCAAAGGCCTATTCGACGGGCAGGACGTGCTTGGCCGCGATGGTGCGGGCCGTGTCCGAGTCGGGGCCGGGCTGCGGGACGAAGATCGCCTCGCGGTAGTAGCGGAGCTCGGCGATGGACTCGCGGATGTCGGCCAGCGCGCGGTGGTTGCCGTTCTTCTCCGGACTGTTGAAGTACGCCCGGGGATACCAGCGGCGGGCCAGCTCCTTCACGGAGGAGACATCCACGATCCGGTAGTGGAGGTAGCCCTCCAGCGTCGACATGTCGCGCAGCAGGAAGCCGCGGTCCGTGCCGACGGAGTTCCCGCAGAGCGGGGCCTTGCCCGGCTCCTTGACGTGCTCACGTACATAGGAGAGGACCTGCTCCTCGGCGTCCGCCAGGGTGGTACCCCCGGCGAGCTCCTCCAGCAGGCCGGAGGCCGTGTGCATCCGGCGCACCACGTCCGGCATCGTCTCCAGGGCGGCGTCCGGCGGGCGGATCACGATGTCCACCCCTTCGCCGAGCACGTTCAGCTCAGAGTCGGTGACCAGCGCGGCCACTTCGATGAGCGCGTCATCCGACAGCGAGAGTCCGGTCATCTCGCAGTCGATCCACACCATGCGATCGTTCATGTGTCTCACCCTACGGCCCGCCCCCTCCGGCGGACCCGCCCGTGCGCCCCGCCGGGGCGGCGGATCGCGCCGGGAGCGGGCCCGCATGCGAAGAGGCCCGCACCCGAAGGTGCGGGCCCCGCGTTCTTCCGCCGCCCGACTACGGCGCGCTGCGCTGTCCGGGCAGGCTCGGCCTGCCCGCGGCGTACAGCTCCGCCCGTTCCCGCATCGCCTCCGCGGAGAGCGACGCCGCCGCGCCCAGGGCGCCGGCCGCCGCGGTGCGCCGGGTCTGCATCGGGACCGGGCCCGAGTGCTCCTGGTGCAGGGACGGCGGCGGTCCGAGCGGGCCCGACGGGCCGTCCGGATCCGGAGACCGGTCGGTCTGCGGCCTGCGGGCGCGGTACGCCGCCCGGTAGGCGGCCGGGGACGAGCCCAGCTGCCGCCGGAAGTGGCCCCGCAGCGCGACCGGGGAACGGAAGCCGCAGCGGCCCGCGACCTCGTCCACCGAGTAGTCGGACGTCTCCAGGAGACGCTGTGCCTGAAGCACACGCTGAGTGATCAGCCACTGGAGCGGAGCGCTTCCGGTCAGCGAGCGGAACCGGCGGTCGAAGGTGCGGCGGCTCATGTAGGCGCGAGCCGCCAGCGTCTCGACGTCGAACTGCTCGTGGAGATGCTCCAGCGCCCAGGCGACGACCTCCGCGAGGGGGTCGGCGCCGATCTCCTCCGGCAGCGACCGGTCGAGATAGCGCTCCTGGCCTCCGCTGCGCCGCGGCGGGACCACCAGACGCCGGGCGAGCGCGCCGGCCGCCTCGTTCCCGTGGTCCGTCCGCACGATGTGCAGACAGAGATCGATTCCGGCCGCCGTACCCGCCGATGTCAGGACGTCGCCGTCGTCCACGAAGAGCTCGCGCGGGTCGACGTGCACCGACGGATAGCGCTTGGCCAGCGTCGGGGCGTACATCCAGTGGGTGGTCGCCGGACGGCCGTCCAGTAAGCCGGCCGCGGCGAGCACGAAGGCGCCGGTGCACAGCCCGACTATGCGGGCGCCTTCCTCATGGGCACGGCGCAGTGCGTCGAGTGCCTCCTCCGGTGGTGGCGAGGTGATCGACCGCCAGGCGGGCACGACGACCGTGCCGGCCCTGGAGATCGCTTCCAGGCCATGTGGTGCTGTGAGTTCCAGGCCCCCTGTGGTCCGCAGCGGGCCTTCCTCGCCGGCACACACCAATAAGGCGGTAGCGCGGCACGCCGGCGTCCTGGCGGTCAATCCCGAACACCGACAGCGGTATGGAACTCTCGAAAATGGGGCCGCCGCTGAACAGCAGCACCGCGACGATCTCCTTGCGGCGTCGCCCGGACAGCTTCCGGGCCGCGGTTTCCGGCGCGGCAGTGGAGTCGTGGCTCATCCTGCTAAGCCCCCCTCGGTGGTCGCGGCTCCTCGGTCGTGTCGCTCCTGCACGTTTCCCCTCGGTCCTGCACGAGTTCCCCCGCCGTAAGACAAGATCGAATCTACTGTGTCCCGTGGCGCCAAGGTGACCAGTTCGGTACTCCGCAGAATGTCGACATGGCAACTTGGCGTGAAGCATTCGATCACGAAGCGTTGCACTCGTGGGCGCCGCAGGGAAGTGCGCCTTGTGGCAGTGGCCAATCCACGTAGGGTGCGTGCGCCCGCCGTACCCCTTTAGGTGCAGGTCGAACGGGGGTTGGGGGGTCGTTCGAGCAAGGGATGCGCCACTACCGGAAGTTGGCTGAAAAGAAGCGTAGGTGTACGCGCAAACCGGTCAGTCGACCCGCTTGTTCCCCGCACTGTGACGTGCGCCTCGGTGAACTCCCGTGCCGCTCGCGCCCCATGGGCCGACCCGCGGCTCCGCTCCGCTCGCGCGTCCCGCCGCCCGGGCGTTTCCCGTGTTCCCCGGGCCGGTCCTGCCATGCCGTCCGCGCCGCTGCGGAGCGTGCCGCCGCGCGGGCGGACGCGCCGTGTCCCGCCGCTCACCGGCCAGGAACGCCGCCCCGCGCTCGCACCGCCGCAACAGGATCACGCAGACCCCGGTCAGGGCCGCGAGCCCGAGGGCCGTACCGGCCGCGCCGGCGAGCGAATCGCCGTACCAGAGGAGGACCGCCGGGACCAGGACGCAGCTGAAGGCCGCCCAGCGGATGACATCGGTCACCGTGTCCACCGCGGGAGGCGCCGGGGCGCGTGAGGCGGAGCGTGTTCCCGATCGCGATCCGGAGCGTGGCCCCGGGAGCGTGGGGGAGGGCGCGGCGGGCCGGGAGGAGGGAGCGCGGCGAGCCGGTGGGACGGAGGGGGCGGAGGGTACGGAGGACCCGGGGGCGGTGTCGGGTCCGGACACGTGCGGCTCCCTGATGCTCCGGTGTTCTCCGTGCGCTCCACGGCGCGTGTTCTCCTCGGCGTGCCCTCGGCGTGGCGGCCGTCACCGGTTCAACGCGCGTTCGACCCGCCGGTCACTGCCCGGCCGGTGGGGCGCCCGCCCGAACGGGGGCCGCGTGATCCCGTCGGGCGGCGGAACGCCCCGTTCCCGGGGTCCGCTGCAAATTCACGCGGAGCCTTGCGCAAACCGCCTGTACGGGGCAGCAACCATTGCGTTACGGGCACCCTCTCGTGCATGCTCCCTGGAATGCCGCGTAAGGCGCGCGGGATCTGGGCAGAGGAGGCGTGCCGCCGTACCCTTGGGGGTATGGGGTTGGGAAGATGTTTCCCAGACACAGCTCTGCCGTTCGTTGTCGTCCCCACCACGAGGATCCAAACGCCGAGACACCCATGGCCGGTCACGAATTCTTCGATCCCGCGGACCGCAAGCGCCCGCTCGCCGATCCCACGGCGGCCGAGCCCCTGGCGGCGGAAGAACCCCGCCAGTCCTGCGATCCCGCTTTCAAGCACGGCGTCGTCGTCGGTTTCGACGGCTCGACGTCCAGCGAGCGCGCTCTCGCCTACGCGATCGGCATGGCCCACCGCTCGGGCTCCGGCCTGATCATCGTGCATGTGGCCAACCGGCTGCCCACCACGGTGTGGGCGGGCTGCGAGCCGCCCGTCTTCGTGGACGTCCCCGACCACCGCACCGAGGTGCTGGGCCTTGAACTCGCCTGCGCCGAGTACCTCTCCGAGGTGCCCTGGATCCTTGTCGAGCGCGGCGGTGACATCTGCCACGAACTCGAGGAAGTGGGCCGGGAGTACGAGGCGGACGCGATAGTCGTGGGCTCCACGCACGGCATCGTCGGGCGCATCTTCGGCTCGGTCGCCGGGCGGCTCGCCAAGCGCGCCAAGCGCCCCGTCATCGTCATCCCCTGACGCCCCGTCCGTCCCGGTCGCCCCTGCCGGCACGGTCCGTGCGGTGCGTGAACCTACTGGCGCGTAGAGGTGTTTGTGCCTTTGTGAAGGGCATATATCCGGTCGCCGGTCCTACGCGGCGACCGGTACGGCGCAGCACAACTGCACAGGCATGAAGGGAGCCCGCCGTGGACAACGACGTCTCTGCGGGAAGCACCACCACGATCGTGGGAAGACTCGCGCTGGGTGTGACCCTGCTGGCTTTCGGCCTCGGGTACACCGGCCTGATCGACGGGGTGACGGCGGCCGATGCCGTGTCACTGGCCCATTACGTAGGCGGAGTAGCGCTCTTCGTCGCCGGTCTGGTCGCCTTCCGCGACCGTGACACGGCAAGCGGCACCGCCTTCACCGGACTCGGCGCCCTCTGGTTCACCTGGGCCGTCTCGGCCGGGAGCCAGGTCTCCGACAACGCGGCGGGACTCTTCCTGCTGCTCTTCGCGCTCGTCGTGCTCTCGCTCGCTCTCGCGGGCGGGGACACCCTCGGCCAAGCCACTTACGGCCTGTTCTTCGTCTCCCTGCTGCTTCTCGCCGTCGGCCGCTTCGCGGACAGCGGCGGCCTGGGCAAGGCCGGCGGCTGGTTCGGCGTCGCGGCCGGCGCCGTCGCCTGGTACGCGGCGACCGCGGCCCTCGCCCACTGGCCCACCGCACTTCCGCGACGCGCCGCCGGCCGGGGGGTGACGGCCACCGGCTGACCCCGGCGCCGGGCCGGAGCATTGGGCGACTCCGGCCCCTCGAAGAACGATCCCCGTGCGCGGGTGGTGCGCACGGGGACCGTTCATGTCCGGCCGCCGGCAAGGGACTTGCGCGACGCGGGGACGGGCGGGCGGACCACCGGCCCGTGGTCCGCCCGGTGGTGACTACTCGACGGTGACCGACTTGGCGAGGTTGCGCGGCTTGTCGATGTCCCGGCCGAGCGCCAGCGCCGTGTGGTAGGCGAGGAGCTGGAGCGGGATGCCCATCAGGATCGGGTCGAGCTCGTCCTCGTTCTTCGGGACGAGGATCGTCTGGTCGGCCTTCTCCTGGTGCCGGTGCGCGACGGCGAGGATCTGGCCACTGCGGGCCTTGATCTCCTCCAGGGCGGCGCGGTTCTTCTCCAGCAGGTCGTCGTCGGGGACGATCGCGACCGTGGGGAGCGCCGGCTCGATGAGCGCCAGCGGACCGTGCTTGAGCTCGGAGGCCGGGTACGCCTCGGCGTGGATGTACGAGACCTCCTTGAGCTTCAGCGAGGCCTCACGGGCCACCGGGTAGCCCCGGACGCGGCCGATGAAGAGCATCGAGCGGGCCTCGGCGTACTGCTCGGCCAGCTTCTTGATCTCGTCCTCCTGCTCCAGGATCTCGGCGATCTGGGCGGGGAGCCTGCGCAGGCCCTCGATGATCCGCTTGCCGTCGCGCACCGAGAGGTCGCGGGTGCGGCCGAGGTGCAGGGCGAGCAGCGCGAAGGCGACGGTGGTGTTGGTGAAGCACTTCGTGGAGACGACACAGACCTCGGGGCCCGCGTGCACGTACATGCCGCCGTCCGCCTCGCGGGCGATCGCGGAGCCGACGACGTTGACCACGCCGAGCACCCGCGCGCCCTTGCGCTTGAGCTCCTGCACGGCGGCCAGCACGTCGTACGTCTCACCGGACTGGGAGACCGCGATGTACAGGGTGTCGGGGTCGACGACCGCGTTGCGGTAGCGGAACTCGGAGGCCGGCTCGGCGTCCGCGGGGATGCGGGCCAGCTCCTCGATCATCTGGGCGCCGATCATGCCCGCGTGGTACGAGGTGCCGCAGCCGAGGATCTTCACGCGGCGCACGGCGCGCGCGTCACGGGCGTCCAGGTTCAGACCGCCGAGGTGGACGGTCGAGAACCGGTCGTCGATCCGGCCGCGCAGCACCCGGTCCACGGCCTCGACCTGCTCGTGGATCTCCTTGTGCATGTACGTGTCGTGGCCGCCCATGTCGTACGAGGCGGCCTCCCACTCGACGGTGGTCGGCTCGGACGTCGTCCGGGTGCCCTCGGTGGTGTACGTCCGGAAGTCGTCGGCCTTGAGCGTGGCCATCTCGCCGTCGTCCAGCGTGACTATCTGGCGGGTGTGGGTGACCAGCGCGGCGATGTCCGAGGCGACGAACATCTCCTTCTCGCCGATGCCGAGCACGACGGGGGAGCCGTTGCGGGCCACCACGATGCGGTCGGGGAAGTCGGCGTGCATCACCGCGATGCCGTAGGTGCCCTCTATGACCCGCACCGCCTCGCGGACCTTGTCCTCCAGCTTCTCCTGCTGGGAGCGGGCGACCAGGTGGGTGAGCACCTCGGTGTCGGTCTCGGAGAGGAACTCGACGCCGTCGGCCTCAAGCTTCTTGCGCAGGTCGGAGGCGTTGTCGATGATGCCGTTGTGGACGACCGCGACCTTGTTGTCGGCCGACATGTGGGGGTGCGCGTTCACGTCGGAGGGGGCGCCGTGCGTGGCCCAGCGGGTGTGGGCGATGCCGGTGGTGCCGGCGAAACGCTTGGGGACCTTCGCCTCCAGGTCGCGCACGCGGCCCTTCGCCTTGACCATCTTCAGGCCGGCCGACTTGGGCGAGGTCACGACTATGCCCGCCGAGTCGTAGCCGCGGTACTCCAGGCGCTGAAGGCCTTCGAGGAGCAGCGGGGTCACATCACGCCTGCCGATGTATCCGACGATTCCACACATACAGGTGATTTCCCTCAGCCGTAAACGATGCGGCGCAGCTGCCTGAGCGTGAACTCCGGCGGCGCGACCGCGCGATATTTCAGGTCCGCCTCGATCCGCTCGAAGATCGACGCGTTCACCAGGCCCTGGGCCTGGAGCTCGCGGTGGCGGCGGCGGACGAACTCCTGGGCGGTCTCGTCGAAGTAGGCGAGAACGTCCTGGACCACCCGCAGTGCCTCGCCCTTGTTCAGAGGGGTCGACCGCGTCAAATGATCAACGAGTTCGTCGTGCACCCGTTGATCCTGGAGCACGCCAAGACGTTTCGCAAGAATCCTGCCCGATATCGGGCAAGGGGGTGTTGAAACTCTTATGGGCCGCTGTTTACAAGTTGTCCATGCGGCGTCTTGCGTCTCGTCGATTGCCGAGGGCAACTTTTGGGTCCATGGACACTCCACGCATGGGCGTACCCGAGCAGCTCGCCGAGAAGATGACCATGGCCGAGCAGCATGAGTACCTGCGCGCCAGATTCTCGCGGCGCAACATGATCAGAGGCGGCGCCGTGACCATCGGCGCCGTCGCGGGCGGGGCCTTCGTGCCCGGCGTCGCACAGGCCGCCGCCCCGGCACAGCGGACGGCCGCCCCGGCCTCCGCGCAGAAGGTCGAGGGCGCGCTCGTCGCCCCCTTCGGCCGCCACCTCGCCTTCGGCAACGACCCGCGCACCGAGATGACCGTCTCCTGGCAGGTGCCGACCGCGGTCAGCAAGCCCTACATCCGCATCGGCGC
Source organism: Streptomyces sp. NPDC024698 (assembly GCF_055559015.1). Taxonomy (NCBI): domain Bacteria; kingdom Bacillati; phylum Actinomycetota; class Actinomycetes; order Kitasatosporales; family Streptomycetaceae; genus Streptomyces; species Streptomyces sp. NPDC024698. The sequence goes on along the minus strand of NZ_JBVHLK010000001.1, from coordinate 803,269 downwards.
CCACCCCTGGGACCTCTCGCGCAAGATCGAGGCCGAGGTACGCACCCTCTACACCCCGGCGGGCGTGGGCGCGAGCGGCGACCACACCCAGTACTACCTGCACGCCAAGCTCACCCACCTGCGCCCCGGCAAGACCTACTACTACGGCGTCGGCCACGCCGGCTTCGACCCGGCCGAGCCCCGCCTCCTCGGCACGCTCGGCACCTTCACCACCGCGCCCGCGCACGCCGAGCCCTTCACCTTCACCGCCTTCGGCGACGAGGGCGTCGGCTACCACGGCCTCGCCAACGACGCCCTGCTGCTCGCCCAGAACCCGTCCTTCCACCTGCACGCGGGCGACATCGCGTACGCGGACCCGGCGGGCCAGGGCAAGACCGCCGACACCGGCTTCGACTCGCGCATCTGGGACCAGTTCCTCGCCCAGACCGAGACGGTCGCCAAGCAGGTGCCGTGGATGCCGGCGTACGGCAACCACGACATGGAGGCCTGGTACTCGCCCAACGGCTACGGCGGCGAGGAGGCCCGCTGGACGCTTCCGGACAACGGCCCCGACAAGGCCAACCTGCCCGGCGTCTACTCCTTCGTCCACGGCAACACGGCGATCATCTCGCTGGACGCCAACGACATCTCCTTCGAGATCCCGGCCAACCTCGGCATCTCCGGCGGCACCCAGACCAAGTGGCTGGAGGCCCAGCTCAAGAAGTACCGCGCCTCGAAGGACATCGACTTCGTCGTGATCTTCTTCCACCACTGCGCGTACTGCACCTCCACGGCGCACGCCTCGGAGGGGGGCGTGCGACAGGAGTGGGTGCCGCTGTTCGAGAAGTACAGCGTCGACCTGGTGATCAACGGCCACAACCACCAGTACGAGCGCACGGACGTCATCAAGGCGAACGCGGTCACCAAGAAGCTGCCGATCGGCGGCACGGCGTACACGGAGACCGAGGGGGTCGTGTACGTGACGGCGGGCGCCGCCGGCCGCAGCCTCTACGCGTTCACGGCTCCGGAGTCCTACGAGGGCAAGGAGAACGAGGTCGAGTCCGTCGCCTCCTTCGTCAACCTCAAGGACGGCAAGCAGAACGAGACCGTCACCTGGTCGCGCGTGCGCTACCTGAACTACTCGTTCCTGCGCGTCGACGTCCAGCCCGCCCCGAAGGGACGCCTGGCCACCCTGACGGTCCGCGGCATCGCCGAGACCGGCGCCGAGGTCGACCGCTTCACGATCGCGCGCCGGGCCAAGTAACCCCGCCAGGCCCTAAAGGCGTTTGAGGACCGCCTGCTTGGCCAGGGTGAACTCCTCGTCCGTCAGGACGCCCTCCTTGTGCAGCTCGCCCAGTTCGCGCAGCCTGCGCAGGAGGGCGTCGTGGTCGGCCTCGGGACCCGGCGCGGGGGCAGCCGTCTCCAGGGCCGGCACCTCGTCGGGCCGGACCCCGCCGGGCGCGGCCGGATGCGGCAGCCTCGCCTGCACGGCCGCCGCGACCAGCGCCATCAGCGGGTCCCTCTTGAAGCCCCACAGCTCCACGGAGTTGGGGTCGTACTTCGGCGGCGCCTGGGTGTCGCCGCCACGCACGGTGAACCGGAGGCAGCCGTTCTCCAGCCCGGCCGCGGGCCGCCACTCGACGGCCGTGATGTCGCCGAGAGCGAGGGTCCTGGCACCCGACGCCGACTTCGCGTCCTCCGTCTTCCAGTTCCACTCCAGACGTACGCGATCGCCGTCGAAGCTCGCCGTGCCGTCCCCCGCGGACGCGGACAGCGGCACCGCCGGGCCCGGCAGCAGATAGCCGTCCACCGGACCGGACGGGACCTCGTCCAGGAGCAGCGCGCCCCGGACCTCGTCCACGAAGTACTCGGCGACGCCGAGCCGGTCGGCCTCCACCGTGAGCTGGTACGGGTCGTTCGGCTCCGCGAGCTTTCCGCCGGTCGCCTGGAGCAGCGGGTCGGCGCCGTCGCGCAGCCGCAGTCTGAGCCGCCCGGCCTTCCTGCCCTGTTCCAGCGAGACACCCGCCAACGCGCCCAGTGGCACGCTGAGTTCACCCAGGGTCCGGCGCAGCAGGCTGACGTTCTTGTCCCGCCCGGGGGTCAGTCGCAGCGCGTCCCCGTCGAAGATCCACGTGCCGTCCCGCTGGATGATTTCCGCCATGGGGAGGATTGTTCCACCGCGTTTGCGGCAGAGTGGTCTCGACCAATCAGGCGCATCCGCCGGACCCGACCGCCGGACGCCCTGACCGGAAGGGAGCGCATGTGAGACAGCACCACAGAACGCCCCGCCTTCTCGGCACGCTGCTGCTCGTCGCGGCGGCCGGCATCTTCCTCGTCGGCGCGGCACCGCACACGAAGGCCGCCGCCGTTCCGCTGGGCCGTGTCGTCCCGGCCCCCGCCTCGGTCGACCCGGGCGGATCCCCCTACCGCATCACCTCCGGCGCCCGTATCCGCGTCGATGACTCGCCCGAGGTCCGCGCGGTCGGCGCGTATCTCGCGGGCGTCCTGCGGCCCTCCACCGGCTACCGGCTGCCCGTCACCGCGCACGGCTCCGGAGCGATCCGGCTCCGGCTCGGGGGCAAGGGCCTCGGCCAGGAGGGCTACCGCCTCCACAGCGGCGCCTCGGGCGTCACCATCACGGCCGGCCGGCCCGCGGGCCTGTTCCACGGCGTCCAGACCCTGCGCCAGTTGCTGCCCGCCGCCGTCGAGAAGGACTCGGTCCAGCACGGACCGTGGCTGATCGCCGGCGGCACCATCGAGGACACCCCGCGCTACGCCTACCGCGGCGCCATGCTCGACGTCTCCCGGCACTTCTTCACCGTCGCCCAGGTCGAGCGCTACATCGACGAACTGGCCCTGTACAAGGTCAACAAGCTGCATCTGCACCTGAGCGACGACCAGGGCTGGCGCATCGCCGTCGACTCCCGGCCGAGGCTGGCGGCCCACGGCGGCTCCACCGAGGTCGGCGGCGGCAAGGGCGGTTTCTACACCAAGGCCGACTACCGCGCGATCGTCCGCTACGCCGCCTCGCGCTATCTGGAGGTCGTCCCGGAGATCGACATGCCCGGGCACACCAACGCGGCCCTGTCCTCGTACGCCGAACTGAACTGCGACGGGACCGCGCCGCCGCTCTACACCGGCACCGACGTCGGATTCAGCTCGCTGTGCGTCGGCAAGCCGGAAACGTACGCCTTCGTGGACGACGTGATCCGCGAGCTGGCCGCGCTCACCCCCGGCGCGTATCTCCACATCGGCGGCGACGAGGCGCACTCCACCAGCCACGCCGACTACGTGACCTTCATGGACAAGATCCAGCCGATCGTCGCGAAGTACGGCAAGAAGGTGATGGGCTGGCACCAGCTCACCGGGGCTGCTCCGGCGAAGGGCGCCATCGCGCAGTACTGGGGGCTCGACGACACCGGCGCACAGGAGAAGGCGCAGGTCGCCGCGGCCGCGCGGAACGGGACCGGGCTCGTGCTGTCGCCCGCTGACCGGCTCTACCTGGACATGAAGTACACCGCCGACACCCCGCTCGGCCAGGACTGGGCCGGTCTCGTGGAGGTGCGTCGGGCCTACGACTGGGACCCGGGAAGCTATCTCCCCGGAGTGCCGGCCTCCGCCGTCAAGGGCGTCGAGGCGCCCCTGTGGACGGAGACGATACGAAACTCCGCCGACATCGACGTCATGGCCTTCCCGAGGCTGCCCGGGGCCGCCGAGCTCGGCTGGTCCCCCGCCTCGACGCACGACTGGGACACCTACAAGGTGCGGCTCGCCGCGCAGGGGCCCCGCTGGGACGCCCTCGGCATCGGCTACTACCGCTCGCCCCAGGTGCCCTGGCCGGCGCCTTAGCCGCACAGCGCGACGGGCGCCCCGGAGGACCGTCTCCGGGGCGCCCGCCCGTCTTCGCGGCCCCCAGGGCCTGCCGTTGCTCAGAACCCGGCGAGCGGGTTCTTCAGGGTGCCGATCAGCTGAAGGGCGCCCGAGGGATCCGCCAGGTCGACCATCTGCCGGTTGTCGCGCAGCTGGAGCCGGTTGAGGCAGGACAGCGCGAACTCGGGCGCGAACAGGTCGTACTGCCGGAACTTGTCCTCCAGTTCGGGCGTCGCCTCCTGGTAGGCGCGCACCGACTCGGCGACCGTCCGCCAGAAGTCCTCCTCGGCGAGGATCCCCTCCTCGGCCAGCTGGGCCGCCAGGAAGCGGAAGAAGCAGTCGAAGACGTCCGTGAAGATCGACAGCAGCTTCGTGTCCTCGGGGACGTCGACCCGGATCCGCTCCACCGCGGGCGGCAGCACCGCCTGCGGGTCCATGACCACGATCTCCTCGGCGATGTCCTTGTAGACCGCCCGCCGCACGACCCCGTCCCTCAGGACCAGGATGACGTTCTCGCCGTGCGGCATGTAGGCCAGGTCGTAGGCGTAGAAGCTGTGCAGGAGCGGGGTGAGGTAGGCCCGCAGATAGCGGCGCAGCCACTCCACCGGCGTCAGGCCCGAGCGCTCGATCAGCGCGCCGGTGAACGAGGCGCCCTCGTGGTCGACATGGACGAGGGACGCCATCGTCGCCAGGGACTCGCCGTCCCGGAGCGAGGGGACCGGGCTCTCGCGCCACAGCGCGGCCAGCATCTTGCGGTACGGGGAGTACCGGTCGGTGGCCGCCTCGTACTCCAGATGCCGGTAGCCGACGGCCGCCCGCTCGCGGATGACCGACAGGCCGGTGGACTTGAGCACCGGGTCGTTCTCGACGAGCTGGGCCAGCCAGTCGTTGATGGCCGGGGTCGCCTCCATGTAGGCGGCGGACAGACCGCGCATGAAGCCCATGTTGAGGACGCTCAGCGCCGTCTTCACATAGTGCTTGTGCGGGCTGCTCGTGTTGAAGAACGTCCGGATGGACTGCTGGGCCAGATACTCGTCGTCGCCCTCGCCGAGACAGACCAGGCGGCGCTCGGCGATCTCGGCGGCGAACGTCACGGACAGCTTGTTCCACCACTGCCAGGGGTGGACGGGTATGAGGAGGTAGTCCCCGGGGTCGAGGCCCTGCTCGCGCAGCACCGCGTCGAACCGTTCGACCGTCCCGGCGCCCAGCTCGTCGCGGACGAAGGACTCGTACGCGATGCCGACACCCGCCGTGAACGCGGCCCGTGAGCGGTGCGCGGCCAGCCACACCAGACGGACCGGGGCCGCGGTCTCCGGGGCGTACGCCAGATACTCGTGCACGCCGAAGCCGAGCCGCCCGTTGTTGGCGACGAAGCAGGGGTGCCCCTCGGTCATACCGGTCTCGATGGCCTGGAACCCGGCGCCTGCCAGCTCACGGACCGGGGTCCGCGGCTTGGTGAGCTTGTAGCAGGTGCTCGCCAGGGTCGAGGAGATCTCCTCCAGGTAGACCGGCAGGATCTCGTCGCTCAGGCCGAGCGATTCCTTGAACTCGACGAAGAAGTCCAGTGCCGACAGCGGGAGTTCGGTGCCGTCGCGGTGGCGGGTGATGGACTCGGCGGACACCTGCCAGTGGTCGAGCAGGTGCCGGGTCGCGGTGAAGCGGTAGCTCGTCAGCCCGTCGTCGCCGGTGACCTCGAAGCGGCCGTCCGGCAGGCCGCGCGGGGTGATCAGCCGCTCGTGGGCGAACTCGGCGAGCGCCTTGCGCAGCAGGAGCCGGCCGGCGAGGGCCCAGCGTTCGGGGGAGAGGTGGGCGGTGCTTCCGGCGAGGCTCATGCGGCCACCGCCCGCGTGAACCGCTCGCGGGTGCAGAAGCTCAGCAGCGCCTTCTTCTCCGGCTTCTGGATCTCCCGTTCGGGCACGAAACCGACGGCCTCGTTGAGGGCGTGCACGGCCGTGTTGGCCACGTCGGGCTCGACGACCACGCGGCGGACGGCCGGGTCGGCGAACAGGTGCTCCATCACCGTGGTGATCACGGCCCGGGTGAAGCCGTGCACGGGCGTGTCGCTCGGGGCGACCAGGAAGTGCATGCCGACATCGCCCGGCTCCGGCTCGTACAGGCCGACGAGTTCGACGCACCGGGGGTCGTAGCGCTCCATCAGGAAGACGGGTTCGCCGTCCAGGAGCCCGAGGAGCGCCTCATGGTGATCGCTCGCCGCGATGGCCATGTACTCCCGCTCCACGTCGTGCAGTCTCGCCCCCTGCATCATCCAGAACGCGGCCTTGGGATGCGTCACCCACCGGTGCAGCAGCGGGCCGTCCCCGACGGGGTCGAGGGGGCGGACGGTGAAGGTGCCGAGGTCGGCTTTGGTGCTCATTGGAAACTCCCTGAGCGCATGTTCTCTACTGTGGAGGGGAGGGCGTGCGCGTTCATCAGTTCGGGTGTCGGATTCGGGAAACTGTGCTGTCGATTTCGGACGTGGTCTAGCTTTCGAGATGTGGGGGAACAGCGAACCAAGCGAGCGTTCAAGTACCGCTTCTATCCGACGCCGGACCAGGCGGAGCAGTTGGAGCAGACCTTCGGATGTGTACGCAAGGTCTACAACATGGCGCTGGAAGCCCGTAGTCGTGCTTGGACCGATGGACGTCGCCGGATCCGTTATCCGGAGACTTCCGCGATGCTGACCGAATGGAAGAAGAGCGGCGAGTTCTCCTACCCTTGTGACGTGTCGTCGGTTCCGCTTCAGCAGGCTCTGCGTCACTTGTAGTCGGCCTTCGACGGCTTCTTCGCACAACGTTCCGGCCGCCCGCGTTTCAAGTCCCGTAAGCGTTCGCGAAAGTCGGCGGAGTACACGCGTCCGCCTTCAGGTGGCGCGATGGCGAGCTGACCCTTGCGAAAATGAGAGCGCCGTTGGACATTCGCTGGTCGCGTGCATTGCCGCTGGATGCCCAGCCGACCACCGTGACGGTGTCGCGTGACGCGGCTGGGCGCTGGTTCGTCTGCGTACTGGTCGAGGACCAGCCCTTGCGAAACCCGATCACCGATGAGGCTGTAGGGATCGACGTCGGACTCCACAGCCTCGCGACCCTGTCCACCGGCGAAAAGGTGACCCACCCCAGGTTCGGGAGGAGTGACTCCCGTCGCCTGGCACGGGCGCAGCGAGAGCTGGCCCGCAAGGAGATGCTGGAATACAAGTGTTCTTGGTATGGACGGGAGCTCGTCGTCGTGGACCGCTTCTTTCCATCCAGCAGGATGTGTTCCGCCTGTGGTCTCGTACGTGGGGTTGTGGCTTTGGGTGTCCGTGAGTGGAGTTGTGAAGGGTGCGGTAGCCGTCACGACCGGGACCACGATGCCGCACAGAACATTCTGGCCGCCGGGCGGGCGGTGTCGGCCTGTGGAGCCGGTGTAGGACCTCAACGGAATCCCTCCGGGCGGGCCTTCGGCGATGAAGCAGGAAAGCCCTTTGCGCGAGCAGTGGGAGTCCCCGTCCCGAGGGACGGGGAGACGTCAAACGGTGAACTCCTGGAACGCGATGGTCTTCTCGACCGGGTAGTACTCGGTGCCGAGCAGCTCGCGGATGATGGACGCGTTGCGGTACGGACCCATGCCGAGGTCCGGTGAGGTGATCGAGTGGGTGTGGACTCCCGCGTTCTGGAGGAAGATCCCGCCCCCGGTGACGTCGATGGCGTAGTTGCGCGCCACGTCGAAGTTGCCCCGGGTGTCGTAGCGGAGCCGGTCGCGGACCGGTGCGAGGAACGCGGGCTCGGCGTAGCGGTAGCCGGTGGCCAGCACCAGGCCCGCCGAGCGCAGTTCGTAGTCCTTGCCCTGCTCCTGCTGGCGGAACCCGAGGGTGTACGTGCCCTGGTCGCGCCGGGCGCTCTCCAGCGAGGAGTTGGTCAGCAGCCGGGCGGGGACCGGACCGCCGAGGTTCTTCTGGTAGAGCAGGTCGAAGATCGCGTCGATCAGCTCCCCGTCGATGCCCTTGAACAGGCCCTTCTGCTCCGACTGAAGGCGGTAGCGGGTCGCCTCGGGCAGCGCGTGGAAGTAGTCGATGTACTCCGGGGAGGTCATCTCCAGGGTGAGCTTGGTGTATTCGAGGGGGAAGAAGCGCGGTGAGCGGGTCACCCAGTTCAGCCGGTAGCCGTGGACGTCGATCTCGCTGAGCAGGTCGTAGAAGATCTCGGCGGCGGACTGGCCACTGCCGACCAGGGTGATCGAGTCCTTGGCCTGGAGCTCCTGCTTGTGCTGCATGTAGCGGGAGTTGTGGATGAAGTCGCCGCCGAGCTCCGCGCAGGTGTCCGGGACGTGCGGCGAGGTGCCGGTGCCCAGGACCAGACGCCGGGCACGGAACACCGCGCCGGCCCCGGTGCGCACGACGTACAGCTCGTCCTCGTACGTCACCTCCGTGACCGTGGTCCCGAAGCGGACGTTGTTCAGCTTGCCGGCGGCCCACCGGCAGTAGTCGTCGTACTCGACCCGCAGCGGGTAGAAGTTCTCACGGATGTAGAACGCGTACAGACGGCCTGATTCCTTCAGGTAGTTGAGGAAGGAGTACGGGGACGTGGGGTCGGCGAGGGTGACCAGGTCCGACATGAACGGGGTCTGGAGGTGCGCCCCGTCCAGGAACATGCCGGAGTGCCACTCGAAGTGGGGCTTCGACTCCAGGAAGACACCGCTGAGTTCGGCGATCGGCTCGGTCAGGCAGGCGAGGCCGAGGTTGAAGGGCCCGAGCCCGATGCCCACGAAGTCGTAGGTGGTGTCCGTGGATTCAGCAAGCGCGGTCAAGGGACTCTCCCAGGTACTGCTCGGCGTGGCCGGCGATCAGGTCGAGGACGGCGGCGATGTCGTCCTTGGTGGTCTCGGGGTTGAGCAGGGTGAACTTCAGGTAGTGGCGTCCGCCGACCTTGGTGCCCGCGACGACGGCGTCGCCGGAGGCGAACAGGGCCTTGCGGGCGTAGAGGTTGGCGCGGTCGATCTCGGCCGGGTCGGTGACGGCGGCCGGGATGTAGCGGTAGACGAGGGTGGAGAGCGAGGGCTCCACGACGACGTCGAAGCGCGGGTCGGCGGCGAGCAGTTTCCAGCCCTCGACGGCCAGTTCGCAGACCTCGTCGAAGAGTTCGCCGATGCCGTCGGCGCCCATCGTGCGCAGCGTCATCCACAATTTGAGGGCGTCGAAGCGGCGGGTGGTCTGGAGGGACTTGTCGACCTGGTTGGGGATGCGCTCGCTGACCATGCGGCGCGGGTTGAGGTACTCCGCGTGGTAGGTGGCGTGGCGCAGGGTCGCGGCGTCCCGGACCAGTACGGCCGATGAACTCACGGGCTGGAAGAAGGACTTGTGGTAGTCGACGGTGACGGAGTCGGCCCGCTCGATGCCGTCGATGCGGTCCCGGTTCTTCGGCGAGGTGAGCAGTCCGCAGCCGTAGGCGGCGTCGACGTGCATCCAGACGCCGAACTGCGAGCAGAGCTCGGCGATCTCGGGGAGCGGGTCGATGGAGCCGAAGTCGGTGGTGCCCGCGGTGGCGACGACGGCCATGGGGACGAGGCCGTCCTGCCGGCAGCGCTCCAGCTCGCGGGCGAGGGCCACGGTCTGCATGCGCTTGTCGTGGTCGACGGGGATCGGGACGACGGCGTCGGGGGCGAGACCGAGGAGTTTGGCCGACTTCTTGACGCTGAAGTGGCTCACCTCGGAGGCGAAGACGCGCAGCCGGCCGAGGCCGTCCCCGGCCTTTCCGTCCTGCCGGTCCTCCCCGGCGGGCTTGGCCTCCTCGCGGGCGAGCAGCAGGGCCTGGAGGTTGGACTGGCTGCCGCCGCTGGTGAACACGCCGTCGGAGGCGGGGCCGAGGCCGATCCGCTCGTTGGTCCAGTCGATGAGCCGGCGCTCGATGAGGGTGCCGCCGGCCGACTGGTCCCACGTGTCCAGCGAGGAGTTGACGGCGGACAGGACGGCTTCGCCGAGCACGGCGGGGATGACGACCGGGCAGTTGAGGTGGGCGAGGTAGCGGGGGTGGTGGAAGTAGATCGCGTCCTGGAGATAGACCTCTTCCAGCTCGTCGAGAACGGCCGTGGTGTCGTGCAGGGGCTTGTCGAGGTCGATCCGCTCGATGCGGGGAGCGAGGTCGTCGACCGTGACACCCGTGAACGGGCGGTCGGTGGTGGCGAGTCTGGCCGCCACCCGCTCGACGCCTTCGGTCACGGAGCGGCGATACCGGTCCGCGGTGGTGTCGTTGAGCAGGTGCGAGCGCATGTGGGGGTCCTCCGTGCGGGGGAGAGTCCGAGCGGGACAGAAGAAGGGGCGACATCGCGACGCCCGACTTAGGTTAGCCTAACCTAAGTCGAGCGGCGACCCCGCCCCACCTGTGTCTTCTCCGGCGCGCCTCGATCCGCGGATGTCCCGAGGCCGCGCCAGGTCTTGGCGAACTACTCTTCCTGCTCCCGCAGTTGCTCCTCGCTCAGCCCGCGCCGCCAGTAGCCCACGAAGGTCACCCGGCGGCGGTCGAGGCCGCGTTCGCGTACGAGATGGCGGCGCAGTTCCCTCACGCAGCCGGACTCGCCCGCGATCCAGGCGTACGGCGCCTCGGCGGGCGGGAGTTGAGCGGCCCTCAGCGCGTCGAGGGCCAGGGGGAAGCCCGAGGGGCCCGCGCCGGGGCGCTCGTCCCGTACGAGCCAGGTGATCTCGGCGTCGGCCGCCGTCGCCAGATCCTGGATGTCGGCGGCGTGGTGGACCTCCAGCCAGGCCCGGACGCGCAGACCGGCCGGCAGGGATTCGAGGATGGCGGAGACGGCGGGGACGGCCGTCTCGTCGCCCCACAGGACGAGGAGGTCGGTGTCCGCGGGCGGCCGGAAGCGGATGGCGCGGTTGTCCTCGACGGCCGGTCCGAGCAGCACGACACGGTCGCCGGCCCGGGCCGAGGCCGCCCAGCGCGAGGCGGGCCCCGCGGGGACGGCCGCGTCCGGCTCCGTGCCGTGCAGGGCGAAGTCGATGTCGATCTCGTCGGGGTCACGGCGCAGTGCGCGCAGGGTGTACGAGCGCATCACCGCCCTTACGTCGTCGGGCAGTTCGCGCCAGCCCTGCCACCAGCCGTCGCCCCGTTCGAAGGGCACGGCGGGTTCGCTCTGGCCGGGGTGCGGCAGGAACAGCGAGAGGGACTGATCGCGCCCGAGCGAGTGGAAGGCGCGCAGATCGGGCCCCGCGAAGGTCACCCGGACCAGGGACGGGCCGAGCCGCCCCGTCGTCACGACCCTGAGGGAGAAGAAACGGAACGGGGCGGCCACGGCCGTCGTCATGAGAGCTCCTGAAATGGCGTCAGGCGGTCCTGGAGAGGGTCAGGCGACCTTCTTCGCGTTCTCGATGGCCTCGGCGAGCCGGTCGAGGATCGGGGTGCACTTGTCGTACGACAGGATCGGCTCGGGCGTCCGGGCGATGACCTGGCCGGCCTTGACGGCGGGCAGCTTCTTCCAGGTGGCCTCGGTGATGTCGGCCGGCTGGATGGTCGAGGTGCGGTCGTCCATGATGATGATGTCGGCCGGGTACTTGTCGACGTTCTCCCAGCTCAGGTTCTCGAACCAGCCGCCGCTCGCCTTCAGGGCCTTGGCGGAGGGCTCGACGATGTTCACGCCCAGCGCCTTGAAGTACTCCAGGTCGATGGAGAGGTTCGAGCCGGAGACGTAGAAGATGTCCTGGCTCGCGCTGCCGGCCAGCACCTTGATCTCCGGGCGGGCCTTGGCGGCCTTGCGCAGCCGCTCGGCGGCCGTCTCGAACTTCTTCTTCGCCTCGGTGATCTTCGCGGACTTCACGTCGGCGCCGAGGGACTCGGCCAGCGCGAGCATGCGCTGGAGCGGCTGCGGCATCTGGACGTCGTAGACGGAGACGCCGACGCTCGGGGCCAGCTTGAGGATCTTGTCCTTGGACTCCTCGGGGACGTACCAGAGGGTGCCCGCGGTGTCGAACATCGTCGAGACGAGGACGTCGGGGGCCAGGCCCGCGTACTTCTCGATGTTGAACTGACCCCACTCGTTGCCGAGGATCGTCAGCTTGCTGATGTCCATGTCGCCGGCCTGGACGTCGGGCTTGCCGTCCTTGGTCTTCGTCGGGCCGAACACACCCTTGACCTCGACGCCGTAGTCGAACAGGGCGGCGGCGACACCCGTGAAGGCGACGATGTTCGCCGGCATCCTGTCCAGCTTCACGGTCGTGCCGCGGTCGTCCTCGAACGTCCAGGGGCCGGACTTCGCGGCGGCCTTCGTCGCGTCCGAGCCACCGCTTTTCGAGTCGTTGTCGTCGCCGCAGGCGGCGAGGACGGCGCCGAGGCCGAGGGCGCCGCCCGCGGCGAGGATGCCGCGACGGGAGAGGTGGGTGGCACGGGCGTTGGGCATGAGTGTGGCTGCTTTCGGCACGGGGCGGCAGATACCCGCCGGACGAGTTCGAAGGTAGGTTAGCCTAACCTCACTCGTTGTCCAGAGGGCGGGTGCCCCGAGAGTCCGACTCGGCTTCTCCTCCCGGTAGTTGGCTCTCATGGAGGCGCCGGACGTGCCGCGGCCACCGGCGGGCGGGTGCCCGGTCGGTGGCCGCGGTTCTGCCGGTCGTGCGCGGAGTTCAGCCCGTGAGCCCCAGCTCCCGGGCGATCAGCATGCGCTGGACCTCGCTCGTGCCCTCGCCGATCTCCAGGATCTTGGAGTCGCGCCACATACGGGCCACCGGGTACTCGTTCATGAAGCCGTAGCCGCCGTGGACCTGGGTGGCGTCACGGGCGTTGTCGACGGCGATCGTGGAGGAGTAGAGCTTGGCGACCGCCGCCTCCTTCTTGAAGGGCTCGCCGGCGACCAGACGGGACGCGGCGTCACGCCAGCCCACCCGGGCCATGTGCGCCTTCATCTCCATGTCGGCGATCTTGAACTGGATCGCCTGGTTGGCGCCGATCGGCCGTCCGAAGGCGTGCCGCTCCTTGGCGTACTTGACCGACTCGTCGACGCAGCCCTGCGCCAGACCCGTGGCCAGCGCCGCGATGGCGATGCGGCCCTCGTCCAGGATGCGCAGGAACTGCGCGTAGCCGCGGCCCTCCTCGCCGAGCAGGTTGGCCGCGGGGACGCGCACGTCCGAGAAGGACAGCTCACGGGTGTCGGAGGCGTTCCAGCCGACCTTCGAGTACGGGGCGGCGACCGTGAAGCCGGGGGTGCCGGAGGGGACGATGATCGCGGAGATCAGCGGCTTGCCGTCGGGCTTGCGCCCGGTGACCGCGGTGACCGTCACCAGGCCCGTGATGTCCGTGCCGGAGTTGGTGATGAAGCACTTGCTGCCGTTGATGACCCATTCGTTCGTCTCGGGGTCGAGGCGGGCCGTCGTGCGGGTCGCGCCCGCGTCCGAGCCGCCGTCCGGCTCGGTCAGGCCGAAGGCGCCGAGGATCTCGCCGGAGCACAGCCGCGGGAGCCATTCGCGCTTCTGCTCCTCGGTGCCGAACAGATGGACCGGCATGGCGCCCAGCGAGACGCCCGCCTCCAGGGTGATGGCCACGGACGAGTCGACCCGGGCCAGCTCCTCCAGGGCGATGCCGAGGGCGAGGTAGTCGCCGCCCATGCCGCCGTACTCCTCGGGGAACGGCAGCCCGAACAGGCCCATGCGGCCCATCTCCCGCACGATCTCGTACGGGAACTCGTGCCGCTCGTAGAAGTCGCCGATCTTCGGCGCCACGACGTCGTGCGCGAACTCCTCGACCGTGCGGCGGAGTTCTTCGAGCTCGGGGGAGAGACGGTGGTCCAGGGACATCGTGTTCACTCCTGGTGGGACTGTGTCGTTTGACCGATGGCTTTGACGGTGCGGGACGGGCTGGGTCGGCCCAGTTGTCCGGCCATCCACACGCTTGTGGCGGTGAGGCGGCCGAGGTCGACCCCGGTGTCGATACCGAGGCCCTGGAGCATCCATACGAGGTCTTCCGTGGCGAGGTTGCCCGTCGCCGACTTCGCGTACGGGCAGCCGCCGAGGCCGCCCGCGGAGGCGTCGACGGTGGCGACGCCGTGCTGGAGGGCGGCCAGGGTGTTGGACAGCGCCTGGCCGTAGGTGTCGTGGAAGTGCACACCGAGCGCGCTGGTCGGCACGCCCTCCTCGTTCAGTTCGGCGAGCAGGGACTGCACATGGCCCGGGGTCGCCACGCCGATCGTGTCGCCGAGGCTCAGCTCGTCACAGCCCATGTCCATCAGCGCCTTGCACACGCGGACGACCTGGTGGACCGGGACGGGTCCCTCCCACGGGTCGCCGAAGCACATCGAGACGTAGCCGCGGACCGCCCGGCCGGCGTCCTTGGCGCGGCTGACCACCGGATCGAACATGGCGAGCGCCTCGTCGACCGTGCGGTTGAGGTTGGCCTTCGCGAAGGACTCCGTGGCGCTGGCGAAGACGGCCACGTGCCGGGCGCCGAGCGCGAGCGCCCGCTCCAGCCCCCGTTCGTTCGGCACCAGGACCGGAAGTGCCACCGGGAGGTCGGCGACCTGCGGGAACAGCTGTTCCGCGTCGGCCAGTTGGGGAACCCACTTCGGGTGGACGAAGCTGGTCGCCTCGATCGTCGTCAGGCCCGCGTCCGCGAGGCGCCGGATGAACTCCGCCTTCACCTCGGTCGGTACGGTCGCCTTCTCGTTCTGGAGCCCGTCGCGTGCGCCGACCTCGTAGATCCGTACCCGGGCGGGCAGGTCCTGGGTCGGTACGGCCATCGGCAGGCCGAGTCCGGAGATGCTCACGCCGTCTCCTCCGCGGGAGTGATGACGGCCAGGACCTGGTCCATGGCCACCGTGGTGCCGGGGGTGACGTCCAGTTCGCTGACCGTCCCGGCGTGCGGCGCGGAGATGACGTGCTCCATCTTCATCGCCTCGACCACCAGCAGGCTCTGCCCGGCGGTCACCTCGTCGCCGACGGCGACCTTCACGACGGTCACCGTGCCGGGCATGGGCGCGGTCAGCGAGTCGGCCCCGGCGTGCGCGGAGCCGGTGAGCGAGGCGGCCACCGGGTCGTGGTCGCGCACGTGCCAGGCGTCGCCGTCGCGGCCGATCCAGTCCGCGGCGTGGTGGAAGGTGTGCCGCACCCCGTCGAGCGTCACCGCGACCCGGTCGGCGGTGACCGTGTGGGTGCCGCGCGGGGTGTACTCCACCGGGTCCAGGACCCGCAGGGAGAAGCCCACCGGCTTCGGGGTGCCGCCCAGCCGCCAGCCGCTCGGCACCGAGAACGGGTCCCTCCAGCCCTCACCCGACGGGGCCAGGGCGGCGAGCCGGACGGCCGCGGCCGCCTCGTACACCTCCTCGGGCACTCCGTCCGGGACCAGGCCGTCCGCCTCCCGCTCGACCAGACCGGTGTCCAGGTCTCCGGCCACCACGTCCGGGTGGGCCAGCAGCCGGCGCAGGAAGCCCGCGTTCGTCTGGACCCCGAGCGTGACCGTCTCGGCCAGGGCGGCCCGGAGCTTGCGCAGCGCCGTCGGGCGGTCGGGGCCGTAGGCGATGACCTTGGAGAGCATCGGGTCGTAGAGGCTGCCGACCTCGGTGCCCTCGGACAGGCCCGAGTCGGTGCGCACCCCGTCGCCCCCCGGCTCGCGCAGCGCGAGCACGGTGCCGCCGGAGGGCAGGAAGCCGCGCGCCGGGTCCTCGGCGCAGATCCGGGCCTCCACCGCGTGTCCGGTGAGGGTGATGTCCTCCTGCCCGTACGGCAGAGGCTCGCCCGCGGCGACGCGCAGCTGCCACTCGACCAGGTCGAGGCCGGTGACCAGCTCGGTGACCGGGTGCTCCACCTGGAGGCGGGTGTTCATCTCCATGAAGTAGTACGAGGACGGGTCGCCGCCGGGGACGATGAACTCCACCGTGCCCGCGCCCCGGTAGCCGCAGGAGCGGGCCGCCTGGACGGCCGCCTCTCCCATCGCGGCCCGGGTGGCCTCGTCCAGGAGCACGCTGGGCGCCTCCTCGATGATCTTCTGGTGGCGGCGCTGGAGGGAGCACTCGCGCTCGCCCAGGTGCACGACGTTGCCGTGCCCGTCCGCCAGGACCTGGATCTCGATGTGCCGGGGCCGGTCGACCCAGCGCTCGACGAGCAGCGTGTCGTCCCCGAAGGAGGCCCGTGCCTCGCGCCGGGCGGCGGCGATCTCGTCGGCCAGGACCGCGGTGTCGCGCACCAGGCGCATGCCCTTGCCGCCACCGCCCGCGCTCGGCTTCAGCAGCACCGGGACACCGATCTCACGGGAGGCCGCGATCAGTTCCGCGTCCGTCAGACCGCTGCCCGAGGAGCCGGGGACGACCGGGACACCGGCCGCCTTCACCGTCTCCTTGGCCCGGATCTTGTCGCCCATGAGGGAGATCGCCTCGGCGGACGGGCCGATGAAGACCAGTCCGGCCTCCGCGCAGGCCCGCGCGAAGGCGGCGTTCTCGGCGAGGAAGCCGTACCCGGGGTGGACCGCCTGGGCGCCGGTGCGGGCCGCCGCCTCCAGCAGCGCCGCCACCGACAGATAGCTCTCCGAGGCGGGCGCCGGTCCGATCCGCACCGCCGTGTCGGCCTCCCGGACGTGCCGGGCGTCGGCGTCCGCGTCCGAGAAGACGGCCACCGAGCGCACGCCGAGCGCGCGCAGGGTACGGATGACCCGTACGGCGATCTCGCCCCGGTTGGCCACAAGCACCGTGTCAAACATGGGTCCCCTCACATCCGGAAGACGCCGAACTGGGGGTCACCCAGGGGCGCGTTGGCGCAGGCGGTCAAGGCGAGTCCGAGGACCTGCCGGGTCTCCGTCGGGTCGATCACACCGTCGTCCCAGAGCCGGGCACTCGCGTAGTAGGCGTTGCCCTGCTGTTCGTACTGGTGGCGGATCGGGTCCTTGAAGTCCTCCTCGTCCGCGGCCGGCCAGGACTCGCCGCGCGCCTCGATCTGGTCGCGCTTGACGGTCGCGAGGACGGATGCGGCCTGTTCGCCGCCCATCACGGAGATCTTGGCCCCGGGCCACATCCACAGGAAGCGCGGCGAATAGGCCCGGCCGCACATCGAGTAGTTGCCCGCGCCGTACGAACCGCCGATCACGACGGTCAGCTTCGGCACACGGGTGCAGGCGACGGCCGTCACCATCTTCGCGCCGTGCTTGGCGATGCCGCCCGCTTCGTACTGGCGGCCCACCATGAACCCGGAGATGTTCTGGAGGAACACCAGCGGGATGCCGCGCTGGTCGCACAACTCGATGAAGTGGGCGCCCTTCTGGGCGGACTCGGAGAACAGGATGCCGTTGTTGGCGACGATCCCGACCGGGTGCCCGTGGATCCGCGCGAAGCCGGTGACCAGGGTCTGTCCGAACTCGGCCTTGAACTCGGAGAAACGCGAGCCGTCGACCACGCGCGCGATGACCTCGCGCACGTCGTAGGGGGTGCGGGAGTCGACCGGCACCGCGCCGTACAGCCCGTGCGGGTCGACCTTGGGCTCGGTGGCCGCGGTGACCTCCCAGGGCAGCGTCCCGCGCGCGGGGAGCGTGGCGACGATGTCGCGGACGATCCGCAGCGCGTGCGCGTCGTCCTCGGCGAGATGGTCGGTGACACCCGACACACGCGAGTGGACCTCGCCGCCGCCCAGCTCCTCGGCCGTGACGACCTCACCGGTGGCGGCCTTCACCAGCGGCGGACCGCCGAGGAAGATCGTGCCCTGGTTGCGGACGATCACGGCCTCGTCGCTCATCGCCGGCACATACGCGCCGCCGGCCGTGCAGGAGCCGAGGACGGCCGCGATCTGCGGGATGCCGGCGCCGGACATCCGCGCCTGGTTGTAGAAGATCCGCCCGAAGTGCTCGCGGTCGGGGAACACCTCGTCCTGCATGGGCAGGAAGGCGCCCCCGGAGTCCACGAGGTACAGGCACGGCAGACGGTTCTCCAGCGCCACCTCCTGGGCGCGCAGGTGCTTCTTGACCGTCATCGGGTAGTACGTGCCGCCCTTGACGGTGGCGTCGTTCGCGACGATCACGCACTCGCGCCCGCTCACCCGGCCGATCCCGGCGATGACACCGGCGGCCGGGGCCGCTCCGTCGTACATCCCGTCGGCGGCCAGCGGCGCCAGCTCCAGGAACGGGGAGCCGGGGTCCAGCAGGGTGTCCACCCGGTCGCGGGGCAGCAGCTTGCCGCGCGCGGTGTGCCGCGCGCGTGCCTTCTCACCGCCGCCGAGCCGCGCCGCGGCCAGCTTGTGACGCAGCTCCTCGCCCAGCGCGCGGTGTGCCGCCTCGTTGGCCCTCCAGGCCTCCGACGCGGGGTCTGCCGCGCTCGTCAGCTCCGGTGCCTCTTGCATCCTGCGGTCCCCTCACCAGTGGTCCACCAGTTAATGAGCGTTAACGCAACTCCTTCAGGTTAACGACCGCTAACCGCGATGTCTAGAATTGTTTTCATGGCCACCAGAACCGACGCCCCCACCCGGCGCGAGCAGATCCTCAGGGAGGCCGCGCGGCTCTTCGCCGAGCGTGGCTTCCACGGCGTGGGAGTGGATGAGATAGGAGCGGCGGTCGGGATCAGCGGCCCCGGTCTGTACCGGCACTTCGCCGGCAAGGACGCGATGCTCGCCGAGCTGCTGGTGGGGATCAGCGGTCAGCTGCTCACGGGCGGCCGGCGCAGGGTGGCGGAGGCCCGGGCGGGCTCCGAGGGAGGCCGGGCGGACTCCGAGAGGGGTCGGACGGGCTCCGGGGGAGGCCGGGCGGACTCCGAGAGGGGCCGGGCGGGCTCCGAGGGAGGTGCCGAGGGACTCCTCGACTCGCTCATCGAGGGGCACATCGACTTCGCGCTCGACGACCGCCCTCTGATCACCCTGCACGACCGTGAGCTGGACCGCCTGCGGGACAGCGACCGCAAGCTCGTGCGCCAGCTCCAGCGCCAGTACGTCGAGCTGTGGGTGGAGGTGGTCCGCGAGGTGTACCCCGGTCTCGCGGAGCCCGCCGCGCGCTCCGCCGTGCACTCGGTCTTCGGCCTGCTGAACTCGACCCCGCACCTGGGGCGGCCGGGCGCGCTGCCCGGGCGCGCCGGCACGGCGGAGCTGCTGCACCGGATGGCGAGGGGGGCGTTCGGAGCGGCGGCCGTGACTCCCGTGCGTGACGAGCGTCTCGGGGGGTGACCCCTGGACGGCGCTCGTGACCGACGGGTAACCTCATATCTGAGCAAGCGCTTAGACATAACACCAGGTATCCAGGCGGAGGTGGCGGCGGTGCGCCGTACTGTGTTCAACGAGGACCACGAGGCGTTCCGGGAGACCCTGCGCGCCTTCATCGAGGCCGAGGTCGTCCCGGTCTACGACGAGTGGTTCGCCGCCGGCCAGGCGCCGCGCGACTTCTACTACAAGCTCGCCGAGCTCGGCGTCTTCGGCATCCGCGTGGACGAGGAGTTCGGCGGCGCCGGCATCGACTCGTACAAGTTCGAAGCCGTGATGTACGAGGAGACCGCGCGCGCCGGTGTCCAGTTCGGCGGCTCCGGTGTGCACGTGCTGCTGGGCCTGCCCTACATCAAGATGCTCGCCACCGACGAGCAGAAGAAGCGCTTCCTGCCGAAGTTCGTCAGCGCCGAGGAGATGTGGGCCCTCGCGATGACCGAGCCGGGCACCGGCTCCGACCTCGCGGGCATGAAGACCACCGCCAAGCTCTCCGAGGACGGCACGCACTACGTCCTCAACGGCTCCAAGACCTTCATCACCGGTGGCGTCCACGCCGACCGCGTGATCGTCTGCGCCCGCACCTCCGCGCCCACCGCGGACGACCGCCGCTTCGGCATCTCCCTGTTCGCCGTGGACACCAAGTCCGAGGGCTACTCCATCGGCCGCAAGCTCGACAAGCTCGGCCTGAAGACCTCCGACACCGCCGAGCTGGCGTTCGTCGACGTGAAGGTGCCCGTCGAGGACCTGCTCGGCGAGGAGAACAAGGGCTTCTACTACCTCGGCCACAACCTCGCCTCCGAGCGCTGGGGCATCGCCTTCGGCGCCTACGCGCAGGCCAAGGCCGCCATCCGGTTCGCCAAGGAGTACGTCCAGGAGCGCACCGTCTTCGGCAAGTCGGTCGCCTCGTTCCAGAACACCAAGTTCGAGCTGGCCGCCTGCCAGGCCGAGGTGGACGCGGCCGAGGCCGTCGCCGACCGCGCCCTGGAGGCCCTCGACGCCGGTGAGCTGACCCCGGCCGAGGCCGCCAGCGCCAAGCTGTTCTGCACCGAGGTCGCGCACCGCGTCATCGACCGCTGCCTCCAGCTCCACGGCGGCTACGGCTTCATGAACGAGTACCCGATCGCCCGCCTGTACGCGGACAACCGGGTCAACCGCATCTACGGCGGCACCAGCGAGATCATGAAGACGATCATCGCCAAGGACATGGGCCTGTAAGGTCCGAGAAAAGACTGCGCGGTACAACTGCCTTATGAGCGAGGCACTTCAGGATCTCCTCGATCTGCTCGATCTCGAGCGGATCGAGGAGAACATCTTCCGCGGCCGTTCCCGGTCCGCCGTCGTCCCACGGGTCTTCGGCGGACAGGTCGCGGCGCAGGCCCTCGTGGCCGCGGGGCGCACGGTCCCCGAGGACCGGCTCGCCCACTCCCTGCACGCGTACTTCCTGCGGATCGGCGACCCCGGGGCGCCCATCGTGTACTCCGTGGACCGCATCCGCGACGGCCGCTCCTTCACCACCCGCAGGGTGGTCGCGGTCCAGCACGGACAGCCGATCTTCCACCTCTCCGCGTCCTTCCAGGCGTACGAGGAGGGCATGGAGCACCAGGCCCCGATGCCGCCCGCGCCCGACCCGGAGAGGCTGCCCACGGCCGCCGAACTGCTTCCGCTGTACGCCGACGTCTTCACCGACCCCGAGGTCGTGGAGCGCATCCTGGAGGCCCGCGAGTCCGTCGACCTGCGCTATGTCGACCCGCCGCCGTACGCCACCGTCGGCGAGCCCCGCGAAGCGCGCTCCCAGGTGTGGTTCCGCACCAACGGCAAGCTCGCGGACGACCCTCTGCTGCACGTCGTCCTCGCCACCTATGTCTCGGACATGACGCTCCTCGACTCCATCCTGCTCGCGCACGGGCGCGGCGGCTGGGTCACCGGCGACGTCGTCGGCGCCTCGCTGGACCACGCGATGTGGTTCCACCGCCCCTTTCGCGCCGACGAATGGCTGCTCTACGACCAGGAGTCGCCCTCCGCGTCGGGCGGCCGTGGCCTCGGCCAGGCCCGGATCTACACCCAGGACGGTCGGCTGGCCATCTCGGTGATCCAGGAGGGCGTGGTCCGCGTTCCCCGGTAGCCGTTGCCGGTAAGACTGGGGCATGACCGACGCAGCGCAGGACAACGGCAGCGGCGAGAGTGTCTCCACGGTGATCGTCGCCGCCGCGGCCAACCTCGGGATCGCCCTGGCCAAGGCGGTCGCCGGTGTCATCAGCGGCTCCAGCGCGATGCTGTCGGAGGCCGCCCACTCCGTCGCCGACACCGTCACGGAACTGCTGCTGCTCACCGCGCTCAAACGCAGTGAGAAACCGGCCGACGAGGACCACCCCCTCGGCTACGGCCCCGAGCGCTACATCTGGGCGCTGCTCGCCGCCGTCGCCACCTTCGTCGGCGGCGCGGTCTTCTCGATCTACGACGGCATCCACTCCCTGGTCGCGGGGGAGGAGCCGGGCGACCCGCTCGTGTCGTACATCGTGCTGGCCGTCGCGTTCTGCCTGGAGGGCTTCTCCCTGCGGACCGGACTGCGGCAGGCGCGCGGTGAGGCCGCCCGCGTCGACGCACCCTTCCGTACCTACCTCCGGCGCACCCCCGACACCGCGGTCAAGGCCGTCGTCATGGAGGACTCGGCCGCGCTCGTCGGACTGGTGCTCGCCGCGGGCGGCCTGCTCGGCGGCCAGCTCACCGGCTCGGGCGTCTTCGACGGCATCGCCTCGCTGCTCATCGGACTCCTGCTGCTCTACGTCGCCTGGGTGCTCGGCCGTTCCAACGCCGAGCTGCTGATCGGACGGCCGCTGCCCAGGACCGTGCGGGAGCGGATCAGGGCGGAGCTGCTTGAGGTGGAGCACGTGGAGGCCGTACTGGAACTGATCACGCTCGTGCAGGGGCCGCGCGAGGCGCTCGTCGCCGCCAAGGTCGACTTCCGGGACGCCTCGACCGCCGCCCAGATCGAGTGGGCCTGCGAACGGGCCGAGGACCGGATCCGGTCGGTGTTCCCATCGGTGAGCCGGGTGTACCTGGACCCGACGCCCGGCTACGCGCAGCGGCGGTCCGAGGGGCTGAACCCCTGGCCGTGAACGGCCCGTCGGGACAGCCCGTCCAGGCGGTCCGTCGAGACGGTGCCGCGGTCTCCGGGGCGGGGTCCGGGGGCCCGTCCGCGCGGAGCGTGCCCCCGGGGCGGTCACCGGGTTCCCGACCCGGACCGTGGGCCGGGTGGGTCTCAGACCAGGCCCGCCTCTTTGAGCAGGTAGGCCGTCATCGGGTCGTAGTGGCGCGGGCTGAGGACGTGGTCGTCGAGCGGGACCACGACCTGGAGCGTGCCCTCGGACTCGGCGAGGAAGAGCGCCGGGTCGTTGCTGTCGGCGTAGCCCACGGAGTCCACCCCGTGCCGCCCCGCGTAGCCGGCCCAGCCGTGGTCGGCCACGACCAGATCGGGCAGCGGGCGGCCCTCCCGCTCCAGCGCGGTCAGGATCGCGCGCATCGGTTCGCCCGAATGGGTGTGCCACAGCGTGGCACCGTGCTCCAGGACCGCCACGTCCGCGAACTGCATGACGTAGCCCTCGTCCGTCTGGAGCCCGTCCGGGATCACCACGATCTCGCAGCCGGCGGCGCGCAGGGCGGCGGCCGTGGCCCGGTGCACGTCCAGCAGCCCGCCAGGGTGACCGGTCGCGAACAGCACCCGCTGCCGGTCCTCGGCCGCCTTGCGCAGCCGGGCCGCGAGACGGTCCAGCGCGTCCACGGTCAGCTCGGGGTCGATGGTGTCCTGGCCGTAGCGGTACTCGGGGTCGTCGTTCACCCCGGCCCGCTCCGCCATCACCGCGAGCACGTCCTGCTCGTCGTTCCACCGGTCGCCGAGTTCCAGGCCGAGCCACCAGTTGCGCTCGCCGTTCGCCAGCTTGCGGTAGTGGGACAGGTTGTTCTCGCGGGGGGTGGCGACATCGCCCGCGATACGGGTCTTCACGAGATGGTCGACGAGTTCGGCGCGGCTGGGCGTCCCGGGTATCGGCATAGCACCATTGTGCCGGTGCGCCGGGGCCCGGGGCGCGGCTGTCCCGGTCGCTGGGACGTGCGTCACTCGGGTGTTCGGGGCCGGGCGCGGTGCGATCAGTTCTCCCTGAGCGCGAACCACAACTCCATGCGTACGTCGGGGTCGTCGAGGTCGGTGTCCAGCAACGCGGCGCAGCGGGCGATGCGTTGGCGGACGGTGTTGCGGTGGACGGAGAGCGCCACCGCCGTACGGTCCCAACTGCCGTGCAGGGAGAGCCAGGTGCGCAGGGTCTCGGTCAGGGCGGGCGTCCCGGAGACGGGGGCGAGCAGGGCGTGGGCGTGGGCCTCGGCGTCCGCCGCGGGGACGAGGTCGGTGAGCGCGGGCCGGTCGCCGTGCCGGACCAGGGGCGCCCGGGTGGCACGGGCGCGGGCCAGCGCGCGGGCTGCCTGGGTGTCGGCCGCCACCCAGGCGTGCGGGCCGGCCGGCGCGCTCACCCCGCAGGTCCAGCCCGGCTGCGCGGCAGGCGCGCGGTCGCCGGGGACCAGGACGCGGACGACGTCCCCGCCCGCGTCCACCAGCGCGGAGCCCAGCGCGGCCGCCAGCGCGGACACGGAGACGGCGTCCGGCGCGGGGCCGTCCCCGGCGGGGCGCGCGTGCACGACCGTCCACCGCTCGCCGCCGAGCAGCGGAGCCACCGCCTCGGGCGCGGCTCCGAGCAGCAGCCGCACCAGGGCCGCCGCGTGCGCGGCCCCCGCGGCGCTCTGGTGCTCCCCGGTGAGGAGGGACAGCAGCACGGACGCGACGGAGGCGATCGTGTGGTCGCCGGGGTCGCGGCGGGGTGAGGCGACCCCGAGGACGAAGCCCTGCCCGCTGCCGAGGGCGTAGGCCGTGAGATGGACACCGCTGACGGTGTCGGTGGCGGAGGCGGGGGCGGGCCCCTGGGCCTCGCGGGGCCGCACGACCCCGGCCAGCTCGGCGAGCACGTCCTCGGGTGCCGGGCCGGGGCGGGGCGGCTCCGGCGGGTGGGCCGGCGGGACGGTTCCGGCGTGGGCCAGTTCCGTGCCCTCAGGGCCGTACAGCGCGGCCCAGCCGTTCACCCGGCGGGCCAGCTGCCGCAGGACCGCCGGGACCGGATCGGGGCGGGCGGCGGCCGCGGCGAGGCTCTGCTGGGCCTCGGTCACCCGGCGCAGCTCGGCCAGCCGGGCCTGGGCCATGAGCTGCCACACCGCGCGGGCGACCCCGGAGAACGTCGTCCGGGGCGGGACCTCCAGGAGGGGCAGCCCGTAGGTGTCGCAGGCCGCGATCAGCGAGGCCGGGACGGTGTCGTGGACCGGCGCCAGGCCGAAGCCCAGGGCCGCGCCGCCCGCCGCGACGATCCGGGAGACATAGCCGTCGAAGTAGCCGGCCCCGTCGTCGTCGCGGTCCGGGGCGACGGTGCCGGCCCGGCCGGGGGCGCCGCCGTCGGGGTCGTCCGCCGTCACGGGTACATGGACCCCGGCGGTGAGCAGCAGCTCGCCCCCCAGCAGGTACGGGTAGGGGTCGGCCATCTCCGAGGTGTGCGCCCAGTGGATCACCGTGTCGGGCTCAGCGGGCCCGGCGATCAGCCGCAGGCCCAGGTCCTCGCGGGCCAGTAGCGCCGACAGCGGCACCGGTGGGGTCGGGGGCACGGCCGGGGCGGACATGGCGGAGGCGGACGCGGCGGGGACGGACGGTGACGGTGAGCCCGGCATGGTGGACGGTTCCTCCATCCCGTACAGGTCGAATGGATGAAACGTACACTTCGCAGCCGCTTTCCGGCCACCTAGTGTCGGTCCCGACCGGCAGTCACGGGTACGGGCGGATGTCCCCGTGATCAGGTGCCGGCTCGTCCCCCACATCCCCGCACGACACGCCACCGAACGCCTGAAGGAGACCCATGGCCGTCGACTACACAGTGATCGTCGTCTATCTGGCCGGCATGCTGGGCATGGGCTGGTGGGGCATGCGCCGGGCCAAGTCCAAGAGCGACTTCCTGGTCGCCGGACGACGGCTCGGGCCCGTCATGTACTCCGGCACCATGGCCGCGATCGTCCTCGGCGGCGCGTCCACCATCGGCGGTGTCGGTCTCGGCTACCAGTACGGCTTCTCGGGCGCCTGGATGGTCTTCACCATCGGCCTCGGCCTGCTCGCCCTCTCCGTCTTCTTCTCCGCACGCATCGCGCGCCTGAAGGTCTACACCGTCTCCGAGATGCTCGACCTGCGCTACGGCGGCAGGGCCGGCCTCATCTCCGGCGTCGTCATGTGGGCGTACACCCTGATGCTCGCGGTCACCTCGACCATCGCGTACGCCACGATCTTCGACGTCCTCTTCGACATGAACCGGACGCTCGCGATCATCCTCGGCGGCTCGATCGTCGTCGCGTACTCGACGCTCGGCGGCATGTGGTCGATCACGCTCACCGACATGGTGCAGTTCGTGGTCAAGACGATCGGTGTGCTGCTCCTGCTGCTGCCGATCGCGGTGGTCAAGGCGGGCGGCTTCTCCGCGATGAAGGCCAAGCTGCCCACCGAGTACTTCGACCCGCTGGGCATCGGCGGCGAGACGATCTTCACCTATGTGCTGATCTACACGTTCGGCATGCTGATCGGGCAGGACATCTGGCAGCGCGTCTTCACCGCGCGCGACGACCGCACCGCCCGCTGGGGCGGCACCGTCGCCGGCACCTACTGCCTGGTCTACGCCCTCGCCGGCGCCGTCATCGGCACCGCGGCCAAGGTCATGTACCCGAAGCTGCCCAGCGCCGACACCGCCTTCGCGACCATCGTCAAGGACGAACTCCCGGTCGGTGTGCGCGGACTGGTGCTCGCCGCCGCCCTCGCCGCCGTGATGTCCACCTCCTCCGGCGCCCTGATCGCCTGTGCCACCGTCGCCAACAACGACATCTGGTCGCGGCTGCGCGGCGCCGTGAAGCGCGACGCGGGCGACGAGCACGACGAGGTCAAGGGCAACCGCGTCTTCATCCTGGTCATGGGCATCGCCGTGATCTGTACGGCGATCGCGATCGACAATGTCGTCGAGGCGCTGACCGTCGCGTACAACCTGCTCGTCGCCGGCCTGCTGGTGCCGATCCTCGGCGGACTGCTGTGGAAGCGCGGCACGGTCCACGGCGCGCTCGCCTCCGTCGTCGTCGGCGGTGTCGCGGTCATCGGCCTGATGGCGGCCTACGGCATCCTCGCGAACGAGCCCGTCTACTACGGACTGCTCCTCTCCCTGGCCGCGTACGTGATCGTCTCGCTGGTCACGCCGGCGACCGACGCCGCGGTACTGGCCACCTGGCGGGAGCGGCTCGCGGGCCGTGACGCCGAACCCCTGTCCGAACCGGTCCCGGTTCCCCAGTAGAGTCGTGTTACTTGTACTTAGTTGTACATACGCGACGAAGCGTAGGAAAGAAGGCAATCCCCCATGAGCAGCAACGAGACGCCCCGCGGCCCCGTCGACTCGTCCCGCGTCCCGCGGTACGCGGGCCCCGCGACCTTCGCCCGGCTGCCCCGCCTCGACGAGGTCGGCACCGCCGATGTCGCCGTCGTCGGTGTGCCGTTCGACTCCGGCGTCTCGTACCGGCCGGGCGCCCGCTTCGGCGGCAACGCCATCCGCGAGGCGTCCCGGCTGCTGCGCCCCTACAACCCGGCGCAGGACGCCTCCCCGTTCGCCCTCGCGCAGGTGGCGGACGCCGGTGACATCGCGGCGAACCCGTTCAACATCAACGAGGCCGTCGAGACGGTGGAGGCCGCCGCCGACGAACTGCTCGGCACCGGCGCCCGCCTGATGACGCTCGGCGGCGACCACACCATCGCGCTGCCGCTGCTGCGCTCCGTGGCGAAGAAGCACGGCCCGGTCGCGCTGCTCCACTTCGACGCGCACCTCGACACCTGGGACACCTACTTCGGCGCCGAGTACACCCACGGCACCCCGTTCCGCCGTGCCGTCGAGGAGGGCATCCTCGACACCTCGGCGCTCTCCCACGTCGGCACCCGCGGCCCGCTGTACGGCAAGCAGGACCTCACCGACGACGAGAAGATGGGCTTCGGCATCGTCACCTCGGCGGACATCTACCGCCGCGGCGCCGACGAGGTCGCCGACCAGCTGCGCCAGCGCATCGGCAACCGCCCGCTCTACATCTCCATCGACATCGACTGCCTCGACCCGGCGCACGCGCCCGGCACCGGCACCCCGGAGGCGGGCGGCATGACCTCCCGCGAGCTCCTGGAGATCCTGCGCGGACTGTCGTCCTGCAACCTGGTCTCCGCCGACGTCGTCGAGGTCGCCCCGGCCTACGACCACGCCGAGATCACCGCGGTGGCGGCGTCCCACACCGCGTACGAACTGACCACCATCATGTCCCGCCAGATCGCGGAGGCCCGAAACAAGTGACCCACGACCACGACCTGGTTCTCCGCCCGACGGCCGCCCAGACGGAGGCCGCGCTCAACCCGCCCCCCGGCCGCAACGGCGGAGACCTGGTCGTGGAGACCCTCTCCGGTCTCGGTGCGACGACTGTCTTCGGGCTGCCGGGCCAGCACGCGCTCGGCATGTTCGACGCGCTGCGCCGCTCCTCGCTGCGCTACATCGGTCTGCGCGTCGAGAACAACGCGGGATTCGCCGCGGACGCCTACGGCCGGATCACCGGCGAGGCGGCCCCGCTGCTGCTCTCCACCGGCCCCGGCGCGCTGACCTCGCTCGCCGCCCTCCAGGAGGCGCGGGCCGCCTCGGCGCCGGTGCTCGCCATCAGCAGCCAGATCCCGACCGCGGGACTCGGCGGCGGCCGGCACGGCTATCTCCATGAACTCCCCGACCAGCAGGCCTCGTTCAGGGGTGTCGTCAAGTCCGTCCACACGGTCCGTACGCAGTCGCAGATCCCCTCCGCCATCGCGGAGGCCTGGGAGTCCGCGCTGACCGCCCCGCACGGGCCGGTCTGGGTGGAGATCCCGCAGGACGTCCTGCTCGCCGAGACCCACCTGCCGCAGGTCACGGCGATGGACGCGACCCCCGAGGACGTCGTCCCGCGCCCCGAACTGACCGCGCTGGCAGCACACTTGCTGTCCTCGGCGGCCCGCCCCGCGATCATCGCGGGCGGCGGGGTCGTACGCTCGGACGCGTCCGGCAAGCTGAGGGCGCTCGCGGAGAGGCTGAACGCGCCGGTCGTCACCACGTTCGGCGGCAAGGGCGCCTTCCCCTGGACCCACCCGCTCTCGCTCCAGTCCTGGCTGGAGGACCGGCACACCACGGACTTCCTGGAGGACGCCGACGTCCTGCTGGTCGTCGGCTCCGGTCTCGGTGAACTGTCCTCCAACTACCACACGTTCGAGCCCCGCGGCCGGGTGATCCAGATCGAGGCGGACCTCGGCAAGCTGGAGTCCAACCACCCGGCGATCGGCATCCACGCGGACGCGCGCCTCGCGCTGTCCGCGCTCCTGGAGACGGTGGAGGAACGCCCCGACCCGGCCGCGGCGGAGCGGGTGAGCACGGTCCTCGCGCGGGTGGCGGACCGCATCGCCGCCCAGGAACTCACCCTGGAGCAGGACGTGCTGGCGTCCGTGCGCCGTGCCCTGCCGGCCACCTCGCCGTCCTTCTGGGACATGACGATCCTGGCGTACTGGGCGTGGTCGGCCTTCGACCCGCGCGGGAAGAACACCATGCACTCCGCACAGGGTGCGGGCGGCCTCGGCTACGGCTTCCCGGCGGCCCTCGGCGCGGCGGCGGCCGACCCCACCCGTCCGGTCCTCGCGGTCTCCGGCGACGGCGGCGCGCTGTACTCCATCGCCGAACTGGCCACGGCGAAGCAGTGCGGTCTCCCGGTCACCTGGCTCATCGTCGACGACGGCGGCTACGGCATCCTGCGGGAGTACATGAACGGCGCGTTCGGCCAGGCCACGGCGACGGAGCTGTCCCGCCCCGACTACGTGGCGCTGGCCGAGTCCTTCGGCGTCCCGGCGGTCCGTACGACCCCCGGGACGATGGAGAAGGACCTGGCCGAGGCGCTGGCCACTCCCGGCCCCTCGGTGGTCGTCCTCCCGGCCCTGCTGAGGATGTTCGCGCCGACCCACCTGGACTGAGAGCCGGCCCGCCCGATCCGGTGGCCGGACCTGACCGGACCGGCTACCAGATCGCCTCGACCCACTCCGGGTGGTCGATGAACGGGTTGCGGTTGTGCTGGTAGGTGTCGTAGATGACCTGGTTGCGCTTCTCCTCGAAGGCGCTCGGCGGGTCCTGCTCGTTCCACGCCTTGAGCACGGAGAGCTTGCCGATGTACGGGGCGCTGCCGTTGTTGACCTTCTCGTCGGGCTCCAGGTCGGCGAAGCCGTCGCCGCCGTCGTAGCGGACCGCCATGTAGAGGATCATGCGGGCCACGTCGCCCTTGTCGGCGTCGCGCGGCTCGAAGGAGTCGGAGTCGACCTTGCTGCCGCCGCCATTGGTGACCGCGCTGCCGCCGTTGTCGAAGTCCAGGTTGCCGCGGATGCTGTTGACCTGCACGTCCGCCGGACGCAGATGATGCAGGTCGGTGCCGGGACCGGTCACCTCGCCGAAGTCGCCGTGGGACTTGGCCCAGGTGTGCTCGCGGTTCCAGTCGCCGACGTCGCCGCCGTTGAGGGACTTGGCGCGCGAGACGCCGCTGTAGAGCAGGATCACGTTGTTGCTGTTGTTCGGGTCCTGGTCGGTGACCATCAGCGCGTTCCAGACGGCGGAGTACGAGATCTTGCTCTGGCTGCTGATGATGGTGTGCAGCGAGGACTTCAGGCTCGTGCCGGTCTTGCCGATCGCGTTCTTGTAGTACGTGCTGTCGTACGCGGTCGTGGTCGCGCTCGCGGGGGACGCGGTCATCGTCGGCAGGGTGAGGCCGACGAGAACCGCGGAGGTGCTCAGCGCCAGGGTCTTCCAGCGGCGTATGTGCGTGGCGGGCATCGTGGGGTGTCCGTTCTACGCGGGTTGAATGGAGCGGATAACCGGGAGGGTGACATGGGCATGAGGTTCGGCGGGTTAAGGAGAGGTGTTGGTTCTGTGTCGGGATTCAACAACTCGGTTGTTCTTCGCGGGACATGACGGAACGGACGGCCCCCGGCCAAAAGGGTCGGGGACCGTCCGTCGGGTTGCGCGGGGAACGCGCGATCAGCCGAGGTCGGAGGGGTCCAGGCGGTAGAGCGTCGAGGACCGGCCGCCGTTCTGCGCGGAGGACGCGGAGCCGGACGTGGTGCCGGGCGCGGACCCGGACGCGGAGCCGGACGTGGTGCCGGGCGCGGACCCGGTGGTCGGTCCGGACGTCGAAGTGGAGCCGGAGGAGGCGGACTTGTCGTACGCGCTCTCCTTCACCACCGTGCCGTTCCTCTCCACCCAGGCCGTGATCCGCGAGCTGAGCGTGTTGTTCCCGCCCATTCCGCCGCCGCCCATGCCGCCGCCGAGCTGGATGTAGTGCAACTCGCCCTTGCGCACGAGGTCCTTGAGCTTGGCGAGGGTCATGGCCCGGTCCGAACCGGTGAAGCCGAACATGGAGATGACGGGCTTGCCGGTGCTCACGATCAGCTGGGCCGCACTCTGTGAATCGGACACCGCCAGCAGCCACTCGGCGCCGCCCTGGTGCTTCTCCAGATAGGAGACCAGGGCGCTGTCGGCCGTGCCGCCCATGCCGCCTCCGCCGAAGCCGCGCGCGCCGCCCGTACCGCTCTGAGGCGGTTCGCCGCCGCCGGGCGCCTGGCCGCCGCCGGGGAACTCCCCGTTCGCGCCGCCCGGTTCACCCGTGCTCCGGCCGCCTCCGGGGACGCCGCCCTGGGGCAGTTCACCGTTCCCGCCCGGCGCCCGGCCGCCCCCGGGGAATCCTCCCCCGGGCAGTTCACCGGTGCCGCCCGGTGCCCGGCCGCCTCCCGGGAAGCCTCCCCGGCCGCCGCCGAAGCCACCGCCACCGGTGCTCGGACCCGCGGTCGGGTTGCTGCCGCCCATTCCGCCGCCACCCGCACCGCCGCCGGAGGCCAGCGGTTCGGCGGCCGCGTACGCGGCCGGACCGGCGAGCGCCGCGACGACCGCCGCGGCCACGGAGGCGGCGAACAGCCGGGCACGGTGTCCGGAGCGGGAGACGAACAGGCCCGCCACGGCCAGCGCCATGACCACCGCGACGGCCGGCCACAGCCAGCCGTTCCAGTCGGCGGCCCGGCGCAGCAGGACGACGGCCCAGATCGCGGTGACCGCGAGCCCGGCGGGCAGCACCCACCTCCAGCGGGCGTCCCCGCCGCGGAAGGCGCGCAGCAGCAGGACACCGCCCCCGCCGGTCAGCGCCGCGATGCCGGGCGCGAGCGCGGTCGTGTAGTAGGGGTGCATGGTTCCCTCGGCCATGCTGAACGTCAGGTGGTGCAGGACGGTCCAGCCGCCCCACAGCAGCAGCGCGGCGCGCGTCGGGTCGGTGCGCGGAGCGCGTCCGCACAGCACCAGGCCGCCCGCGAGCGCGATGCCGGCGAAGGGGAGCAGCCAGGAGATCTGGCCGCCGAGGACGTCGTTGAACATCCGGCCGAGGCCCGCGGTTCCGGAGAAGCCGCCGCCGCCCATGCCGCCCCCGCCGCCGTTGCCCTCGCCGCCCAGTACCCGGCCCAGGCCGTTGTAGCCCATGATCAGGTCCCAGGCCGAGCCGTCCGTCGAGCCGCCGATGTAGGGGCGGTCGGCGGCCGGTACGAGGGAGACGGCGGCCGCCCACCACAGGCTCGCGACGGCCAGCGCCACGGCGGCGAGCGCCAGATCGCGGACCTTCCTCGCCCAGCCGGGCCGGGAGGTGCAGACGTACACGGCGAAGACGGCCGGCAGGGCGATGTATCCCTGGAGCATCTTGGTGTTGAACGCGAGCCCGAAGCACACCGCCGAGCCGAGCAGCGCGAGCAGTCTGCCCTCGCGGGTGGCCCGCAGGCCCAGCGCCGCTCCCGCGACCATGAGCAGGACGAGGATGGTGTCCGGGTTGTTGTCGCGGTCGATGGCCACCGTGATCGGGGTGAGGGCGAGGACGAGAGCGGCGACGGCGGCGGCCGCGTGGCCGAAGTACCGCTTCACGCTCGCGTGCAGGATCCAGATCGTGCCGAGCGCGGCGGCGACCGTCGGCGCCATCATCTGCCAGGTCCCGAAGCCGAACACCCGGCAGGACAGACTCATGACCATGAGCGCGAACGGCGGCTTGTCGACGGTGATGAAGTTGCCCGCGTCGAGCGAGCCGAAGAACCAGGCCTTCCAGCTCTGGGTGCCGCTGAGCACCGCGGCGCTGTAGAAGCTGTTGAGATCGGCGGCCGACAGGTTCCAGGAGTACAGGACCGCGGCCAGGAGGAGGATCGCGAGCAGGGCGGGAAGCGACCAGCGGGGGGCGGCCGGCGCGCGCTCCGGGGACCCCGCCGGCGCGGGAACCGGTGGCGGCGCGGGGGGAGTCGCGGGGGCGTCGGGCGATGGGTCGGTGGCAGACGTCACCGTCGCACCCTGTCGCGCGCCGATGGGCGCGGACTGTGGCCCGCCTGGGGATGACCTGTGCGTTCGCGCTCCCGTGCTCGAACCTCCGTACCCAGAACACGCGTACAACTTTCGTACGCCCTCGTGAGTCATTCGATACGGGCGCGCCCGTGGCGCGCCCGTATCGCTTCAAGGGGATGGGAAGCCTCCATGACTCACCGGATATCCCGGGCTGCCCGTGTGCTCGCGACGAGCCTCGGCGCCGCGGTGATCGTGCCGATCGCGATCGCCGCGGCCCCGGCCGGCGCCGCGCCGGCGCCGACGGTCAGCTGTACGTCGGGCAAGGCGGGTCTGGCCGCCAAGCTCACGACGGACATCACCGCGGCGCTCGCCAACCGCAGGGGCACTGTCGCGATCGGCCTGTACGACCGCTCGACCAATACGACCTGCACGCTCCGCGCCACCACCTCGTTCGACTCGGCCAGCACGGTGAAGGTCACCGTCCTCGCCACGCTGCTGTGGGACGCGAAGAAGCACAACCGCTATCTGACGAGCACCGAGACCTCGCTCGCCACCAAGATGATCACCCAGTCGGACAACGCCTCGACGACCAAGCTGTGGAACCAGCTCGGCCTGACGAAGATCAAGGGCTTCCTGACCGCCGCGGGGATGACGAAGACCACACCGGGCACCGGCGGCTACTGGGGCCTGACGCAGATCAACGTCACCGACGAGCAGAAGCTGCTCAAGCTCGTCACCGCCAAGAACACGGTGCTGAGCGACGCCTCGCGCGCCTACATCCTGAAGCTCATGGGCCAGGTCGTCTCCTCGCAGCGCTGGGGGACACCGGCCGGAGCGCCCTCGACGGTCGCCGTGCACGTCAAGAACGGCTGGCTCTCGCGCTCCACGAACGCGTGGCGGGTGCACAGCCTCGGCACCTTCAACGGCGGCGGGCACGACTACATGATGTCGGTGCTCACCGTCGGGAGCAGCACCATGGACTACGGAGTGGCCACCATCCAGGGGGTCGCCAAGGTCATCCACAAGGACCTCGTGCCGACCGCCGCCGCCGCGCAGCGCTTCACGCCGACCTCGCAGCCCACGGAGGCCTTCCCGGCCGTCCCGGCGAGCTGACCGGGACCTTCCTCCCGCGTCGCGACGCCCGTACTCTCCCGTCCGCCCGCCCGGCCACCGTGCCGGGCGGGCGGACCGCTGTCGCGGGGACGGGCGGGCGAATTGTTGCGGAGGGATGAAATCCGCTTCGTTCGGTGTTGGAGCCTTCCGGCGGAGTGAGATCTACGGAAGGTGCCGGAGTGGCGACGGAACGGGGATGGGCGCGGCGACTCGCCGGGTACGCCTGGCGGTACCCGAAGGACGTGGTGCTCGCGCTCGGCTCCTCGCTGGGTGGCATGGCCCTGATGGCGGTGGTCCCGCTGATCACCAAGGTGATCATCGACGACGTCATCGGCGACCACAGCCGGGGCATGGCCCCCTGGGCGGGCGCGCTGCTCGGCGCCGCCGTCCTCGTCTACGCCCTCACCTTCGTCCGCCGCTACTACGGCGGCAGACTCGCCCTCGACGTCCAGCACGACCTGCGTACCGACATGTACGGGACGATCACCCGGCTCGACGGGCGGCGCCAGGACGAGCTGTCCACCGGCCAGGTCGTGGGCCGCGCGACCAGCGACCTCCAGCTGATCCAGGGCCTGCTCTTCATGCTCCCGATGACCATCGGGAACGTCCTGCTCTTCCTGATCTCCCTCGCGATCATGGCCGCGCTGTCCCTGCCGCTCACCCTGGTCGCGCTGGCCGTCGCCCCCGCCCTGTGGTTCGTCGCCAAGCGCAGCCGCTCCCGGCTGCACCCCGCCACCTGGTACTCCCAGGCGCAGGCCGCCGCCGTGGCCGGTGTCGTCGACGGCGCCGTCAGCGGCGTCCGCGTGGTGAAGGGCTTCGGCCAGGAGGAGCAGGAGACCGGCAAACTGCGCGAGGTCGGGCGCCGGCTGTTCGCCGGCCGGCTGCGGACCATCCGGCTCAACGCCAAGTACACCCCGGCCCTCCAGGCCGTGCCCGCCCTCGGCCAGGTCGCGATGCTCGCGCTCGGCGGCTGGCTCGCCGTGCGCGGCCAGATCACGCTGGGCACCTTCGTGGCGTTCTCCACCTACCTCGCGCAGCTCGTGGGACCCGTGCGGATGCTGGCCGTCGTGCTGACCGTCGGGCAGCAGGCCCGCGCGGGCGCCGAGCGCGTGCTGGAGCTCATCGACACCGAGCCGTCGATCAAGGACGGCACCAAGACCCTGCCGGCCGACGCGCCCGCCACCGTCGAGTTCGACGACGTGTCCTTCGGGTACACCGAGGACCGGCCCGTCCTGGACGGGCTGAGTTTCGAGATCCGGCCCGGCGAGACCCTCGCCGTCGTCGGCTCCTCCGGCTCGGGCAAGTCGACGGTCTCGCTGCTGCTGCCCCGCTTCTACGACGTGACGCACGGCGCCGTCCTCATCGGCGGGCACGACGTCCGCGAGCTGACGACCGAGTCCCTGCGCGCCGCGATCGGGCTCGTCCCCGAGGACTCCTTCCTCTTCTCCGACACCGTGCGCGCCAACATCGCCTACGGCCGCCCCGGCGCCACCCAGGACGAGATAGAGACCGCCGCCCGCGCCGCCCAGGCCCACCGTTTCATCGCCGAACTGCCCGGCGGCTACGACACCGAGGTCGGCGAGCAGGGCCTCACCCTCTCCGGAGGCCAGCGCCAGCGCGTCGCGCTCGCCCGCGCCATCCTCACCGACCCGCGGCTGCTCGTCCTCGACGACGCCACCTCCGCCGTCGACGCCCAGGTCGAGCACGAGATCCACGAGGCGCTCGCCCAGGTCATGCGGGGCCGCACCACCCTGCTGATCGCGCACCGTCGCTCCACCCTCAACCTCGCCGACCGCATCGCCGTCCTGGACGGCGGCAAGCTCGCCGACATCGGCACCCACGAGGAGCTCCAGGCCCGCTCCGCGCTCTACCGGCGGCTGCTCACCGACCCGGACGAGCTGGGCGGGGTCTCCCCCGGACACCTCCCGCCGGCCGCGCCGAGGGAGGACACCTCCGTACGCGCGGAGCTGGACGCCGAGTACGACGCCGAGCGCGGTGTGACACCGCGCCTGTGGACCGGTGACCGCGAACCCCGTGACAACGCGCTCGAAGGCATGCCCGCCACCCCCGGACTCCTCGCCCAGGTCGAGGCGCTGCCCCCGGCCACCGACGTCCCGGACGTCGACGAGGTCCGCGCGGTCACGCCCGAGGACTCCTACGGACTGCGCCGACTGCTGCGCGGCTTCGGCGCCCCGCTGCTCGTCAGCCTCGCGCTGGTCGCCGTCGACGCGGTGATGACCCTGCTGCTGCCGATCCTGATCCGGCACGGCATCGACCAGGGCGTCACCCGGCTCGCGCTGGGAGCGGTCTGGGCCGCCGCCGCCCTCGGGCTGGTCACCGTGCTCGTCCAGTGGGCCGCGCAGATCGGCGAGACCCGGAAGACCGGCCGCACCGGCGAGCGGGTCCTGTACGCGCTGCGCCTGAAGATCTTCGCGCAGCTCCAGCGCCTGGGACTCGACTACTACGAGCGTGAGCTCACCGGCCGCATCATGACCCGGATGACGACGGACGTCGACGCCCTGTCGACGTTCCTCCAGACCGGGCTCGTCACCGCGTTCGTCTCCGTCGTCACCTTCTTCGGCATCATGGCCGCCCTGCTGGTGATCGACGTACAGCTCGCGCTGGTCGTCTTCGTGACGCTGCCGCCCCTGGTCGTCGGCACGTTCTTCTTCCGCAGGGCGAGCGTGAAGGCGTACGAACTGGCCCGCGAGCGCGTGTCGGTGGTCAACGCCGACCTCCAGGAGTCGGTGTCCGGGCTGCGGATCCTCCAGGCGTTCCGGCGCGAGGAGACGAGCGGGCGGCGGTTCGCGGAGGGCAGCGACAGCTACCGCAGGGCGCGCATCCGCGGACAGTGGCTGATCTCCGTCTACTTCCCCTTCGTCCAGCTGCTGGCCTCGGGGGCGGCCGCGGCCGTGCTGGTCGTCGGCGCCCACCGGATCGAATCCGGCACGCTCACCACCGGCGCCCTGGTCGCCTACCTCCTGTACATCGACCTGTTCTTCGCGCCCGTGCAGCAGCTGTCCCAGGTGTTCGACGGCTACCAGCAGGCCACCGTCTCGCTCGGCCGCATCCAGGAACTGCTCCGCGAACCGGCCTCGACCCGGTCCGCCGTCCGGCCGCTGGACGTCACCTCGCTGCGCGGCGAGATCGCCTTCGAGGACGTCGGCTTCGCGTACGGCCGCGCGGACGGCGCCGAGGAGGCGCTCAGCGCGGTGTCGCTGCGCATCCCCGCCGGGCAGACGGTCGCCTTCGTCGGCGAGACCGGCGCGGGCAAGTCGACGCTCGTGAAGCTGGTCGCCCGGTTCTACGACCCGACGGCCGGGCGGGTGACGGTCGACGGCATGGATCTGCGCGACCTGGACATCACCACCTACCGGCACCGGCTCGGCGTCGTCCCCCAGGAGGCCTATCTCTTCCAGGGGACCGTCCGCGACGCCATCGCCTACGGGCGTCCCGGCGCCGGCGACGCCGAGGTGGAGGCCGCCGCCCGCGCGGTCGGAGCGCACGACATGATCGCCACGCTGGACGGCGGCTACCTCCACGAGGTCGCCGAGCGCGGCCGCAACCTCTCCGCCGGGCAGCGTCAGCTGATCGCGCTGGCCCGCGCCGAACTGGTCGACCCGGACGTGCTGTTGCTCGACGAGGCGACGGCGGCGCTCGACCTGGCGACCGAGGCCCTGGTCAACCAGGCCACCGACCGGCTGGCGGGCCGCCGCACGACGCTGGTGGTCGCCCACCGGCTGACGACGGCCGCCCGCGCTGACCGGGTCGTCGTGATGGACCACGGCCGGGTCGCCGAGGACGGCACCCACGAGGAACTGCTCCTCCTCGACGGCCGTTACGCGGCGCTCTGGCGGACCTTCGTGGGGTCCCCGGAACCCGAGGAGCCGGTCGGCTCCTCGGCCTGAGCCGTCTGCTCCTCGGCCTGAGCCGTCAGCTCCTCGGCTCGATGCCGGAGATCTTCTTGGTGGCCAGATCCGACTGCACCGTCAGATAGGTGTACGTCGGGTGCCGCGGGGAGCCCCAGGTCAGCCGGACCGTCGACCAGGTGTGCCCGGCGCCGCTGTCGCCCGCCGTCACCCTCCAGGCGCTCGGCACGTCCTGGGCGCGCAGCACCCCGTCGGCGTGCTGCCGGCGCTCCCAGCCGGTCAGTCGGGTGCGCAGGGCCGGAGTCAGATAGAAGGTCCGCAGCCGGGTGCTCAGGGTGCCGGAGCCCCCGTCGGTGACGGCGTCGACGTAGGCGCCGTAGAAGTCGGCCACGCGGTCGTAGGCGGGACCGTTGCTGCCGCTGCGGGCGGGCGGCGCCGCGGTGGAACTCGCGACGGCCGGCACCGAGGCGCCCGCGGCGATCAGCAGGGCCGCGGCGACGAGCGCGCGACCGGTCGTGAGCGATGACGTGAGGGACGACTTGAGGGGTGACTTGAGGTCGGACATGAGTAACCGCCTTTCGTTTCCTGCTTCGTTGGACCAAGGAGAAACAGGCACGGTTGTGTCCGAAAAGGAAAAAACCTCGCACGGGTGACGCGGGCCGGGCCGTGAAAGCCGTAGCGGTACGCAACCGTCCGCCGCGTGTTCCGCGTCCGTACACCAGTACGCTGATTGCTGCGGGAGGGACGACAGTGGACAGTGGTGCGATACGCCGACGCCTGGCGCTCGGCATGGCCGTGCTGGCCGCGGCCGGACTGCTCGCCTTGATGAGCCCGGGCAGCGCCCAGGCCGCCCCCGCCTTCTGCTCAGGACGCAAGGTCCGCACCCTGCCCTTCACGACCGGTTCCGTGCAGGTCTTCAAGCGCAGCGGCTATGTCTGCGCCGTGACCTTCCCCGGGCCGCGCGGAGCGCGCAAGCGGATGTCCGTCAGCGTGCAGGCGCGCGGCGGCCGACCGGTGAAGGACGCCGGGCACTTCGCGCATCACGCGGGCCCGGTGACCCTGTACGCGGGCCACCGCTGCGTGCGGATCACGGGCTCGGTCGGCTCGGGGTCGGTGAGCTCCGGCTGGATCCTGTGCTGAGTCGCGTATGACCCACGTATGACCCAAGACCACCTGGTGTCACGGGAGTTGCTCCGTTAGGTTCCGGCGGACAGCTGCGTATTCCCAGGGGAGGGTGCATGCGCAAGGCGCTCAGAGGGCTGCTCGTGCTCACGGTGCTCATCGGCACGCTGAGCACGGCCGGGACGGCCACCGCCGGCCCGCCGGAGGCCCACGGCACCACAGGAACGACCGGCACGGCGCGTACGGCCGACGACGGCAAGGACATCCTGGACCGGCTGCTCGCGATCCCGGGCATGAGCCTCGTCCAGGAGAAGCCGTACACCGGCTACCGGTTCTTCGTCCTGAACTACACCCAGCCCATCGACCACCGGCACCCGTCCAGGGGCACGTTCCAGCAGCGGATCACCGTGCTGCACAAGGACACCGCGCGTCCGACGGTCTTCTACACCGGCGGCTACAACGTCTCCACCACCCCGAGCCGGCGCGAACCCACCCAGATCGTGGACGGCAACCAGGTGTCGATGGAGTACCGCTTCTTCACCCCGTCCCGGCCCGACCCGGCCGACTGGTCCAAGCTCGACATCTGGCAGGCGGCCAGTGACCAGCACCGTGTCTTCCAGGCGCTGAAGCCGCTCTACGACCGGAAGTGGATCGCCACCGGAGGCTCCAAGGGCGGTATGACCGCCACGTACTACGAGCGCTTCTACCCGCGTGACATGGACGGCGTCGTCGCCTACGTCGCGCCGAACGACGTCGTGAACGACGAGGACTCGGCCTACGACCGCTTCTTCGCACGGGTCGGCACCAAGGAGTGCCGCGACCGGCTGAACGCCGTGCAGCGCGAGGCCCTGGTGCGCCGGGAGCCGCTGGAGCGGAAGTACGCCGCGTACGCCGCCGACAACGGCTACACCTTCACCACGATCGGCGGCATCGACAAGGCGTACGAGGCGGTCGTGCTCGACTACGTGTGGGGTTTCTGGCAGTACAGCCTGCTGAAGGACTGCGACACGATTCCGGCCGACGCCGACCACGCGAGCGACGACGACATCTGGAACTCCGTCGACACCATCTCGGGCTTCTCCGCCTACACCGACCAAGGCCTGGAGACGTACACCCCGTACTACTACCAGGCGGGCACCCAACTGGGCGCGCCCACCATCCACTTCCCGTACATCGAGAAGAAGTACCTCCGCTACGGCTACCAGCCCCCGCGCAACTTCGTGCCGCGTTCCATCCCGATGAGGTTCCAGCCGTCGGCGATGCGTGACGTGGACGGCTGGGTCCGCCGGCACGCGCACCACATGCTGTTCGTCTACGGCCAGAACGACCCCTGGGGGGCCGAGCGGTTCCGTCCGGGGTCCGGGGCGCGCGACTCCTACGTCTTCACGGCACCGGGACTGAACCACGGCGCGAACGTGGCCGGGCTCGCCGCCGACGAGAAGGCGCTCGCCACCGCCCGCGTCCTCGACTGGGCCGGGGTCGCCTCCGCGTCGGTCCGGGCCGACCCGTCGGCGGCCCGGCCGCTCGCCCGCTACGACGCGAAGCTGGACCGCCGGGACACCGAACGGGACACGCTCCCGCGCCCGTAGCCGGACACGGCCCTGCACCGGACACCCGGAGCAGGGCCGTACGGCCTCGGTAGGGGGCTAGTACCTGAGCCCGTACCCGATCGGATAGAGCACCTGTGCCGGATCGTCCGCCCGCTGCACCGCCACCGGGAGCCGGCCGCGCGGGTGCACCCGTCCCGCGATCACCCGGGCGGCGGCGCGCACCTCGACATCGGTCCAGGAGTACGAGGCCAGGAAGGCGCCGACCCCCGGGATCTGGGCGATGTCGTACGGGTTGCGGATGCCGACGGCGGTCACCGGCACGCCCGTGGCGACCAGTCGTTCGACCAGGGTCCTCTGGGACCCGGCCGCCGTCAGGTTGTACGTCAGGGCGACCACCGCGTCGGCGCCGGCCGCCGCGGCGACGGCCCGGTCGATCGTGGCGGCCGACGGCGCCGTCCCCGTGGACAGGGCGGTCGCCGTGAAGCCCAGACCGGTCAGCGTGGCGGCGGCCACGGTGGTGGGCGGCCCGTCGGACAGCGAGGGCGAGGCCGGATCGGCGCCCACCACCAGCACCCTCGGAGTGCGCCGCCGCGCGAGCGGGAGCAGCCCCTCCTTGTTGACCAGCAGCGTGGTGGTCCGCTCGGCGATCCGGTCGGCCGCCCGCAGGTGCCCCGGGATGCCGACCACCCGGTCGACGTCCTCCTCGGAGACGTACGGGTCGCTCAGCACCCCGTGCTTCGCCTTGAGCCGCAGGATGCGCAGGATCGACTCGTCGAGCCGGGCCTCGGTCAGCTCGCCGCCGCGCACGGCGTTCAGCACCGCGTTCCACGCGACGGCCAGGTCCGGCGGGTTGAGGAGCTGGTCGACCCCGGCCTTGAGCGCGAGGACGGGGACGCGGTCGTCGCCGTACTTCGTCCGGACGCCCTCCATACCCAGCGCGTCCGTCACCACGACACCGTCGTAGCCCAGTTCGCCGCGCAGGATGCCGGTGACGATCGGGTGGGAGAGCGTGGCGGGGTCACCGGCGGGATCGAGCGCCGGGACCATGATGTGCGCGGTCATGATCGAGTCGATCCCGGCGCGGATCGCGGCCCGGAAGGGCACCGCGTCGAGCTCCGACCACAGCTCGCGGCTGTGGGTGATCACGGGGAAGCCGAAGTGGCTGTCCACGGCGGTGTCGCCGTGGCCGGGGAAGTGCTTGGCCGTCGCCGCGACCCCCGAGCCCTGGTACCCCTTCACCTCGGCCGCCACCAGGCCCGCCACCGCGTCCGGATCGGCGCCGAAGGACCGCACGCCGATCACCGGGTTGGCCGGGTTGACGTTCACGTCGGCGTCGGGGGAGTAGTCCTGGTTGACACCGATCGCGCGCAGCTCGGCGCCGCCGATGCGGCCCACCGTCCGGGCGTCGGCCCGCGAACCGCCCGCGCCCAGCGCCATCGCGCCCGGGAACAGCGTCGCGGGCTTGCCCACCCTGGCCACTATCCCGTGTTCCTGGTCGGTGGAGATCAGCAGCGGAAGCCCGCGCGGCTGTTCGAGCGAGGCCCGCTGGATCCCGTTCGACAGGGCGGCGATCTGGTGCGGATCACGGGTGTTGTGCGCCCAGGCGAAGTAGATGATCCCGCCGACGCGGTACTTGGCGATCAGCTCGGCGGCCGTGCGGACGCCGATCTCGCCGAGGTTGGCGTCGATGTCGGCCTGGTCGGGCGCGGTGGCCGAATGGCCGTACACCCGCATGACGAAGACCTGGCCGACCTTCTCCTCCAGGGTCATACGGGAGATCAGGGCGCGCAGGGCCTTGTCGTCGCCCGGGCGGGTCCCGGCCCCGGCCGCGTGGGCGCGGGGCGCCGCGGCCAGCGCGGCGGTGATGCCCGCCGTGGCGGCGAGCACCGTACGCCGGGAGGGCGCTGACGGTCTGTCCGGCTCGGCCGGCCCGGTCGGTCGTGAGGTGCTTCCCGTGCTGGAGTCGCGCACAAGCGCTCCTTACCTCGTGAAGGAAACTTCCGAGGAATCACGATTATCCGGGAAGTTTCTTCCAGTCAAGGGTGTGCACAGTATCGGGGAAGGGGCCGCCACCGGCGCGGTTGGAGGGGGGCGCGCCGGTGACGGCGTGCCGCCCGGCGATCGGTCCGCCGGGACGGGGGGCGGCGGCCCTGCCGGTGGGCGAGGTGGCGCTCGCCTCGCGCACACCACGAAAGGTCCAGTCGGCGGACGTTCCGGCGCCGGAGCGCGCCGGGGCGCCAGCATGACCCCATGGCCGTCGTCGACATCCCCGGTTCCAAGTCCATCACCGCCCGCGCGCTGTTCCTGGCCGCGGCGGCCGACGGGGTCACCCGGCTCGTCCGCCCGCTCCGCTCGGACGACACCGAGGGCTTCGCGGAGGGCCTGACCCGGCTCGGCTACCGCGTCGGCCGGACCCCGGACAGCTGGCACATCGACGGACGCCCGCAGGGTCCGGCGGCGGAGCGGGCCGACGTGTACTGCCGGGACGGCGCGACCACGGCCCGCTTCCTGCCGACCCTGGCCGCCGCCGGACACGGCACCTACCGCTTCGACGCCTCCGCCCAGATGCGCCGCCGCCCCCTCGCCCCCCTGACGCGGGCACTGCGCGACCTGGGCGTGGACCTGCGGCACGAGGAGGCGGAGGGCCACCACCCGCTGAGCATCACGGCCCGCGGGGTGGAGGGCGGCAGGGTCACCCTCGACGCCGGCCAGTCCTCCCAGTACCTCACCGCCCTGCTCCTGCTCGGCCCGCTGACCCGCACCGGCCTGCGCATCGAGGTCACCGACCTGGTCTCCGCCCCGTACATCGGCATCACGCTCGCGATGATGCGCGCGTTCGGGGCGGACGTGACGGTGGCCGGCGACGTCTTCGAGGTGGCACCCGGCGGCTACCGGGCCACCACCTACCCCGTCGAGCCCGACGCCTCCACCGCGAGCTACTTCTTCGCCGCGGCCGCCCTGACCGGCCGCGAGGTCACCGTCCACGGCCTCGGCACGGAGGCGCTCCAGGGCGACCTTGCCTTCGTGGACGTGCTGCGCCGGATGGGCGCGCACGTGGAGAGCGGGCCCGACCGCACGACCGTGCGCGGCACCGGCGAACTGCGCGGCCTCACCGTGAACATGCGCGACATCTCCGACACGATGCCGACGCTCGCCGCGATCGCGCCCTTCGCCTCAGAACCGGTCCGCATCGAGGACGTCGCCAACACCCGGGTCAAGGAGTGCGACCGCCTGGAAGCCTGCGCGGAGAACCTCCGGGCCCTCGGTGTCCGGGTGGAGACCGGCCCCGCGTGGATCGAGATCCACCCGGGCGTCCCCGTCGCCACCGGGATCAGGACGTACGGGGACCACCGCATCGCCATGGCCTTCGCGGTGACCTCGCTGCGCGCCCCGGGCATGGTCTTCGACGACCCCGGGTGCGTACGCAAGACGTTCCCGGCCTTCCACGAGGTGTTCGGCGCCTGGGCCGCGGCCACAGAGGACCGCTGAGCGGGCCCGGCGTCCGCCGCCCGCGTCTTGTCGGGAAGATCTGGGGAGGCTAGCTTCGCGACGGACGGCGCCGACCGCGCCGGAGACCCGACCGGGAAGCGGTGAACAGATGTCCTCCGGTGCCTCCGTTGTCACACTCGCCGTCGTCGGTGCCGGGGACCGGGGGACCGGTCACGCGCGCTGGGCCCTGAAGCACCCGGAACGGGCCCGGGTGGTGGCCGTCGCCGAACCCCGGGAGACCAGGCGAGAGAGGTTCGCGGGCGCCCACGGCCTGGGACCGGAGGCCGCGGTGGACGACTGGCGGGCGCTGGCCGCTCGCGGCCGGATCGCGG
This sequence comes from Streptomyces sp. NPDC024698, assembly GCF_055559015.1. Lineage (NCBI taxonomy): Bacteria > Bacillati > Actinomycetota > Actinomycetes > Kitasatosporales > Streptomycetaceae > Streptomyces > Streptomyces sp. NPDC024698. The sequence continues at coordinate 759,334 of NZ_JBVHLK010000001.1, read as the reverse complement.
ACGCCGTGCTGATCTGCACCCTCGACCGCGAACACCTGGAACCAGTCCTGGAGTTCGCGGCCCTCGGCTACCACATCCTGCTGGAGAAGCCGATGGCCCTGACCGAGGACGAGTGCCGGCGGATCGTCGACGCGGTGGAGAAGGCAGGGGTGATCCTCGCGGTCGGGCACGTCCTGCGCTACACCCCGTACACCCGGGCCGTGAAGGAGGTGGTGGACTCCGGCCGGATCGGTGACGTGGTCAACGTCCAGCACCTGGAGCCCGTCGGCTTCTGGCACCAGGCCCACTCCTTCGTGCGCGGCAACTGGGGGCGTACGGACCGAGCCACGACGATGCTGATGGCCAAGTCCTGCCACGACATCGACTGGTTGCAGTACGTCCTCGGGCAACCCCCCGTCCGTGTCTCCAGTTTCGGACGCCTCTCGCACTTCCGGCCGGAGAACCGGCCCGAGGGCGCCGCGGACCGCTGCCTCGACTGCGCGGTGGAGCACAGCTGCCCCTATTCCGCCCGGCGCGAGTACGGCGACCGGCTCGCCCGCGGCGAACACCACTGGCCGCTCGCCGTGGTGGTCGACGACTTCACCCCCGAGGCCCTGGAGACCGCCCTGCGCGAGGGCCCGTACGGGCGGTGCGTGTACGCCTGCGACAACGACGTGGTCGACCACCAGGTCGTGTCGATGGAGTTCGCCTCCGGGGCCACCGCCACCTTCACCATGACCGCGTTCACCGAACAGGCCGACCGCCGGACCCGGATCTTCGGGACCCGCGGCGAACTGCGCGGCGACGGCGAGAGCCTGAGCGTCTACGACTTCCTGACCCGGACCGAGGAGGCCGTCGGTCTCACCGCCCCGGGGGCCATGGACGCGGCGGGCGGCCACGGCGGGGGCGACGCCGGCCTGATGGACGCGTTCGTCGCCGCCGTCGCCACCGGCGACCCGGGCCTCGTGAAGTCCGGCCCGCGGGAGTCCCTCACCAGTCACCTCACCGTCCTGGCCGCCGAACGCGCCCGCCACGCGGGCACCGTGGAGGCCGTGTGACCGAAGACCGCGGGGACGCCGGGCGCGCCGGCCCGGAGACCTTCGCGGGCGGTCAGGAGACCGCGATGCGCCGCCGCGGCCTCTGGACCGGGGAGCAGGGGATCGGCAACGATCACGCCATGAACACGCACGACACCGACAGCCCCGCGGGCGACGGGCCCGCGAAGGACAGCCCCGCGGACGGCGGCCTCGCGAAGGGCGGCTCCGCGGACGACGGGCCAGCGGGAGCCGGCCCCGCCGACGGCGGGCCCGCGCCGGCCGCGCGGTCCTTCCTGATCCTGCACGGCTGGCAGAACCACCGCCCGCCGGGCCACTGGCAGCACTGGCTCGCGGGCCGGCTCGCGGAGCGGGGGCAGCACGTCGTCTACCCGCAGCTCCCCGATCCCGACGACCCGGATCTGGAGGTGTGGCTGGCGGAGCTGGCCCGTCACCTGGACGCCCTGCGCGGGCCCGAGCGCGTGGTCGTGGCCCACAGCCTCTCGGTCGTGCTGTGGCTGCACGCCGTGGCCCGCGGGCTGCCGGGCACGGCGGGCGTCGACCGTGTGCTGCTCGTCGCCCCGCCGTCCGCCTCGGTCCTCGCGGGACTGCCGGAGATCGCCGGATTCACGCTGAGGGAAGGGGACTTCACCGTCCCCCGGGCCACCCGCCTGGTCGCCGGTGACGACGACCCCTACTGCCCGGAGGGCGCCGGGACCGTCTACGGCGACCCCCTGGGCGTGCCGACGCTGATGCTGCCCGGGGCCGGGCACCTCGGCATGGACGCCGGTTACGGTCCCTGGCCCGCCGTGCTGGAGTGGTGTCTGGACGGGGCGGCGCCGATCACCGTCCGCGCGGGCTAGTACGCCGGTCCACCGGCTGGTCGCGGGGCTCGAAGAGCGAGGCGTTCCGCGGAGGCCGCACGGGGCGCTCGGGCACGACGGCCGTGCCCCGGCGCCGCCGCGGGGTGGCCCGGCTCCAGTCCCCGTCGCCGAGGACGAGCTGGGGGTCGAACATCACCACCACCCCGGCCAGGATCAGGAAGACGACCGGTCCGACGAGCAGGGGGAGCAGGATCGAGGCCGACGAACTGCTGCCGTACATCCCGGTCATGTACGAGGCGTCCGTCGCGCCGCGCAGATGCACCGAGAGGGCGGCCATGCCGGTGTAGTGCGTGCCGGTCAGGGCGACGCCCATGAGCAGTCCCGCGCCGAGGGCGGCCGGGAAGCCCCGGAAGGAGGCGGCGGTCCACAGTCCTGCGGTCGCGGCGGTGACCGCGATCAGGACGGAGGCCGCGACCGTGAGCGAGTCGTACTCCAGGGACCCGTTCAGCTTCAGCGCGGCCATGCCGGTGTAGTGGGTGGCCACCACGGCGAGCCCGGTGAGGATCCCGGCGGCGGTCAGGGTGACGGGGGTCGCTCCCCGGTAGCCCACGGCGAAGACGCCGAAGCCGGCCGTCACGATCGCCACGAGGAGGCTGAGCGCGGTCAGGCGGGCGTCGTAGTCGATCGGGATCCCCTGGATCTTGAAGCCGACCATCGCGACGAAGTGCATCGTCCAGATGCCGCAGCCGATGGTCGCGGCCCCGAGGGCCAGCCAACCGGGCTTCCACGACTGCCGGTTGCTCAGGGAACGGACGACACAACGCAGCCCCAGAGCGCTGCCGACACAGGCGACGAGGTAGGAGGCCGCCGGAGTCACCACCCCGAAAGCGAAGCCCTCCACTGTGCCTTGCATATATGCCAACTCCCCCTGAGAACGGGTTACTTGGGGGAGTACGGTCTCGCGCCCAGGTTGCGTGAGCGGTCCCTTACGGTAGGTGTTTGCGTTAACTCTGCGCAGCGGCTTCGTTCAGCGCGCGGACGCGTTGTCCGGACTCCGGACACCTGGACGTCCGTCCGGGTCCTGAGGGTCCCGGCGCGAGCCGTCGGCGCCCGCGTCAGTCCGGCCCGGCGCGCAGGTCGAGACGCCAGTCCTGGCCGGTCAGATCCGCGCCGAAGGACCGGTGCGGCTTCTCGCCGACCAGGGTGAATCCGTGACGCCGGTAGATCCGCCCGGCGGCGGTCAGGATGTCGTTGGTCCACAGGACGAGATCGTGATAGCCGACGCCGCGGGCGAAGCCGGTGACCGCCCCGACGAGCCGGTCGCCGACCCCGAGACCCCGCGCCTCGGGCTCCACGAGCAGCAGCCGCAGGCGGGCGGTACCCGGAGCGTCGTCCCTCACGCACATCACGCACCCGACGGGCCGCCCGTCGAGCTCGGCGATCCACACCCGCTCCAGGTGCGGGTCGTGGTCCTCGGCGAAGTCGGCGACGATCCGTGCGACCAGGCCCTCGTAGTCGGTGTTCCAGCCGTACTCGGCCGCGTACAGCGCCGCGTTGCGCTGCACGATCCAGCCGAGGTCGCCGGGGCCCGGCTCGCGCAGCAGGACGTCCTCGGGACGCGGTGCGGTCCGCCCGTCGCCGAGGAGGGCGCGCACCGTGCGCATCGCCTCCGCCAGCCGGGGCCGGTCGGCGGGCGGCACCTTCGCCAGCAGCGTGCCCGCGCTCTCGCGCTCCCGCTCGTCCAGCACCGCGGCGGCGTCCCGGCCGCGCGCGGTGAGCGTGATCCGGCGGCGCCGCGGGTCCTCCTCGGGGGCGGCGCGCTCCACCAGCCCGTTCTGCTCGAACCGGTTCAGAATCCGGGTCAAGCAGCCTGGTTCCAGCGCGAGTTCGGCAGAGAGGCCGGCTGCGCGGGTCTCGGGCGCGTGTGCCAGTTCGAGCAGGACACGGGACTCGGCCGGCGTGTACGGCGCGCACGGGTGGCCGTCGTGGTCGAGAGCGCCGACGACGTCCGCGCAGAAGCGGGTGAAGGAGCGGATGTCCTGCACGGTCATGATCGGTCCCGGAGGTCGGCTGCACACGGTCGCGATGGCCTGCTCGGCCCGGATGTCCGAGGCGGTCAGGGATGCGCCCGAGCATAGGCCGCCCGGGCCGTCGCGCCCAGGCGGAGCGGCGGGGGAGAGGTCAGCCCCGGGGACCCGCGGTGGACCCCCGGACCATCAGCTCACCCCGCACCGTCGCGATCCCGCCCGGCGGCGGCTCCTCGCGGCCCATGGCGATCCGGCCGGCGCGGGAGCCCGCCTCGGAGAGCGGCAGCCGTACGGTCGTGAGGGCGGGCACCGCGTCGATGCTGAACGGCAGATCGTCGAAGCCCGCGACGGACACGTCGTGGGGGATGCGCAGCCCGGAGTCCCGCAGGGCGGCGCAGGCGCCCAGCGCCACGGTGTCGTTCGCGGCGATGACCGCCGTCAACGACGGGTCGCGGCGCAGGAGTTCGAGCGCCGCCTCGTAACCGGACCGGCGGTCGTAGCGGCCGTGCACGGTGTGCCGCGGATCGTCCTCGACGCCGTGGGCGCCGAGGGCCGCCCGGTGCCCCTCCAGCCGGTGGCGGGTCGTCGTGCGCTCCTCGGGGCCCGCGATGTAGCCGAGCCGCCGGTGGCCGAGACCGATCAGATGCTCGGTCAGCTGCCTGCCGCCACCGCGGTTGTCGAAGGTGAGCGCGATCGCCCCGGGCGCCTGGGGCGCGGGCGGCCGTCCGCACAGCACGACCCGGGTGCCCGCCTCCGTCAGCCTGCGCAGCTTGGCGGCGACCGCGTCCGCGTGGGCGGTGTCCTCTATCGCGCCGCCGGTGAGCACGACCGCTGCGGCGCGCTGGCGCTGAAGGAGCGTGAGGTAGGTGAGTTCGCGCTCGGGGGAGCCTCCGGTGTTGCAGACGACCCCGAGCCGCTCACCGCCCGCGCGCCCGCCGGGCCCGCCGATCTCCGACTGGATCGCCGCCGCCATGATCCCGAAGAAGGGGTCGGCGATGTCGTTGACCAGGATGCCGACGAGGTCGGAGGTCGCCGCGGCCAGCGAACTCGCCGGCCCGTTCAGCACGTAGTCCAGCTCGTCCACCGCGCGCAGCACCCGCTCGCGCGTCGAGGAGGCCACGGGGTAGTTCCCGTTCAGCACACGCGACACCGTCGCGGGAGAGACCTGCGCGCGGGCCGCCACGTCCGCCAGGGTCACCGTCATCTCGTCGTCCTCCGGTCGCGCCTTGTCGTACCACGTCGTTCGGGTCGTACGTCTCGTACGCCGTCGTGCCTGGTCATGTCTCTTCGTACGGCGTCGAACACGGAGCCGAAGGCCGGGCGCGCCGCTTTCTGTGGGCAGGGTCCGTGCAGACCCTACGGCCATTGGCCTTTGTTGTTCGCCCCCTCGAACAACTCGCCTTCGCGGTGGTCTTGTCCGCACCGTCGCGCGGACGCCGGCTTCTTCCTGTTCTCACCCGAGCTCCCCTGCTCCCGGGATCCCCGGAAAAAATCTTCGGAAGTGCGTACAACCGTTCCGGGACCTGGTCGGTCGTACGGGGAGTCAGGACCTTTGGAGGGGGATCCGGGGGGATCGCGGGGGGTTCTGGCACGGGAGGGGAAACCGAGGGGCCCGGTCGACGGACCGGGCCCCTCGAAGTCTTCCGGGCCCACGGCGCCGGAGCACTGTCGGTGACGGGCGGTACGGTCGGCTCATGACCGATCAGGCGGGGGCCGCGCAGACGGGCGAGCGACGGCCGGCCACGCTCGAAGGCGTGCTCGAACGCATCACGTACGCCAACGAGGAGAACGGATACACGGTCGCCCGGGTCGACACAGGACGCGGCGCGGCCGATCTGCTCACCGTCGTCGGTTCCCTGCTCGGCGCCCAGGTCGGCGAGTCCCTGCGCATGGAGGGCCGCTGGGGCTCCCACCCCCAGTACGGCAAGCAGTTCACCGTGGAGAACTACACGACGGTCCTCCCCGCCACCGTCCAGGGCATCCGCCGCTATCTCGGATCGGGCCTGGTCAAAGGCATCGGACCGGTCTTCGCCGACCGCATCACCGTGCACTTCGGCCTGGACACCCTGCGGATCATCGAGGAGGAGCCGAAACGGCTCATCGAGGTCCCCGGGCTCGGCCCCAAGCGCACGGGGAGGATCGCCGACGCCTGGGAGGAGCAGAAGGCGATCAAGGAGGTCATGCTCTTCCTCCAGACCGTGGAGGTGTCCACCTCCATCGCGGTCCGCATCTACAAGAAGTACGGCGACGCGTCGATCTCGGTCGTGAAGAACCAGCCCTACCGCCTGGCGTCCGACGTCTGGGGCATCGGCTTCCTCACCGCCGACAAGATCGCCCGCTCCGTCGGCATCCCGCACGACAGCCCGGAGCGCGTCAAGGCCGGCCTCCAGTACGCCCTGTCCCAGTCCACCGACCAGGGCCACTGCTATCTCCCCGAGGAACGGCTGATCGCGGACGCGGTCAAGCTGCTCCAGGTCGACACCGGCCTGGTCATCGAGTGCCTGACCGAACTGGCGGCCCCCGCGGAGGAGGGCGAGGACCCCGGGGTCGTACGGGAGAAGGTGCCGGGCCCGGACGGCGGCGACCCGGTCACGGCCGTCTATCTGGTCCCCTTCCACCGCGCCGAACTCTCCCTGTCCGCGCAGCTGCTGCGCCTGCTGCGCCCCGGCCAGGACCGGATGCCCGGCTTCCGGGACGTGGTCTGGGACAGGGCGCTGGCCTGGCTGAAGGGGCGTACGGGCGCGGAGCTGGCCCCCGAGCAGGAGGCTGCCGTCCGGCTCGCGCTCACCGAGAAGGTCGCGGTCCTGACCGGAGGTCCCGGCTGCGGCAAGTCGTTCACGGTCCGCTCGATCGTGGAGCTGGCCCGCGCCAAGGGCGCCAAGGTGCTGCTCGCCGCGCCCACCGGCCGAGCCGCCAAGCGCCTTGCGGAGCTGACGGGGTCCGAGGCCTCCACCGTGCACCGGCTGCTGGAGCTCAAGCCCGGCGGTGACGCGGCCTACGACCGGGACCGCCCGCTGGACGCCGACCTGGTCGTCGTGGACGAGGCCTCCATGCTCGACCTCCTGCTCGCCAACAAGCTGGTCAAGGCGGTGCCGCCGGGCGCCCATCTGCTCTTCGTCGGCGACGTCGACCAGCTGCCGAGCGTCGGCGCCGGAGAGGTGCTGCGCGACCTGCTCGCCGAGCGCGGGCCCGTCCCGGCGGTGCGCCTGACCAAGGTCTTCCGCCAGGCCCAGCAGTCCGGGGTGGTGACCAACGCGCACCGGATCAACTCCGGGCAGCACCCGGTCACCGACGGTATGAAGGACTTCTTCCTCTTCGTCGAGGACGACACCGAGGAGGCCGGGCGGCTCACCGTGGACGTGGCGGCGCGGCGGATTCCGGCCAAGTTCGGCCTCGACCCCCGCCGGGACATCCAGGTCCTCGCCCCCATGCACCGGGGCCCGGCGGGCGCGGGCCACCTGAACGGACTGCTCCAGCAGGCCATCACCCCCGGGCGCCCGGACCTCGCCGAGAAGCGGTTCGGTGGCCGGGTCTTCCGGGTCGGCGACAAGGTCACCCAGATCCGCAACAACTACGACAAGGGCGAGAACGGCGTCTTCAACGGCACGGTGGGTGTCGTCACCTCCCTCGATCAGGTCGAACAGCGGCTGACGGTGCGCACCGACGAGGACGAGGAGGTGCCGTACGAATTCGACGAGCTGGACGAGCTGGCCCACGCCTACGCGGTGACCATCCACCGCTCCCAGGGCAGCGAGTACCCGGCGGTGGTGATCCCGGTGACCACGGGCGCCTGGATGATGCTCCAGCGCAATCTGCTCTACACGGCGGTCACCCGGGCCAAGAAGCTGGTCGTTCTCGTCGGTTCGCGCAAGGCGATAGGCCAGGCGGTGCGTACGGTGTCCGCGGGACGCCGGTGCACGGCCCTGGACTTCCGGCTCTCCGGTCAGTGATCCACCGCCTCTCCCCGCGGCGGACCGAGGCACTTCCGAGCGCGGAACGGGGCCTTTCGGACGCGGGACGGGGTCGATCACAAAAAATGATCGATCAAACGAGTCACGAAGGTCACAGAACACTTCCGGTCGCGCCACGGACGCGGCAGGATGAGCAGGTTGGCGGCACTCAGTGCCGCCGATAGGCCCAATGGTCGACCCCGAGTGCACTCTCCAGGGCCAAATGGGGGATGGTAGAGACAGTCAGGGCACCTCGAAGAAGAGGCACAACGTCGGTGAGGGATGACGTGAGCGACAACTCTGTAGTACTGCGGTTCGGCGATGGCGAGTACACCTACCCGGTGATCGACAGCACCGTCGGCGACAAGGGCTTCGACATCGGCAAGCTCCGCGCCCAGACCGGTCTGGTGACGCTGGACAGCGGGTACGGCAACACCGCCGCGTATAAATCCGCGATCACCTATCTCGACGGTGAGCAGGGCATCCTCCGCTACCGCGGCTACCCGATCGAGCAGCTGGCCGAGCGTTCCACCTTCCTTGAGGTGGCCTACCTGCTGATCAACGGTGAGCTCCCGAACGTCGACGAGCTCTCCACCTTCAAGAACGAAATCACGCAGCACACCCTGCTGCACGAGGACGTCAAGAACTTCTACAGGGGCTTCCCGCGCGACGCCCACCCGATGGCGATGCTCTCCTCGGTCGTCTCGGCGCTGTCGACCTTCTACCAGGACAGCCACAACCCGTTCGACGAGAAGCAGCGCAACCTCTCCACCATCCGGTTGCTCGCCAAGCTTCCGACGATCGCGGCCTACGCGTACAAGAAGTCGGTCGGCCACCCCTTCGTCTACCCGCGCAACAACCTCGGGTACGTCGAGAACTTCCTGCGCATGACCTTCTCGGTCCCCGCGCAGGACTACGAGCTCGACCCGGTCGTCGTCTCGGCGCTCGACAAGCTGCTGATCCTGCACGCGGACCACGAGCAGAACTGTTCGACCTCCACCGTGCGTCTGGTCGGCTCCTCGCAGGCGAACATGTTCGCCTCGATCTCCGCCGGCATCTCCGCGTTGTGGGGCCCGCTGCACGGCGGCGCCAACCAGTCCGTCCTGGAGATGCTGGAGGGCATCCAGGCCAACGGCGGCGACGTCGACGCCTTCATCCGCAAGGTGAAGAACAAGGAGGACGGCGTCCGCCTGATGGGCTTCGGCCACCGGGTGTACAAGTCCTTCGACCCGCGCGCGAAGATCATCAAGGCCGCCGCGCACGACGTGCTGTCCGCTCTCGGCAAGTCCGACGAGCTGCTGGACATCGCCCTCAAGCTGGAGGAGCACGCGCTCTCCGACGACTACTTCGTCTCGCGCAACCTCTACCCCAACGTCGACTTCTACACCGGCCTGATCTACCGCGCCATGGGCTTCCCGACCGAGATGTTCACGGTCCTGTTCGCCCTCGGCCGGCTGCCGGGCTGGATCGCCCAGTGGCACGAGATGATCAAGGAGCCCGGCTCCCGCATCGGCCGCCCGCGCCAGATCTACACGGGTGTCGTCGAGCGCGACTTCGTGCCGGTCGAGGCCCGCTGAGGCTCGTGACGTGACCGCCGGGCTCCGTGTACGGGGCCCGGCGAACCCGTCGTACGCGCAGAAGAACCAGTACGCGCGGAACCAGTACGCGGACAAACGGAAAGCGCCCTGCTACCGGTCCCCCCACGGGCCGGCAGTCAGGGCGCTTTCCTTGTCCCGGTGCGGATTCCCCCCACGGGATCCGGCCGGGCGTCTGTGGACAGCGCCTGAATCGCTGCGTGCCGGCGCGATGCCGGCGGTGAGCCGGGCGAGCTGAGCTCGCCGTACTGCGGTGGTGCGTGTGCGATCTGCCGGGACGCGTACGGATCGGGAGGGCCGCTCAAAGCTCCCCGCTGTACGTGCCCCGGCGACGCAATTTCCGGGAACGTCCCCCAAGACATCCCCAGATGCCAGTCACGCCCCCCAAGACGCTTCTGACATCGCCAACTTAGACTGACGAACCCCTTCGGTGGTTACGTTCACATCACTGTGATCTGGATCTCTTGCATATGTCCTGAAGATAGGCAAGAGACCCGGTATGGGAATCGAGGACCAAGCGTAAGGAAGATGCGCGAGCCTTGTGAAGAGCTTATGTGAGGCTCTCGTTGGACTCTAGGGGGACTCAGGCTCTGTCGTCACGCGAATGCTCGCAGTCGAAGGCTGTTCGTGACCACGAAAACGGACGAGAAGGCCATCGCCGCTCCCGCGATCATCGGGTTCAGCAGTCCCGCGGCGGCCAGCGGAAGCGCCGCCACGTTGTAGCCGAAGGCCCAGACCAGGTTCCCCTTGATCGTCGACAGGGTACGGCGGGACAGCCGGATCGCGTCCGCGGCCACCCGCAGATCCCCGCGCACGAGCGTCAGATCGCTCGCCTCGATCGCCGCGTCCGTCCCGGTGCCCATCGCGAGCCCCAGGTCCGCGGTGGCGAGGGCCGCCGCGTCGTTCACCCCGTCGCCGACCATCGCGACCGTGCGCCCCTGGCCCTGAAGCCGCCGGACCACGGCGACCTTGTCCTCGGGCAGCACCTCGGCGATCACGTCGTCCGGGCCGATGCCGACCTCCCGTGCCACGGCCTCCGCGACCGCCCGGTTGTCCCCGGTCAGCAGCATCGGGGTGAGCCCCAGGGCGCGCAGTTCGCGCACGGCCTCGGCACTGCTCTCCTTGACGGTGTCGGCGACGGCCAGCACGCCGGCCGCCGCGCCGTCCAGGGCGACCACGACGGCCGTACGGCCCGCGGCCTCGGCCGCGTTCTTCGCGTCCGCAAGCGTTCCCGGGAGCGCGCCCGGGAACCGGCCGACGGTGACCTCACGACCCTCCACCCGCCCGCGCACGCCCAGCCCCGGCACGTTCTCGAAACGCTCCGGCGCGGGAAGGCCGCCGGCGCGCTCCTGAGCGCCTGCCGCGATCGCTCGGGCAACCGGATGCTCGGAGGCGTTCTCCAGGGCTCCCGCGAGCCGCAGGACGTCTTCCCCGGCCCGTCCCTCGGCGACGTACACCTCGTGCAGACTCATCCGGCCCGTCGTCACGGTGCCGGTCTTGTCCAGGAGGACGGTGTCGACACGGCGCGTGGACTCCAGGACCTCGGGTCCCTTGATCAGGATGCCGAGCTGGGCGCCGCGGCCCGTGCCGACCATCAGGGCGGTCGGGGTGGCCAGGCCGAGCGCGCACGGGCAGGCGATGATCAGCACCGCGACGGCGGCGGTGAAGGCCGCGACCGTGTCCCCGGTGACCGCGATCCAGACAGCGAAGGTGCCGACCGCGATGAGCAGGACGACGGGTACGAAGACCCCGGAGATCCGGTCGGCGAGCCGCTGCACCTCGGCCTTGCCGTTCTGCGCGTCCTCGACGAGCCGGGCCATCCGCGCGAGCTGGGTGTCCGCGCCGATCCGCGTGGCCTCGACGACGAGGCGGCCCCCGGCGTTCACGGTCGCACCGGTGACGGCGTCCCCGACGCCCACGTCCACGGGCACCGATTCACCGGTCAGCATGGACGCGTCCACGGCCGAGGAGCCCTCGACGACGGTCCCGTCGGTGGCGATCTTCTCGCCGGGCCGGACGACGAAGCGGTCCCCGACCACCAGTCGTGCCACCGGCACACGGACCTCGCGGCCGTCCCGCAGGACGCCGACGTCCTTGGCGCCGAGCTCCAGCAGTGCCCGCAGCGCCGCTCCCGCGCGCCGCTTGGAGCGGGCCTCCAGGAAGCGCCCGAGCAGGATGAACGCGGTGACCCCCGCGGCGACCTCCAGATAGAGCGCCGAGGCCCCGTCCGTACGGGAGACGGTGAACTCGAAGCCGTGCCGCATGCCCGGCATCCCCGCGTCGCCGAAGAACAGCGCCCACAGGGACCAGCCGAACGCGGCGAGGGTGCCGACCGAGACCAGGGTGTCCATGGTGGCCGCGCCGTGCCGCGCGTTCGTCAGGGCGGCCCGGTGGAAGGGCAGCGCGCCCCAGACCACGACCGGCGCGGCGAGCGTCAGCGCGAGCCACTGCCAGTTGTCGAACTGGAGCGCCGGGATCATCGACAGCAGGACGACGGGCAGGGCGAGGACCGCGGAGACGATCAGCCGTTCGCGCAGGGCGGCGGTCTCGGGATCGTCGGCGGCGGGGGGCGCGTCCTGCGTGGGAGGCGCGGGCGGCGGGGGCTCCTCGGCGGTGTAGCCCGTCTTCACCACGGTGGCGATCAGATCGGCGACCCGTACCCCCTCGGGGTAGGAGACCTTGGCCTTCTCCGTCGCGTAGTTGACCGTGGCGGTGACGCCGTCCATCCGGTTGAGCTTCTTCTCGACGCGGGCCGCGCAGGAGGCGCAGGTCATCCCGCCGATGGAGAGTTCGATCTCCGAGGTCGTGCCTATCGGTGTCTCGGGTGCTGCGGTGGTCATGGTGCGGCTCCAGGAATGTGCCGGGCCGCGCGGAGCCGGTATCAGCCGGTCGGCACGGCCCGGTGCGGAGAGGGAGAGCTGCCCGGGTCCGTTCAGGCCGGGTCGACGAGCTCGAAGCCCGCCTCGTCGACCGCGGCGCGCACGGCGCTCTCGTCGAGCGCGGCGGCCGAGACGACGGTGACCTCGCCGGTCGAGGCGACGGCCTTGACCGAGCTCACGCCCGGGATCGCGGAGATCTCGCCGCTGACGGAGCCTTCACAGTGTCCGCAGCTCATACCGCTCACCTGGTAGACGGTGGTGACGGAACCCTGGGTGCCGGTCTGGGCGGTCATGGCGTTACTCCTCGTCGAGGCGTTCTGGGGCGTGCGTGCGCGGGAGGGATCCCTGGGAACCCAGGGTTCCCCTCGATGTTCACCACACTATACCCCTAGGGGGTATTTCTCCAAGCAGGGTCGCGGTGCGCCAGGGAGCGCGCCCAGGCGGCTCCCGCGAGCGTGACGAGGAGCAGGGCGCCCACCGAGAACAGGGTGAAGAGATGGTCCTGTCCACCCGTCGGCCGCGGTGTCCGGTCCGGCGCCGGCAGCGCCCCGCCGAGCCCGGAGCGGCCGAGCCGGGCCACCAGCCACAGCGCGATACCGCGCGTGGAGTCCCCCAGGGCGTGCAGCAGGGAGACGCCGACCCAGACGCCGGCCACCCGGGAGGTGAGGCGGAACCGCCCGTCCGGGCGGCGCCGCGCCAGCAGGGCCGCACCCGCGACCGCGGTCCACAGGCCCTGCCCGAACGGGGTGAGCGCCCCGCGCAGGATCTCGGTCTCCAGGAGGGTGCGCAGATCGGCGCCCTGCAAGGACACGGCCGCGTCGAAGGCGTGCCCCGCGCCCTCCAGGGCCGCGAAGCCGAACCCGAGCACCGCGCCGAGCACCAGACCGGCCCGCGGTCCGCGGATCCGGGGGTTCCGGCGCAGCAGGAACATCAGCGCGCCGAGCTTCACGGCCTCCTCGGCCATCCCGGCGCCGACGTACAGCCACGGTGAGGGGCGCGTCAGCTCGTACTCCGTCACCGAGGCGCCGAGCGCGCCCAGTGCCCCGCCGGTCAGGAAACAGCCGAGCAGGAGGGTGGTGCCCAGGTCGCGGCCGTGCCGCTCGTACGCCCAGAGCATGAAGGCGACGGGCACGAGGAAGCCGCCGAGCAGGATCAGGGTCGGCAGCGGCGTGACGTCGTACGTGGCGTACGTGACGACCGCGGTCAGCGCCCAGAGGGCGAGACCGCCGCCCAGGCAGCGCTTCCAGAGGTCGGCGGGGAACCGGGGGTGCTGCGGCGGGGGCTGCTGCGGCCCGGGAATGCGGGCCCGGGGTGCGCCGGGCGGCGGATTCTGCGTCACGGCCATCCCTCTGTCCCCCGGGGGCGGCCCGCGGGCTCGGACGGGGCCCGCGTTCCGGTGCGCCGGAGCGGCCCCCGGGCGGGTGAGGCGGGGGTGCGCGGACGGATCGGTGCCGCGGGTCACTGATCGATTTGTCCGAACCTTATGACAGATGTCCCTCATGTCGCGGACCGGAACGCTGGTGCCGTGCCGTCTCGGTCGGCGCCGTTCCGCCGCGTTTCCGCCCGCCCCTCCGGCCGGTCCGGTGCGGCTCAGCGGGCGGCGGGTGATCCGCCGGCGAGCAGGGGCTCCAGATAGCGGTGCATGACCGTCTTGAGTTCCGCGATGTAGCCGTCCCGTTCGGTGCCCTCGTGGGACATGACCAGGGTGAGACCGGCCTTGAACAGGTGGACCGCCATGTTCGCGGTGCGGGCGCGCTCGTCGGCCGGCAGATCCGGCAGGCGGGCCCCGATCATCTCCTCGACGCGGGCGAGGAGCGTGCCGTGCAGGGTGCCGATCTCCTCGACGATCACTCCCGGGGTGTCGGCGCCGTGCATCAGGACGGCGAAGGCCGGGTGCTCGACGTTGAACTCGATCAGCGGGTCGAGGACCGCGTCGAGCATCCGGTCCAGCGGGAGGCCGGCGTTCTCCTGGGCGAGCGCCTGTCCGTGCGAGCGGGCCCAGTCGTCGAGGAGCTGGTCGCTCAGGCCGACCGCGATGGCCTCCTTGTTCGGGAAGAACTGGTAGAGCGTGCCGGGCGAGACGCCGGCCTCGCGGGCGATGGCGTTGGTGCTCGCCGCGGTGTAGCCGGTCCGGCAGAACACCGAGGCCGCCGCTTCCAGGAGCTGGGCGACGCGGCGCTCGCCGCGGGCCTGACGGCGGCGCGGCCTGTCGTCGGCCTGCTGCTGTCTCTCCGACGGTTCCTCGGTCTGCTGCTTCTCGGGCACGGATGATCCCCAGCTTCTCCGGACGCGATTGACAAACACGAGTGGTCACTCGCATTCTTGAGAAACGCGAGCGACGTCTCGTGTTTGCCAGTCTATGGCAATGGGCGATCCATGATGCCTGCACGGAAGCGGGTCATCGGGTCACGGTGAGGGGACGCCGCATCATGTCCGAAGTCGACGGCGCGGACGACGGGCCCGGGGCGAGGCCCGGCGGAGGCCGGAGCGAGAGCGGGGGTGCCTCGCGCGGGGACGCGAAGAGGGATGCTGCTCGTACGGTCTCGGGTTCGGGCGGGGGCGCTCGTACGGGCTCGGACGGGGACGCGGACGGGGGTGCCCGTCTGGGCGGCTGGACCCGGTTCGTGACCGCGCGGCCACGGCTCTCCCTGCTGGTCGCCCTCCTGCTGACCGCGCTCGCCGTGGTCGCCGGCAGCGGGGTCGCGGACCGGCTGGGCAGCGGCGGCTGGGAGGACCCGACCGCGCAGTCCACGTACGCCACCAAGGCGCTGGAACGGGAGTTCCCCGCCTCGCAGCCCAACCTGCTGCTCCTCCTCGACGCGGGACGCTCCTCGGTCGACGACCCCGCCGTCGCCGCCGAGGCCAGGCGGATCGCCGCGCGCCTCGCCGCCGAGCACGGTGTCACCGGCGTCGGTTCGTACTGGCAGACCGGTTCACCCGCGCTGAAGGCGAGCGACGGCCACGAGGCGCTGATCGCCGCCCGGATCACCGGCGACGAGACGGCCGCGGCCCGCACCCTGGACCGCCTCGCCCCCTCCTACCGAGGCGGGAGCGGTCCCGTCGAGGTCGAGATCGGCGGACCGGTCGCCGTACGGCACGAGATGCAGACGACCATCAAGGAGGACCTCACCCGGGCCGAGATGATCGCCCTTCCGGTGACGCTCCTGCTGCTGGTCATGGTCTTCGGGAGCGCCGTCGCGGCCCTGCTCCCGCTCGGGGTCGGGATCATCGCGATCCTCGGCACGAACGCCGTGCTGCGCGGACTCACCGAGGTCACGGACGTCTCGGTCTTCGCGATGAACCTGACGACGGCCCTCGGCCTCGGACTCGCCATCGACTACGCCCTGTTCATCGTCCGCAGGTTCCGCGAGGAACTGGCCACCGGTGCCCCGCCGCGCTCCGCGATCGGGGTCACCCTGCGCACCGCGGGCCGGACCGTTCTCTTCTCCTCGCTCACGGTCGCCGTGTCGCTGGCCGCGATGCTGGTCTTCCCGCAGTATTTCCTGCGCTCCTTCGCCTACGCGGGCATCGCCGTCGTGCTGCTCGCCGCGGCCGCCGCCCTGATCCTGCTCCCCGCCGCGCTGATGCTCCTCGGCGACCGGGTGAACTCCCTCGATCTGAGGCGTCTGTTCCGGCGCGGACGGCCCGACCCGGCCGCCGCCGGGGCCCTCTGGGGCCGTATGGCCGCCCTCGTCATGCGCAGGGCACCGCTCTTCGCCGTGGCCACCACGGCCGGCCTCATCGTCCTCGGACTGCCCTTCCTGGGCGTGAAGTTCGGTACGGCCGACGACCGGCAGCTGCCCTCGGGGGCCGAGTCGCACGTCGTCCAGCAGCACATCCGCGACGGTTTCCCGGGCAGCCCCGGCGGCGCGCTGGACGTTCTGGCCGAAGGGCCTGCCACCGAGGCCGAGTACGCCGGGTACAAGGAGCGGATCGCCGCGCTGCCCGAGGTCCTGCGGGTGGACGGCCCGCTGGTCAAGGGCGACACCGCGTACTTCTCGGTGTTGCCCAAGGGCGAGGCCGTGGACGAGGGGGCCCAGCGACTGGTGGGTGAACTCCGTTCCACGGACGCCCCGTTCGACACCTCCGTGACCGGCACGGCGGCCGTCCTGGTCGACTCCAAGCACGCGATAGCCGAGCGGCTCCCGTGGGCGGCCGCGTTCATCGCGATCGTCACCCTGTTCCTGGTGTTTCTGCTGACGGGCAGCGTGCTGATCCCGCTCCAGGCGGTCCTGCTCAACGCGCTCAGCCTGAGCGCGATGTTCGGCGCCGTGGTCTGGGTCTTCCAGGACGGCCATCTCTCCGGTCTCCTCGACTTCACCAGCTCCGGCTCGATCGAGACGACCCTCCCGGTCCTGATGTTCTGCGTCGCCTTCGGCCTCTCCATGGACTACGGAGTGTTCCTCCTCTCCCGCATCAAGGAGGAGTACGACCACACCGGCGACCACCGGGAGGCGGTCCGCTTCGGGCTCCAGCGCACCGGGGGTCTGATCACCGCGGCCGCCGTCATCCTCGCGGTGGTGATGGTCGCCATCGGCACCTCCCGGGTGGCCAACACGAAGATGCTCGGACTGGGGGTCGCGCTCGCCGTCCTGATGGACGCGATGGTCGTCCGCAGCCTGCTGGTCCCGGCGGTCATGCGGCTGACGGGCACGGCCACCTGGTGGGCTCCGGGCCCCCTGCGGCGCTTCCACGACCGGTTCGGCCTGAGCGAGGGAGAGGCACCGGCCTCGGACACGCCCCCGGCTCCCGGCTCGACACCGGCCGCCGACTCGACCCCGGCCCCTGACACGGCACCCGTCGCGGAGCCGATACCGGAGCCGAAGCCGAAGCCCGACCGGGACAAGGCCGAGGCACGCGGCTAGCGGACCTCGATCGCCCCCCGACCCGACCCGACCCGCCCCAGCCCCGGTCCTCGAACGCCGGAGGGGCTGAATTTTCCCCGGCCGGGGCTGAGATGTGGACGGGCCGGGGCTGAAACTCCCGCCCGTACCCAAGCCATCGCCCTCCCGCAGCCGGGATCCGGCGTGAGGGGTACATCGATGCCCGTCGCCACCGACGCCCCACTCCTCACCCGACGGCGACGGGCTGATGCACCGGCACGGCCCCGACCCGCCCACCGGACCGAAGCCGCACCGGACCGCATCCCCTAGCGTTGCGCGGGAGTTGATCTCCGAGTGGAGGGCGGGAGCCGATGCGGGCAGTGGTGTTCGAGCGGTACGGGGAGCCGGCCGGGGTGCGGGAGGTGGCGGACCCGGCGCCCGCGGAGCACGGGGTGGTGGTGCGGGTCGAGGCCACCGGGCTGTGCCGGAGCGACTGGCACGGCTGGATGGGCCACGACCCCGACATCACGCTGCCGCACGTGCCCGGCCATGAACTCGCCGGGGTGATCGAGGCGGTGGGTGCCCGGGTGAGCGGGCATCGCCCCGGCGACCGGGTCACCGTCCCGTTCGTCTGCGCCTGCGGAAGCTGTCCCGCCTGCGCGGCCGGCGACCAGCAGGTGTGCGAGCGGCAGACCCAGCCGGGGTTCACGCACTGGGGCTCCTTCGCCCAGTACGTGGCGCTCGACCACGCCGACGTGAACCTGATCCCGCTGCCGCCGGAGCTGTCCTTCGCCACGGCGGCCTCGCTTGGCTGCCGGTTCGCCACGGCGTTCCGGGCGGTCGTCGCGCAGGGGAGAACGGCCCCGGGGGAGTGGGTGGCGGTACACGGCTGCGGCGGCGTCGGCCTCTCGGCGGTCATGATCGCGGCGGCCTCCGGGGCGCGGGTCGTGGCCGTGGACGTGTCACCCACAGCGCTCGATCTGGCCCGGAGGTTCGGGGCGGCGGAGTGCGTGGACGCCTCCGCCGTGGCGGACCCGGCCGAGGCGGTCCGTGAACTGACCGGCGGCGGTGCGCACGTCTCGCTGGACGCTCTCGGGTCCCCCGGCACCTGCGCGGCCTCGGTCGAGGGACTGCGCCGTCGCGGCCGGCACGTCCAGGTCGGCCTGCTGCCCTCGCCGACCGGCGCCACCCCGGTGCCGATGGCCCGGGTGATCGCCCTCGAACTCGAACTGCTCGGCAGCCACGGAATGGCGGCCCACGCCTACCCGCCCCTGCTGGAACTGGTCCGCTCCGGAGTGCTGCGCCCCGATCTCCTCGTGACCTCCGCCATCGCACTGGACGCGGCTCCCGCCGCTCTGGCCGCGTTGGGATCGGCTCCGGGAGTGGGGGTGACGGTCATCGAGCCGTGGGCGTGACGGGCCCGGGCCGGATCCGGCCGTGGGCAGGGCACTCAGGAGAGTGCCCGACCCCGGCCGGACGGGTCAGCCGCCCTTGCGGCCCCGGTTCCCCGGCCGGGAGGCGACCCAGGCGCGGACGGTGTCGGCGTACCAGTAGGGCCTTCCGGCCTCGACGTGGTCGGGCGGCGGCAGCAGTCCGTGCTTGCGGTAGGAGCGGACGGTGTCCGGCTGCACCTTGATGTGCGCGGCGATCTCCTTGTACGACCAGAGCCGGCGGTCGGTCATGTGCGGCACCTCCCCGCGCGCACCGCGGCGGCGGCCTGGGACGGTCGTCGGGGGAGCCGGGCGCTGCGCTGGTGATCACAAAGCGTGTGCCCGGTGAACGACGCGGGGTGGGTGCCGGGCCCTGACTGTCGACCGGGCGTGACACAAGACCCGCGTATACGCGACATGTGTGACGCGGCGGTGTTTTTTGTGACACAGGTGACACGAGTGACGCATGAGTGGCGGTGAGGCACGCCCGCCGGGGCCTTCGGCCGCCACCGCGGGGACCGGAAGGCCCACCGGGCCCCGAGCGCCCGGCGGGCCGGGACTCCGGGTGCCCCGGGGCGCGGGTCTCATGCCCCGCAGGACCTCAGGAACGCCCGGGTGCGCCGGGCGATCGGCAGCGGCTTGTCCGGCGGGCACGGGTACATGTCCTGCTCGACGATCGCGAAGAGCTCGATGCCCAGATCCTGCGCGGCGGCGAGGACGGGTTCCAGCGCCGGCACGCCGGAGGGCGGTTCGCACATCACGCCGCGGGCGACGGCGGGCCCGAACGGCAGTTCCTCGGCCCGCACCCCGGCCAGCACCGCGGGGTCCACCTGCTTGAGGTGGAGATAGCCGACGCGCTCGCCGTACGTCTCGATGAGCTTGACGCTGTCGCCGCCGCAGTAGGCGTAGTGGCCCGTGTCCAGGCAGAGCGACACCAGCGAGGAGTCGGTCGCGTCGAGGAAACGGGTGACGTTCTCCTCGCTGTCGATGTGGGTGTCGGCGTGCGGATGGACGACGATCCGCAGCCCGTAGCGCTCGCGCACCTCATGGGCGAGCCGCTCGGTCTGCGACGCCAGATCGCGCCACTGGGCCGGCGTCAGCACGCTGTCCTCCAGCACCGCGCCGGTCTTGTCGTCCCGCCAGAAGGCCGGGATGACTACGAGATGCCCGGCCCCCATCGCCTGGGCGAGCGCCGCGATGTCCGAGACGTGTGCCCAGGTGGACTCCCAGACGTCGGGGCCCCGGTGCAGTCCGGTGAAGACCGTGCCCGCCGACACGCTGAGCCCGCGCCGGGAGGTCTCCTCGCGCAGGACGTCCGGATCGGTGGGCAGATAGCCGTACGGGCCGAGCTCGATCCACTCGTAGCCGGATCCGGAGACCTCGTCGAGGAAGCGCCGCCAGGGGACCTGTAGGGGATCCTCGGGGAACCAGACGCCCCAGGAATCGGGAGCCGAACCGATCCGGATGCGCGACAGTGAGGACGGAGGTGACGACCGCGGTGACGACTTCTGCGAGGGCCCGGGGGACGGCTGCGGCGATGACTGCGGCTGCGACGACGTCATGGGCGTCAGCTTCCGGCGGCTCCGTGGAGGTGTCAAGCCCTGGTCCGAATGTCTGGACAAAACGTTGACAGGCTTCCCGTGCGGCACTAGACCTGGGGGCAGCCGCAGGGACCGCGGAAGGGAACGCGATGGCGTACGAGCTGATCACCATGGGGCGGATCGGCGTGGACCTCTACCCGTTGCAGACGGGCGTCCCGCTGTCCCGGGTGACCTCCTTCGGCAAGTTCCTCGGCGGCTCGGCGACCAATGTCGCGGTGGCGGCCGCGCGGCTCGGACGGCGTACGGCGGTCGTCACCCGAACGGGCGCCGACCCCTTCGGGACCTATCTGCACGAGGCGCTGCGCGCGTTCGGCGTCGACGATCGCTGGGTCACCGCGGTCCCGGGACTGCCGACCCCGGTCACCTTCTGCGAGATCTTCCCGCCGGACGACTTCCCGCTGTACTTCTACCGGCAGCCCAAGGCCCCCGACCTGGAGATCGGCGCCGGTGAACTCGACCTCGACGCCCTGCGCGAGGCCGGCGTCTTCTGGATGACCGGCACGGGACTCAGCGCGGAACCCAGCCGGACGGCCACCCTGACCGCGCTGGCCCACCGCGCCCGTTCCGGCACGACGGTCTTCGACCTCGACTGGCGTCCCATGTTCTGGGAGGACCCGGCCTCCGCGCGCCCCTTCTACGCCGAGGCCCTGCGCCACGCCACCGTCGCCGTCGGCAACATCGACGAGGTCGAGATCGCCACCGGGGAGCGCGAGCCGCACACCGCCGCCGCGGCCCTCCTCGCGGCCGGTGCCGAGCTCGCCGTGGTGAAACAGGGCCCCAAGGGTGTCCTCGCCGTCCACCGCGACGGCACGACCGCCGAGGTCCCGCCCCTGCCGGTCGACGTCCTCAACGGCCTCGGCGCGGGCGACGCGTTCGGCGGCTCCCTCTGCCACGGACTGCTCGCCGGCTGGGACCTGGAGAAGATCACGCGCCACGCGAACGCGGCCGGCGCCATCGTCGCCTCCCGGCTGGAGTGCTCCTCCGCGATGCCCACCGCGCACGAGATCGAACAGGCCCTCGCCGCCGGGGCGGTGCCATGAGGGCGGGGCATGTCGGCGGCGCCCGCCCCGAGCAGGGCGGCGACGCGCGCACCCTCCGCAGTGTCGACGTCTCCGCCCTCGTGCGGACCCGGGCCCGGCACCCGGAGGCGATCGCCGAGGCCGCCGCCCGGCGGGTGCGGCGGCCGCTGCTCGACGGCCCCGGCCGGCTGATGATCGTCGCGGCGGACCACCCGGCCCGCGGCATGCTCGCCGTCGGTGACCGGAGCCTGGCCATGGCGGACCGCGCCGGGCTGCTGGAGCGCCTGTGCGTCGCGCTCTCCCGCCCCGGCGTCGACGGCGTGCTCGCCACCGCCGACATACTCGACGACCTGCTGCTGCTCGGCGTCCTCGACGGCAAGGTGGTCATCGGGTCCATGAACCGCGGCGGGCTCGCGGGCTCCGCCTTCGAACTGGACGACCGGTTCACCGGCCACCGCCCCGAGGACATCGAACGGCTCGGGTTCGACGCCGGGAAACTGCTGCTGCGCATCGACTACGACGACCCCGGATCGCTGCGCACCCTGGAGTCCACCGCCCGCGTGATCGACGACATGGCCGAACGCCGACTCCCGGTCTTCGTCGAACCGTTCCTCTGCCGTCGCCGGGCGGACGGCACCCTGCGCAACGATCTGAGCGCCGAGGCCGTCACCAAGTCCATCGCCATCGCCGGCGGCCTGGGCGGCAGTTCGGCGTACACCTGGCTGAAGGTCCCCGTCACCGAGAACCCCGACGACATGGCCCGGGTCATGGAGACCTCCACGCTGCCCGCCGTCCTGCTCGGCGGCGACGTCGGCGAGGATCAGGAGGGTGCGTACGAGAAGTGGCGCGGGGCGCTCCAACTCCCCACCGTGCAGGGCCTGGTGGTGGGCCGTTCGCTGCTGTACCCCGCGGACGGCGATGTCGCCGCGGCCGTGGACACCGCCGTAGGACTTCTGTGAGGGCCGCATGAGACGTCCGGACAGCGGGCTGTACGTGCCCAGAGGCAGCGCCTCCGACGCCCACTACGCCCTCGACATCGACCCCGAACGGGCCGGCTGGACCCACAGCAGCCTGCGCGTCGTGGAGCTGGCCCCCGGCGGCACCCACACGTTCACCACCGGGGACAGCGAATGGATCGTGCTCCCGCTCGGAGGCGGCTGCACGGTGCGCACCAAGGACGGAACGGAAGAGGAGGAGTTCCAACTCCTGGGCAGGCGGAGCGTGTTCGACGGAGTCTCCGACTTCGCGTACGTTCCCCGTGAGGCCCGGGCCCAGATCGCCTCCGGCGCGGGAGGCCGCTTCGCCCTGGCAGGAGCGAAGTGCGAGCGCCGACTCCCCGCCCGCTACGGCCCCGCGCCGGAGGTTCCCGTCGAGGCCCGCGGCAGCGGCGACTGCGCCCGCGAGGTGCGCAATTTCGCCGCCGCCGACGTCTTCGCGTGCGACCGGCTCATCGCCGTGGAGGTCCTCACCCCCGGCGGCAACTGGTCCTCGTATCCGCCGCACAAGCACGACGAACACCTGCCCGGCGTCGAGTCCCGGCTGGAGGAGATCTACTACTTCGAGATCGAGGGGCCGGACGGGTTCGGCTACCAGCGCGTCTTCCCCTCCCGCGAGGGCGGAGCGGACGTCCTCGCCGAGGTCCGCACCGGAGATGCCGTCCTCGTCCCCGACGGCTGGCACGGTCCGTCCATCGCCCAGCCCGGACACGCCATGTACTACCTGAACGTGATGGCCGGGCCGGGGGACCGGGAGTGGCGGATCCGCTTCCACCCGGACCACGCGAACGGCACGGGGGGATACCGATGACCTCGACGACGAGGCTGACCGTCGCGCAGGCGCTGGTGCGGTTCCTGGCCGCGCAGTACACCGAACGGGACGGCGCCCGGCGCCGGCTGATCGGCGCCATGTGGGGCATCTTCGGCCACGGGAACGTCGCGGGCATCGGCCAGGCGCTCCTCGAACATGCCACCGTGCCCGGTGGGGGCACCCCCTCCGAGGCCCCGGCGATGCCGTTCCACCAGGGGCGCAACGAACAGGCCATGGTGCATGCGGCCGTCGGCTACGCGCGCCAGTGCGGCCGGCTCTCCGCCCACGCCGTGACCACCTCCATCGGGCCCGGTGCCACCAACCTCGTCACCGGCGCCGCCCTCGCCACCGTCAACCATCTGCCGGTGCTGCTCCTGCCCGGCGACGTCTTCGCGGCCCGCCCCGCCGACCCGGTGCTCCAGCAGCTGGAGGTCCCCTTCGCCGGGGACGTGTCGGTCAACGACTGTCTGCGCCCGGTGTCGCGGTACTTCGACCGCGTCACCCGCCCGGAGGCCCTGATCCCGGCGGCCCTCCAGGCGATGCGCGTGCTCACCGACCCGGTCGAGACCGGCGCCGTCACGCTCGCGCTGCCTCAGGACGTCCAGGCGGAGGCGTACGACTGGCCCGAGGAGTTCTTCGCCGAACGGACCTGGCACGTACGGCGCCCGGCGCCCGACCCCGGCGAGCTGGCCCGCGCCGTCGAGGCGGTCCGCGGGGCCAGGCGTCCGCTGGTCGTCGCGGGCGGCGGTGTGCACCACAGCCGTGCCGAGGAGGCACTCGCCGACTTCGCCTCGGCCACCCGTATCCCCGTCGCCTGCACCCAGGCCGGCAAGGGCTCGCTGCGCTGGGACCACCCGCAGGACGTCGGCGGCATCGGCCACACCGGCACGGCGACCGCCGACGGACTCGCCCGCACCGCCGACCTGGTGATCGGCGTCGGCACCCGCTACACCGACTTCACCACCGCCTCGGGCACGCTGTTCGCGGCCCCGGGCGTCCGCTTCCTCAACCTCAGCATCGCTCCGCACGACGGCCACAAGCTCGCCGGCATGCCGCTGATCGCCGACGCGCGCACCGCTCTGAGCGCGCTCACCGAGGCTCTGCTCACCGGCCGGCACCGAGCGGAGCCCGCGTACGTCACGGGGTACACGGAGGACAAGGAGCGCTGGGAGCACCGGGTCGACGCGGCCTACGAGGCGGAGGACATCGACGCTCCGCCCACCCAGCCGCAGGTCCTCGGCGCCCTGGACGAGCTGGTCACCGAGGACGACATCCTGATCAACGCGGCCGGCTCGCTCCCCGGCGACCTGCACAAACTGTGGCGGGCGCGGTCGCGGGACCAGTACCACGTCGAGTACGGCTACTCCTGCATGGGCTACGAGATCCCGGCGGCGATCGGTGTGCGGATGGCGGCGCCCGGCCGGCCGGTGTGGGCGCTGGTCGGCGACGGCACGTATCTGATGATGCCCACCGAGATCGTCACCGCCGTCCAGGAGGGCGTCGCGATCAAGGTGGTCCTCCTCCAGAACCACGGGTACGCGTCCATCGGCGGGCTCTCGGAGTCCGTGGGCGGCGAGCGCTACGGCACGGCGTACCGCCGTCTGGCCGCGGACCGTACGTACACGGGAGTGCCGCTGCCGGTGGATCTGGCGGCCAACGCGGCCAGTCTGGGCATGCGTGTCCTGCGCGCGGGGACCGTGCGTGAACTGCGGGCGGCCCTGGCCGAGGCGCGTGAGGCGGACACTCCCACTTGTGTCTACGTGGAGACCGAAACGGCAGACACAGTGTCGGGCGCGCCCCCGGCCCAGGCCTGGTGGGATGTACCTGTGGCCGAGACCGCGACCCGAGAGTCGGCGGTCAGGGCCCGTGAGCAGTACGACCGGCACGTCGCCGCCCGACGCCGCCATCTGTGAAGGAGTAATTGGCCATGACGAAGACCGTCGACCACTGGATCGGTGGCAAGTCCGTCGAAGGTGCCTCGGGTGCGTACGGGCCGGTCACCGACCCGGCGACCGGCGCCGTGACCACGAGGGTCGCGTTCGCGAGTGTCGAGGAGGTCGACGCCGCGGTCGCCGCCGCGAAGGACGCGTACGCCACCTGGGGGACCTCGTCGCTGGCCAGGCGCACCACGATCCTGTTCAAGTTCCGTGCGCTGCTCGACGCCCACCGCGACGAGATCGCCGCGCTGATCACCGCCGAGCACGGCAAGGTGCACTCGGACGCGCTCGGTGAGGTCGCCCGCGGTCTGGAGATCGTCGAGCTGGCCTGCGGTATCACGACGCAGCTGAAGGGCGAGCTGTCGACCGAGGTGGCCTCCCGGGTCGACGTGTCCTCGATCCGCCAGTCGCTGGGTGTCGTCGCGGGCATCACGCCGTTCAACTTCCCGGCCATGGTCCCGATGTGGATGTTCCCGATCGCCATCGCCTGCGGCAACACCTTCGTCCTCAAGCCGTCGGAGAAGGACCCGTCGGCCGCCATGAAGCTGGCCGAGCTGCTGGCCGAGGCCGGTCTGCCCGACGGCGTCTTCAACGTCGTGCACGGTGACAAGGTGGCCGTCGACCGCCTCCTGGAGCACCCGGACGTCAAGGCGGTGTCCTTCGTCGGCTCGACCCCGATCGCCCGCTACATCCACACCACCGCCGCCGCGAACCACAAGCGGGTCCAGGCCCTGGGCGGCGCCAAGAACCACATGCTGGTGCTGCCGGACGCCGACCTGGACGCCGCGGCCGACGCCGCCGTCTCGGCCGCGTACGGCTCGGCCGGCGAGCGCTGCATGGCGATCTCCGCGGTCGTGGCGGTCGGCTCCGTCGGCGACGAGCTGGTGGCCAAGATCCGCGAGCGCGCCGAGAAGATCAAGATCGGTCCCGGCAACGACCCGGCCTCGGAGATGGGCCCGCTCATCACGGCCGTCCACCGCGACAAGGTGGCCTCGTACGTGAAGGGCGCCGCCGACCAGGGCTGCGAGGTCGTCCTCGACGGCACGGGCTACACGGTCGAGGGCTACGAGGACGGCCACTGGATCGGCCTCTCGCTCCTCGACCGGGTGCCGGTGACGGCGGACGCGTACAAGGACGAGATCTTCGGTCCGGTGCTGTGCGTGCTGCGCGTGGACACCTACGACGAGGGCGTGGCGCTGATCAACGCGTCCCCCTTCGGCAACGGCACCGCGATCTTCACCCGCGACGGCGGCGCCGCCCGGCGCTTCCAGCTGGAGATCGAGGCGGGCATGGTCGGCGTGAACGTGCCGATCCCGGTGCCGGTGGGCTACCACTCCTTCGGCGGCTGGAAGGACTCCCTCTTCGGGGACCACCACATCTACGGCAACGACGGCACGCACTTCTACACCCGCGGCAAGGTCGTCACCACCCGCTGGCCGGACCCGTCCGAGGCGCCCACAGGCGTCGACCTGGGCTTCCCGCGCAACCACTGAGGCCCTCGGGCCCACCGGTGCCCCGTCCCTCGCCGCGAGGGACGGGGCACCGTCGTGCGCGGGCCTACCGCTGTCGCGCCGCGGCCTTCTTCAGGAGCTCGGTGACATCACCTGTCTGTGCGGCGGGCGGGGCCTTCACATCGGCGGTGGCACCGAACCTCTCGAAGTCCATGGTCACCGTCATGGTGCCGAGCACCTCCTTGAAGCGGACCGGCAGGTCCTCGGGGCCGACCCAGACGTCCATGGTGACCGTGTCGACGGTGCCGGCCACCGAGCCGAAGACCGTGTCGTTCCCGCCCGCGAGGGTGTCCTTGACCTTGCCCAGCCGGTTCTTGTCGATCACGGCCCGGTAGTGGGTCGTGGTCTTCCCGTCGACGGTCTCCTTGCCGAGGTCCTCGACGTCGTTCGCGTACTTCAGGCTCTTCATGCCGGACACCGGGCTGCCGGCGCCCGAGTCCCCGCGCACCGCCTCGGCGCCCGCCCTGCCGAAGACGGCCGACCCGTCGACCTTCATCCACTCCTTGCCCTTGAGCGGGCCGGAGGGCTGCGGGTCGATGTCGTAGTAGTAGGCGCCGTCCACGAAGAGCGCGTGGATCGAGGGGTCGTGCGTCAGCGTCTCCATCTGCGCGGCCCTGGTGTCCAGGTGGACGTCGTACGCGTAGCCGTGGCCCCAGGAGTAGGTGCCCTCCATGGCAATGGGGGCGCCGCCGTTGATCGTGGTGGTCATCTTGACCTCGGCGGAGCCCAGGGACTCCGTCCGGTCGGTGGC
Source organism: Streptomyces sp. NPDC024698 (assembly GCF_055559015.1). NCBI lineage: Bacteria > Bacillati > Actinomycetota > Actinomycetes > Kitasatosporales > Streptomycetaceae > Streptomyces > Streptomyces sp. NPDC024698. Next base: position 732,168 of record NZ_JBVHLK010000001.1, on the reverse strand, counting down.
CCGCCCCAGCACCGCCATGATCGTGTCGGCGTGACTGACCGCCTGAGCGGCCTGCTTCGTCGTCTCCGCACCGCATCCGGCCGTCCCGGCCAGCGCCGCCGCGGCCACCCCCGCCCAGACCACGCCCCGCTTGTACCGCATGTTCCCCACCCCTGTCCGTGCTTCGTCCCTGCCCCAGGACTCTAGTGGGAGGGACTGACATGTCCATGCATTTACCGCGTCCGGAATGCGGACCAATTCCGGTGACTTTCGGGACGCCGGCTGCGGTTCTCGTGACACGGTGACGAAACGGGTAGTGCAGGTGCAGTGCCTTGGTTCCCTTTGAAAGCAAGGTCACGGTCTGTCGCGTATTGATGATTGCAACAGGATGGCGTTGCCGCCTGGGAAAGTTATGTGACGTGCATCGCTTCGCACCTGCGGATTCCGTAGGTAAACGGCCATTGACGCAACGGTTTCCGTCAAGGTTCCATCAGCGCGGGAGCGGACGAGAACGAAGTACGACGCGAGCCGCCGGAGGCGATAGCGCTCCCGCCCGAACCTCAGATGCACGTTGATCGGAAACGCTTCATGACCGACACGCTCCGCCCCGTCGAGACCGCCGTCCCGGTCGCCGCCCCAACGGCGACCGGGAACCCGAAGACGCTCAAGCGTTCCATCGGCGTCGTCGGCGGCACCCTGCTGACGCTGTCCTGCGTGACCCCGGCCTCGACGCTGTTCGTGGTCATACCCGACCTCTTCGGTTCACTCGGCACCGCGACCGCCCTCACGATCGCGATCGGCTCGCTGCTCTGCATCGCCGTGGCGTTCTGCTACTCGGAGCTGGGCACCCTCATCCCCAGCGCCGGCGGCGAGTACGCCATGGTCTCCACGATGGCCGGACGGCTCGCGGGCTGGCTCGTCTTCGTGATGTCGCTGCTGGTGGTCATGATCGTCCCGCCGGTGATCGCCATCGGCACCGCCGACTACCTCGCCCCGCTGGTGCACCTCGACCCGGCGATGACCGGCGCGGGCGTGATGCTCCTCGCCACCGTCGCGGGCCTGCTCGACCTGCGCGCCAACGCCTGGATCACCGGCATCTTCCTGGTCCTGGAGGTCATCGCGGCCGGCGTCGTGGCCCTGCTCGGCTTCACCCACGCCCACCGCGGCCTCGGCAGCCTCACCTCCATGCAGGTCGCCGGGACCGGCGCGCACACCGACCCCGTGACGGCCATGCTCGTCATCTCCGGGCTCGCCATCGCCCTCTTCGCCACCCAGGGCTTCTCCACCGCCGTCTACCTCTCCGAGGAACTGGAGAACCCGCGGCGCAACGTCGCCCGCACGGTGCTGGCCACCCTCGCCATCTCCACGGTCGTCATCCTCGTCCCGGTCGTCGCCATCACCATGGGCGCCTCCGACCTCAAGGAGCTCACCGGCGGCGACATCAGCAGCATGGTCACGGCCTGGTCCAACTCGGCCGTCGGCACCTTCGTCAGCCTCTGCGTCGCCCTCGCGATCATCAACGCGGGCATCGTCATGGTCATCCAGAACTCGCGCGTCCTGTTCGCCTCGGCCCGTGACAAGGCATGGCCCGAGCCGGTCAACAACGGCCTGTCCAGGCTCGGCCGGTTCGGCTCCCCCTGGGTCGCCACCCTGCTGGTCGGCGTCCCCGGCGCGGCCCTCTGCTTCGTCAACCTCGACACCCTGTACGGCGTCACCGGCGTGGCCGTCACCGCCATGTACCTGCTCGTCGCCGTCGCCGCCCTGCTCGCCCGGCGCGGCCAGCACCGCCACACCCCCGCCTGGCGGATGCCGCTGTGGCCCGCGATGCCGATCCTGCTGATCGTCGTCCTCGCCTACGTCCTCACCCAGCAGGAGACGCAGTACCTGCTGTGGACCGGCGGCATCACCGCCGTCGCCACCCTGTACTGGGCCTTCTACCTGCGCCCGCGCCGCGACACCCGCTGGCTGGTGTCGATCCCGGAGGACGCGCAGGTCTGACCGGACCGGGCCACCCCGGCGCCCCCCGCCTCCCCGCGGAGCGTCAGCCGAAGTCCCACGTCACCACCGTGCACATCCCGTCGTCCTTGCCACCCGCGCTGCGGTACGTGGCAAGGGCGACGTCGTTCCCGGCGTCCACCCCCACCCACATCCCGTAACAGCCGCGTTCCCGGGCCAGGGCCGCGAGTCCGCCGATCAGCGCCCGCCCGATGCCCCGCCGCCGGAACGCCTCCGCCACCGCCAGTTCGTACAGGAACATCTCGGCGCCCTTGTCCGGGTGGACCGTCTCCACACCGCTGACGAACCCCACCGGCACCTCGCCCTCGTAGGCCAGGAACAGATGGTGACCCTGCGCCTCCAGGAACCGCCGGGCCCACTCGGGACGCACGGGGTGGTCGAAGAGGTACTCGGCGGCGGTCAGTTCCCGGACGGTGGCGGCGCGGCGCAGCTCCATGGGCGCTTCGTACCACGGACGCGGTACACGCGGCACCCGCCGTACTCCCGTGGGAGGGGTGCCGGTTCAGCCCGGCGGCTGCCCCCGTTGTCGGTGCCCGCCCGTACCGTTGAGGCATGGATCTTCGACTGCCCCGGCCGCGTGGGCCGCGCCGGGGGCACCTCCCCGCCCGCACGACGGCGCGAGCCCGCGGGAGATGGGCGGCCGGCGCCGCGGCCCTCGTCGTGCTCGCCGGCGCGGGCACCTGGACGGCCGTCGCCTCCGACGACACGCCCGCCGTGCACCGCGCCGACAGCGTCATGACCATGGACGGAGTGCGGCTCGACACCTCGTACTTCACCGCGGGACCCGCCACACGGCGCCGCCCCGCCGTCCTGCTCGCGCACGGCTTCGGCGGCAGCAAGGCCGACGTCCGCGACGAGGCGGAGAAACTCGCCCGCGACGGATACGCCGTCCTGACCTGGTCGGCCCGCGGCTTCGGCAGGTCCACCGGCCGGATCGGGCTGAACGACCCCAAGGGCGAGGTCGCCGACGTCTCCCGGCTCGTCGACTGGCTCGCCCGGCGCCCCGAGGTCCGGCTGGACGGGAGCGGCGACCCCCGCGTCGGCGTCGCGGGCGCCTCGTACGGAGGGGCACTCTCCCTGCTGGCCGCAGCGAACGACCCGCGCGTTGACGCCATCGCCCCCTCGATCACGTACTGGAACCTCGCGGACGCCCTGTTCCCGAACGGCGTGTTCAAGAAGCTCTGGGCGGGCATCTTCATCAACTCCGGCGGAGGCTGCGCCCACTTCGAGCCCGAGCTGTGCGCGATGTACAACCGGGTCGCGGAGTCCGGGAAGCCGGACGCGGCGGCGGTGAAGCTGCTGGAGGAGCGCAGCCCCTCCGCCGTCGGCGACCGCGTCAAGGTCCCCACCCTCATCACCCAGGGCCAGTCCGACTCCCTCTTCCCGCTCGGCCAGGCCGACGCGATGGCCAGGGCGATCAAGGCCAACGGCGCTCCCGTCGACGTCGACTGGATCGCGGGCGGACACGACGGCGGCGACATGGAGAGCGACCGCGTCACCTCCCGCGTCGTCTCGTGGTTCGACCACTACCTCAAGGACGACAAGAACGCCTCCACCGGCCCCGCCTTCCGCGTCACCCGCACCGGAGGCGTCGACTCCACCGACGGCGCCGTCCTGCTGCGCGGCGCGAGCGCGGACACCTACCCAGGACTGGACAGCGGCCGCCGCACCGTCGCGCTGAGCGGCCGCGAGCAGAGCTTCCAGAACCCGGCGGGCGCCAGCCCGCCCGCCATCTCCGCCCTGCCGGGACTCGGCGGCTCAGGCGGCCTCTCCCAGCTCTCCAGTCTCGGTGTCGGCGTCTCCCTCGACTTCCCCGGCCAGTACGCCCGCTTCCAGTCCGCGCCCCTGCGCGACGACCTGCGGATCACCGGCTCGCCGACCGTCACCGTGCACGTCCGCTCCAGCACCGACGACGCCGTCCTCTTCGCGAAGGTGTACGACGTCGGCCCCGGCGGCACCCAGCAGGTCCTGCCCTCCCAGCTCGTCACCCCGGTCCGCGTCGAGGGCGCGAAGAAGGGCAAGGACGTCACCCTCACGCTGCCCGCCATCGACCACGCGGTCCAGAAGGGCCACCGGCTGCGCCTGGTCCTGGCCTCGACCGACCTCGGCTACGCCTCCCCGGCCGCCCCGGCCACGTACACCGTGTCGCTGCGGAGCGGGAGCCTCCAGGTGCCCACGGCCCCCGCCGTGAAGACCGCCGCCACGCCACTGCCCTCCTGGGTGTGGTGGCTGCCCCTCGCCGGAGCGCTCGCCGCCCTCGCCCTGCTGGTGACCGGCCGCCGCCGCACGAGCGCCCCGGCCCCCGACCCCGAACGCGCCGACGTCCCCCTCCAGATCACCGGCCTCAGCAAGCGCTACGCCAAGTCCGCCGACCGGTACGCGGTCCAGGACCTGTCCTTCCGGGTGGAGAAGGGCCAGGTCCTCGGACTGCTCGGGCCCAACGGCGCGGGCAAGACCACCACCCTGCGCATGCTCATGGGCCTCATCACCCCCGACGCCGGCGAGATCCATGTCTTCGGGCACGCGATCCGGCCCGGCGCGCCCGTCCTCTCCCGCGTCGGGGCGTTCGTCGAGGGCGCGGGCTTCCTCCCGCACCTGACCGGCCGGGAGAACCTGGAGCTGTACTGGCAGGCCACCGGCCGGCCCCCCGAGGCCGCCCACCTGGAGGAGGCACTGGAGATCGCCGGCCTCGGCGACGCCCTCGCCCGCGCGGTGCGCACCTACTCCCAGGGCATGCGCCAGCGCCTCGCCATCGCCCAGGCCATGCTCGGCCTCCCGGACCTGCTCATCCTCGACGAACCCACCAACGGCCTCGACCCGCCGCAGATCCGCGAGATGCGCCAGGTGATGATCCGCTACGCCGCGGCCGGCCGCACGGTCATCGTCTCCAGCCATCTCCTCGCCGAGGTCGAGCAGTCCTGCACCCACCTCGTGGTCATGGACCGCGGCAGGCTCGTCCAGGCAGGACCGGTGGCCGAGATCATCGGCTCCGGCGACACCCTGCTCGTCGGCACCGGGGCACCTCTCGACGCGCCGGTCGTCGAGAAGGTGGACGCACTGCCCGGCGTGCTCTCGGCCGTCGCGACCGAGGACGGACTCCTGGTCCGCCTCGACCCCGGCGGCAGCGCGCAACGCCTGGTCGTGGAACTCGTACGCCTCGAAGTGCCGGTGACGTCGGTGGGACCCCACCGCCGTCTGGAAGACGCGTTCCTCACCCTGATCGGAGGCTCCGCATGAGCACGCTCCTGGAGCGGACCGGGACGGCCGACGGGTACCGGGCGCGCCGCACCCTGCCGCTGCGCGTCGAACTCGTCCGCCAGCTCAAGCGCCGCCGCACCCTGGTGATGGGCGCGGTCCTCACGGCCCTGCCCTTCGTCCTGCTCGTCGCGTTCGCGATCGGCGGGCAGCCCGGCGGACGCAACGACCGGATCACCCTGATGGACACCGCCACCGCCTCCGGCGCCAACTTCGCCGCGGTGAACCTGTTCGTGTCGGCGGGCTTCCTCCTGGTGATCCCGGTCGCGCTGTTCTGCGGCGACACCGTCGCCTCCGAGGCGAGCTGGTCCTCCCTGCGCTATCTGCTGGCGGCACCCGTGCCCAGAGCCCGACTGCTGTGGTCCAAACTCACCGTCGCGCTCGGACTCAGCCTCGCGGCCATGGTCCTGCTGCCGGTCGTCGCGCTGGCCGTCGGCACCGCCGCCTACGGCTGGGGCCCGCTGGAGATCCCCACCGGCGGCGCGCTGGCCGCCGGCACCGCCGCCCAGCGGCTGCTCGCCGTGATCGCGTACATCTTCGTGTCCCAACTGGTCACCGCGGGGCTCGCTTTCTGGCTGTCGACGAAGACGGACGCACCGCTCGGCGCGGTCGGCGGCGCGGTCGGCCTGACCATCGTGGGCAACGTCCTGGACGCCGTCACCGCCCTCGGCCACTGGCGCGACTTCCTGCCCGCCCACTGGCAGTTCGCCTGGGCCGACGCCATCCAGCCGACACCGCAGTGGGACGGGATGATCCAGGGCGCCGCGATCTCCGTGACGTACGCGCTCGTCCTGTTCGCCCTGGCCTTCCGCGGCTTCCGGCGCAAGGACATCGTGTCGTAGGTCTCCGGAAGATCACCCACCGGTCTCGGCGGCACCTCACCGTGGCCGCTTCGCAATCCTTCCGCAACACATCCGAGCGCACATCACGGCCCCCTCGGCCGTCACAGTCACACAGGTCGGCCCACACAAGGGCCGTACGCCGAGGGGGTACGGATGGGGATCAAGCACCTACGGAAGGCGGCCGGCGCGGGCCGCCCGCACGGCGGCACGCGGACGACCGCCCACCGCAGGGCCGCCGCCGCGCTGCTCGCCCTGCCGGTCGCGGGCGCGCTGCTGCTCACCGGATGCGGCGCGGGCGGCGGCGGCAACTCCACGGACGGCCCGGACAAGTCCGGCGGCCGCAACAACCTCCCGCTGCCGGCGCCCGCGCAGCCGACCGGCGGCGCGGCCGGACGCGATGCCGAGGGCGAGCGGTCGGACGCCCCGGACGTCCGGCCGTCGCCCGACTACCTCTCCACCTTCGCCCTCGACGTCGACACCGCGTCGTACGGCTATGCCCGGCGCACCCTCGCGAACAACCGGGTCCCCGACCCCGCGACGATCCGCCCCGAGGAATTCGTCAACAGCTTCCGCCAGGACTACCGACGGCCCGACGGTGACGGCTTCTCGGTGTCCGTCGACGGCGCCCGCACGGACGACGGACGCTGGTCCCTCGTCCGGGTCGGACTGGCCACCCGGCCCGCCGACAGCGAGCGCGAACGCCCGCCCGCCGCCCTCACCTTCGTCATCGACATCTCGGGTTCCATGGCGGAGCCGGGCCGCCTCGACCTGGCCCGGGAGTCCCTCGACGTCATGACGGACCGGCTGCGCGACGACGACTCGGTCGCCCTGGTCACCTTCAGCGACGAGGCCGAGACCGTGCTGCCGATGACCCGGCTCGGCGGCCATCGCGCCCGCGTCCACCGGGCGATCGGCGGCCTGGAGCCGACCGACTCGACCAACCTCGGAGCGGGCGTGCGGACCGGGTACGCGACCGCCGTCCACGGGCTGCGCGAGGGGGCCACCAACCGCGTCGTCCTGATCTCCGACGGCCTCGCCAACACCGGCGACACGGACGCGGACACCATTCTCGAACGGATCTCCGCCGCCCGTCGCGAGCACGGCATCACCCTGTTCGGCGTCGGTGTCGGCAGCGACTACGGCGACGCCCTCATGGAACGCCTCGCCGACAAGGGCGACGGCCACACGACGTACGTCGCCGGCCGCGACGACGCCTTCACCGTCTTCTGTGACCAGCTCCCGCAGAACATCGACCTCACCGCACGCGACGCCAAGGCGCAGGTCGCCTTCGACCCCGAGACGGTCGAACAGTTCCGGCTGATCGGCTACGACGACCGCAAGGTCGCCGACCAGGACTTCCGCGACGACAAGGTGGACGGCGGCGAGGTGGGCCCCGGCCACACGGTCACCGCCCTGTACGCCGTCCGCACCCGTCCCGGCGCCTCCGGACACCTGGCCACCGCGACCGTCCGCTGGCTCGACCCCGACTCCCGCGCCCCGCACGAGGAGACCGGCAGCCTGGAGACCGGCGACCTGAGCGACGGCGTCTGGAGTTCGCCGAACTCCTTCCAGGTCACCGCCGTGGCCGCCTACTTCGCCGACGCCCTGCACTCCGGCGACTCCCGCCGGCGTCCGCTGCCCGGGATCCCGTCGCTGGGCGAACTCGCCTCGCGGGCCCGCTCCCTGGCGGACGTGACCGAGGACAAGGACGTCTCGGCCCTCGCCACCGCGATCGGACAGGCCCGCGAACTGGACACCTGTGCGGAGGACTGCGTGGCCCGCTGACCTGCTGTGCGGAGGGCTGCGTGGCCCGCTGACCTGCTGTCACCCGCCGGGCACGCGAAAGCGGGCCGCTCCGAGGAGCGGCCCGCCTTCCTTGACGCGGAGGAGATCAGCCGCGGGTGGCGCCGTTGCCCGAGAGGACCGGGATGTTGTCCAGGATGTGCGAGAGCGGCTCGTCGCCCTTGGCCTGGGTGGAGTTCTCGGTGCACTGCTGGTTCTGCGGCGCGGACAGGATCGGCACGTCCTGGAGGCCGATCTGCGCCAGGCCGGCCACGTTCTGGAGGTTGAGCTTGGCCGGCAGGCCGACGCAGGGCTTGTTCAGCGAGCCCTGGACCAGCGAGAGCTGCGGGCTCATGTCGCCGAACGTGGCCTGGTTGCCGTACTTCTGGACGGCTCCGTTGCCGTTGACGGTGGTCACACCGTCGTCGTTGCCGATGGCCAGCGCCTGGGGCGCGGCGGCGGCCGCGACGCCGACGAGGGAAGCGGCGATGGCTGCGGTCGCCCAGAGCTTCTTCATGTTCGTATTGCCCTTTCGGAGAGCGGACTCCGAGCGGAGTCGCGCCATGATCAACAGTGCTGCGGAAGGTGTGGTTGCGGGGTGTCCCCCGAATGGCCCGGGAGACGTCCGGGCCGGCGCTCGCCGCCGCCGTCGAGGACGTGGCAGCGGCGGCGGCCCGCCGGTCGAACCGGCGGGCCGCCGCGCGCGGCGAGGGGGGATCAGCTGCGGGTGGCGCCGTTGCCCGAGAGGACCGGGATGTTGTCCAGGATGTGCGAGAGCGGCTCGTCGCCCTTGGCCTGGGTGGAGTTCTCGGTGCACTGTTGGTTCTGCGGCGCGGACAGGATCGGCACGTCCTGGAGGCCGATCTGCGCGGCGCCGAGGACGTTCTGGGCGTTGAGCTTGGCCGGCAGGCCGATGCAGGGCTTGTTCAGCGACCCCTGGATCAGGGCCATCTGCGGGCTCATGTTGCCGTACGTGGCCTGGTTGCCGTAGATCTGCGAGGCGGCGTTCCCGTTGGCGGTGGTGACACCCCCGTCGTTGCCGATGGCCAGCGCCTGGGGCGCGGCCGCAGCCGAGGCTCCGACGACGGAAGCGGCGATCGCCGCAGCGGCCATAACCTTCTTGATCACTTGCTGATCCCTTCTGGAGTAACCCCGTCCACCGGAGCGATCTGGACAACTGGCCCCGGGCCGCATGGTTGCTGCGATTCACCCCAATGGCCCATGTGAACGGCGTGGCGGGCAAATGCTCAGGCCATAGGTCCGGTGAATTCTGGAGGGTTCAGCGATCCGTTCGGGTGACGGTGAGCAACCAATCCCGTCGGCCCCGGTTGAAGGGGAGGCAGGAATACGCTTCACCCGCAGAAAAGGAACCCGGAGAAATGTTCAAGAAGGCAATGGCCATGGCCGCGATCGCGACGTCCGTCGTCGGTGTCTCGGCGGCGCTCGCCCCGCAGGCGCTGGCCATCGGCAACGACAACGGCGTCACCACGGTCAACGGGAACGGTGCCGAGCAGTCGTACGGCAACGCCCTGACCAAGGGCGACATGAGCCCCCAGCTCTCGCTCGCCCAGGGTTCCCTGAACAAGCTCTGCGTCGGTCTGCCGGCCAAGGTCAACGCCCAGAACGTCCTCGGCCTGCTGGCGCAGGTCGGCGCCCAGGACGTTCCGGTCCTGTCCGCGCCGCAGAACCAGCAGTGCGCCGAGAACTCCACCCAGGCCAAGGGCGACGAGCCGCTCTCGCACGTCGTGGACAACATCCCGGTCCTCTCGGGCAACGGCGCCGTCGGCGGCTGACCCTCGGTCCTGGGCCCGGGCCGCACGTCGGGTTCAGGCGGGCGGTCCGGGCCCAGGCGCGTCTTCCCGTCGTATATATGAATTCCAGTTCCGTCGTGTTGACATTCCCGCGCGGGGTGAAACGCTTCTTCTTCGGGAGGAGCGTTTCTCCTGTTGTGAAGCTTCCGTGCCGATTCCGGACGGGGCGATTCGAGTGAATTCCCGATGGGTGCGGGTTCCGCAGTTTCTTCGGCGGTCGGTCCCTCGTTTACAGCCTGGCAGGTCATGATGCGAGCCGCCCAAGTGAGCTCGCTCGGTTTCGGCCGACAAAGGGGCATGACCGCAGAGAAGGGAAAGCACGTGAAGCTCAAGAAGAGCGCTTCCGTCGTCGTCGGCGCCATCATGGCACTGGGCATGGCCGCCCCGGCCTTCGCGGACTCGGGTGCCGGTGGCGTCGCCGCCAACTCCCCCGGTGTCCTCTCGGGCAACGTGATCCAGGTTCCGATCCACATCCCCGTCAACGTGTGCGGCAACTCGGTCAACGTGCTCGCCCTGCTGAACCCGGCGATCGGCAACGGCTGCGCCAACCACTGACGTTCCGGCACTTCAGCCGCCTCCGGCTGTGCCACGGCCGGCCTTGGACCGCCTCGCGGACCCCAGGGCCGGCTTCCTCACTTCTCCCAGCAGGAAGACAACAAGAGTGCGACAGAACCTGAGTAGGGGAGTGGTCCTGGCCGCGGCTGCGACAGGCATCATGTCCCTGTACGCCAGTCCGGCCTTCGCGGACTCCCACTCGACCGCGACCGCTTCGGACTCACCCGGCGTGGCGTCGGGCAACAACGTCCAGGTTCCGGTGAACGTGCCGCTGAACGTCTGCGGCAACACGGTCGACGTCATCGCCGCCCTCAACCCGGCCTTCGGCAACTCCTGCGCCAACGGCCCGGTTTCGCAGGGCAGGCACACGGCGCCGCACCACCCCGTCCAGCACGACACCGGCTCCGCCCACCACCCCGGACGCGGCGCCGCTCACGGCGGCATCGACCACACGCGCGGCCCCGGCGGCCACCCCGGCGGCCACAGCACCGAGCACGGCGGCTACGGCGGCGACTCCGGCGGCCGGCACGCCGGTTACGGCGGTCACCCCGACGGCGGCTACGGCTCCGAGCACGGCGGCCACCCGGCCCGCGGCCACGGCGGCGAGAGCGGCTACGGCGGTGAACACGGTGGCTACGGCGACTCGGGCCACCACTCCGGCTACGGCGACTCGGGTCACGGTCCCTCCGGGTACGGCGACTCCGGGTACGGCGACTCCCGTCACGGTCACCCGGGTCATGTGAGCCAGGGGCACGGCGGCGCGGACGCCCACCACGGCGGCTGGAGCGGCGCCTCCTCCCACGGCGTGACGCACGGCTCGCCCGGTGTTCTCTCGGGCGACCAGGCCGGAGCCCCGATCGACATCCCCGTCGAGCTCTGCGGCAACTCCGCGGACGTGGTGGGTCTGCTGAACCCCGTGTTCGGCAACGGGTGCGCCCACCACCACACGCCCGACGGCCACGTGAAGACCCCGCACCACTGCACCCCGCCGGTGGCCCCTCCGCACACGCCCCCGCGGACGGTTCCGCAGCCGCCGAAGACGCGCACACCGCACACGCCCGTCGTGCACACCCCGCCCGTGCAGGTCCACGAGCAGCCTCCCGCGCCGCCCACGGCGCACACCCCGCCCACGCTGGCGGAGACCGGCAGTGAGGGAATGATCGCCAACGCCGCGATCAGTGCCGCCCTGCTGGCCGGCGGCAGCCTGCTGTACCGCCGGAGCCGGGCCGCTTCCCGCCCGTGACACCCCACTCCGGGTGCCGCCCGCGTCCACGCGCCCGGCACCCGGAGCTGGTCCGTCCACCCGGCCGGTGGTCGGCACTCGGGGCCGGTCGGTCTGTCCACCCGTGAGGCGTCCGGCCTCCGGAGCCGGGCCGCTTCCCGCCCGGTGTCCTGCACTCGCAGTCGGTTCGTCCGTCCGGCTGGTGGTCGGTACCCGGGGCTGGTCCGTAGACCCGCCTGGCGGTCGGCGCCCGGCGTCGGTCCGTCCACCCGTGAGGCGTCCGGCCCCCGGAGGCGGTCCGGGCATTCGCCCCGGCGTCGGGAACGCCGGGGCGGGTGCGTCGGCGGAGTCACCGGCCGGTGCCCGGCCCGGGGGCGGATTCCTGCCGGAGGACTCTTCCGGGCGCGGGGATCCGACCGTCGCCCGGGCCCGGACCCGTACGCAGCCGCCGCCGCACGCCGCGCACCAGGGTGTCGGCCGTGAAGCCCGCCCCTTGCACGAAGCGCATGGCCGGGCCGAAGGCGGAGGCGGTGATCAGGCCCGCCATGAAGAGTCCCGGCACCGACGACTCGAAGTCCCGCCCGAGCGCGGGAGAACCGTCCGGTAGGGCCGCCAGTCCCTCGCGCAGTTCGTCGTCCAGCAGGCCGAGCCGTTCGCCCCGGGCCCTGAACCCCGTGGCCGCGATGACATGGCAGGTCTCCAGACGGGCCCGTGTGCCGTCCCGGTCCACCGTTTCGAGCCGTACCCCGGTGGCCGAGCCGCGGGCCGACGCGACCTCGTGACCCGGCATCAGATCGACCGGCCCTTCGACGCGGTCGCGCAGCCACCAGGCACCCGCGGGGCCCAGCGCGTCGGCCGTGATCCGGACCCGGGTGGGTTCCGGGAGCCTGCGGAAGAGGCCGGGGTGCTCGGCGTAGAACCAGTTGCGCCAGCCGCAGCCCAGACCGCTGTGCGGGGCGCGGGCGGACCGCCACCACGGCCGCTCCCACGGGGGCGGCACGTCGTTCCAGGCCAGCCCGGGGGCGCGGGCCAGGACCCTGGTCCGGGTGCCCTGTTCGGCGAGCAGGGCGGCCGTCTCCAGGGCGGCCTGGCCGCCCCCGATCACCGTGACGTCCCGGCCCCGGAACCGGGAGAGGTCGCTGTGGTGGCTGCTGTGCGACACCAGCTCGGGACCCAGGCCGTTCAGCGCCGCCGGCATCTCGACGAAGGGCAGCACACCGACGGCCAGGGCGACCGTGCGGGCACGCAGCGTCTCCCCGTCGCCGGTCAGGACCTCGAAGGAGCCGGGGCGGGCCCGGACCCGGACGACCATGCGTTCGTCGACGCCGGGCACGGCGTTGCGGGCGAACCACAGGCCGTACGAGGCGAACATCTCGACCGGGATCGGCTCGCCGTGCCGGGCCGCCACACCCCGGCCCGCGCAGTACGTCTCCAGGCGCCGGCGGCCCGCGGGGTCGGAGAGACTGGACGCCCACGGCTCCGACTTCAGGAACATGCCGCGGGGCATGTGGTCACGCCAGGACGCCATCGGGCGGCCGAGGACGCGCAGGTTCAGCCCGGCGGCCGCCGCGTGGGAGGCGATGGACAGGCCGTAGGGTCCGGCTCCCACCACCAGGAGGTCGTACATCAGCAACTGCTCGCTCTCTCGTCGTCGGTGGCGGCGCGGGCCGGGGAGCCCGCCGGTGGGGCGGTCGGGCGGGCGGACACGGGCGCGGACACGGGGGCGGAAGCCGGGGTGGGCGTCCGGCCGGCGCGGGAACGCGGGCGGGGGCGGTCGGTGCCTGGCCCGGAGCGCGGTCGTACGAGGGCCTTCTCCCCGCCCCCGGCACCCGCTCTCCCCACCCCGCCCGCCGCCGTTCCGCCCGTTCCCGCTCCACCCGTCCCCGCTCCACTCGCCGTCGTTCCGCCCGTCCCCGTTCCGATCGCCGCAATGACGGTCGCAGCCGCAGCCGCACTCGCGGGCGCCGGAGCCCAGGGCGCCGCCTTCACCGGAGCCCCGGAAGCACTGGGAGCCCCGGAGGCACTGGGAGCCCCGGGAGCACCGGAAGCCCCAGAAGCGTCGGCGGTTATCCCGGTCGTCCTCGGTACGACGGCCCGTACACGCAGCACACGGCCGGCGCGCTGGGCCAGGCGCAGGGCCACATGGCGGGCCCACAGACCCCACAGCGCCCGTCCCGGCGCGCGGTCGTCCGGCGCGTGCCAGGCCAGTTCGCGCTCCGGGCCGCCGTGGCGCAGGGCGTGGAGCGGCGCGTAGTTCTCCACCACGAACACGCGGTCCGGCACGGGTGCGGGAGCGGGCAGCGGACGGTTCGTCAGGTCCAGATGCAGGGCGCGTACGACGTCCAGGCCCTCGGCGTCCTCGAAGAGCCGGAACTGGGCGCCAGGACGCGGGTTGAAGTCGAGCAGGTGGTAGCGGCCCGTCGTGTCGTCCCTGCGGAAGTCGAGGTCGAAGATGCCGCGGTAGCCGAGGGACCGGGTGAGCTGCCCGACGAGGTCCTCCAGCCGGGGGTTGGGCGTCCAGCGGCCCACCGTGGTCAGGCCCGCCCCGCGAGGCCAGGCGCCGTGCTTGCGGCCCGCGCCGCCGCCGTGCGTCACGCCCGCCCCGTCGACGTACCCGTGGAAGAACCAGTCGCGGTCGGGCCCCGGCGGCAGATAGGTCTGGAGCAGCAGCGGGCTGCCCGCCTCCGGGGTGCGCAGATACAGGGCCTCGGCCTCGCGCGCGGAGCGGACCAGCACCGTGCTGCGCAGGTTCCTCCCGGCCGGGATCAGCCAGGGCCGGCTCCACTTGGCCACCAGCGGCAGCCCCAGCTGCCAGGCCGCGGCGGCCGCCTGCGCCGGGCTCCGAGGGATCAGGGTCACCGGGTGGGGAACGCCCACGCGCTCGCATACGGCGGCCAGTTCGGCCTTGTCGGCGACGCGTTCGGCGAGACCGCGGGGCTGACGCGGCAGCAGGAACCCGGCGCAGGGTTCCCCGCCCGGAGCGTTCACCGCGAGGGCGCTCACGTCATCCAACGGGACCAGTACGGCGGGCCGGGAAACCCGGGCGGCCACTTGGCGCAACACCGCGGCGATGTCCGCGACGGACGAGCCGGGCGGCGGCGGAGGGTGCGTCTGGCTGACAAAGCGCGATCTGCGGACGGGACTTCCCTCGGAGTCGGCGACCAGGTGCACCTCCACACCGGCCCTGCCGAGTGAGCGCACGGCCCCCAGCGTTCCGTGGTGAAAGGGATTCGGGTCGATGCGCAGCAGCACGGCGGGGACCCGGTCGTCGAGTCGGTGCACGGGCTTCTCCTTCGGCATCGGGCGGGCTCCGTGACCGGGCGAGTCACCCCTGCGAGTGATCATCAGAACGGAAGGGCGGAACCCCGGTTGGCTGAATCGGAATTCATATGACTGAGTGTCAGTAATCGGAAGGTGAATCCGAGGACCAAGCAGGGAGAGGAGCAGGCATGGCCCCACAGCAGCAGCGGCCCCGGAGCGGAAGGCTGGCGTTCATCGCGGCCGGCATCGTCGCGTCGGTCGCCCTCACGTCCGGTCCGGTACACGCCGTGGGCGCCGGGGCGGTGGGCGCGGGTGATCTGCCGGCTCCGGCACCCGCGGCCGCGAAACCGCCCACGAACTCCTCCGCCGCCGGCGCCCGGGCCACGGGTGCGAGACCGGTCGCGGTGCCGGTGCAGGGTCCCACCGGGGCGTCGGCACCGGCCGCCGCCGCGTCCACGAGACCGGTCGCGGGCGGCGCCCCGTCCGCGAGACCGGTCGCGGGCGGCGCCCCTTCCACGCGGCCCGTCGGGGGCGGTACCGCGTCCACGCGGCCCGTGGCGGGCGGCACGAAGCCCGCGCGGCCCGCTGGACAGGGCCGCCCCGAGCGGCCGGCGTTCGGCGCCTACCTCGACTACGGTCCCGAGGGCATCGCCCGTATCGAGCAGCTCAGCGAGTGGCTGGGCGGTACCGAACTGCGGGTCGGACACACGTATCTGCCCGGCGACCGCTGGAGCAACATCGAGGGCGCTCCCGGATTCCTGGACGCCTGGGCGGACTGGCGCCGTCGGCAGGCCGACCGGATGCTCGTCCTCAACGTCCCGATGATGGAGCGCAACGAGGACGGCTTCTCCGACGGGCAGGTACGCCAACTGCTGCGCGAGGCCGAGACCGGCGCCTTCGACCACCATTTCCGCGCGCTCGCCGAGCGGCTCGTCGAGCTGAAGGTGCCCGACACCGTCATCGTGC
This sequence comes from Streptomyces sp. NPDC024698, assembly GCF_055559015.1. Lineage (NCBI taxonomy): Bacteria > Bacillati > Actinomycetota > Actinomycetes > Kitasatosporales > Streptomycetaceae > Streptomyces > Streptomyces sp. NPDC024698. Next base: position 716,479 of record NZ_JBVHLK010000001.1, on the reverse strand, counting down.
TCGGCTGGGAGATGAACGGCATCACGTACACCCATCGCTGCGGTCCCGACCCGGAGGCCTGGAAGACGTACTGGAACAGGATCGTCACCACCATGCGGTCGGTGCCGGGCCAGAGGTTCCGGTTCGATTTCGCCCCGAACCGCGGCCGGGACGCCATTCCCTGGACCGAGTGCTATCCGGGGGACGGGACGGTCGACATCATCGGCATGGACGCGTACGACCAGCCGTCGGGACTCTCGTTCGACGAACAGGTGAAGGAGCCGTACGGGCTCCAGGAGCAGGTGGACTTCGCCAAGGCCCACGGCAAGTCGATCTCCTATCCCGAGTGGGGCCTCTACCGCAACGGCGACAACGCGACGTACATGAAGGACATGCTCGCGTGGATGGACCAGCACAAGGCGCTGTACAACACGCTCACGGACTACTGCCCGCACGGTGTGTGGCAGTGCCGGGACAACCCGCTGGCGGCCGAGGCCTACCGGGCCGCGCTGTCCCATCTCGCCGATCCGTCGGCCCCCGTTCCGACACCGACCCCGACACCCGAGCCGGTCTCGACCCCGACGCCCACACCCACACCGGCGGTCCCGACGCCGACGTCCGAACCGGCCTCGACGCCTGAACCGGTTCCGACTCCGGCCAAGACCCCGGTGTCGGAGCCGGTGTCCACACCGACCCCGACACCCAAGCCGGTCCCGAAGCCGGTCGAGACGCCGACGCACAAGCCGGTCCCGAAGCCGGTTCCCAAGCCGGTCGAGACCCCGACGCCCGAGCCGGTTCCGACCCCGGCCAAGACCTCGGTGTCGGAGCCGGTGTCCACACCGACCCCGACACCCAAGCCGGTCCCGAAGCCGGTCGAGACGCCGACGCACAAGCCGGTCCCGAAGCCGGTTC
>NZ_JBVHLK010000001.1:709633-715490 GCF_055559015.1 Streptomyces sp. NPDC024698 | reverse complement strand
TCCCAAGCCGGTCGAGACCCCCACGCCCCAGCCGGTTCCGACCCCGGCCAAGACCCCGGTGCCCAAGCCGGTCTCCACACCGACGCCGACCCCGACCCCGGTGCACGAGCCCGTTCCGCAGGGGACGGCGGACCCGGCCGCCTGCAAGTCGCTGGAGCTCGGTGACTGGGTGGAGTACTGGCTCGGCGGGAAGGTGTGCGTGCGTCTCGACTGGTCGTCGCACGACTGGTGGTCGGGCGACTGGTGGTCGAGCGGCTGGTGACCCCCGGGTGGCGGCGGGTCGCTCAGGACCCGCCGCCACCGCGTTCCCTCCAGCTCCGCAGCAGCTCCTTGCCCCGCCGGCGCGCGGCGACGTCGCACACGACCGCCGACATCAGCGCCGCCGTACGCCGGCGCGCCAGGAGCAACCGCTGGTTGACAACCGGGTCCGGGCGCCAGTGGTGCTTGTACGGTTCGTCGCCGCGCAGCAGGCTCAGCGTCCCGCGGCCGCCGCCCTCGGTGTGCCGGGCGCAGGCGTCGAGCAGTATCACCGCCACGTCCGCCTTGCGTTCGCGCAGCTGCGGATGGGCTCCGTACAGATAGCCGCCCGCCAGGCGCCGCGACAGCAGGGTGAGATCCACGGCCATCACGGCGCCGTCGAGCCGGAACTCGGTGACCACCGCGTCCCCTGACCGCACCATCGGGCCCACCGAGCGGACCAGATGCTCGGAGAACCGCTCGTGCAGGTGCTCGGACGTCACCTTCCGGCCCTCCCACTGGAGCCGGTGGAGTTCGAGCAGCCGGCCGAGGGCCGCGTCCACCTCGTCGTGGCCCACCACCCGCTGTTCGACCCCGAGCGCGGTGAGTTTGCGCAGCTTGGCCCGGACGCGCTGGGCCTTGGCGGAGGGGAGGCGGCCGAGCAGTTCGTCCATCGAGGCGGCCGGCAGTTCCAGGCACAGGGAGTCCCCGACCTGGCGGCGCGGCCCGTGCCACTGCTCGTAGACCCGCTCCACCGCGCCGCCAGGGCGGACCTCGCGGAAGTCGATCAGCGCGGTGCGGGCCGCCGCCGACAGCCCCTCGGCGAGCGCCGCCGCCGCGCGGTCGGCGTGCGCGTCGTCGAGGAGCACGTCCGCGTAGTCGGAGATCGGCCCGCCGAGCGGCACGAGCGTCGGCAGCCGGCGGCGGGCGCGCATCAGCGGCGCGACCGCGATCAGCTCACCGTCCTGGCGCACGACCACCAGACGCAGCCGCCCGGGGGTCCCGTACGAGAGCCACCAGGAGTGGAGCCAGGCGTGGCTCTGGAAGGCGGTGGCGGCGCCGCACCGGCGGTGCAGCCGTCCCCAGGGAGCCGCCAGGTCGGCGAACTCCCGCTCGTCGGTGACGAGTTCGGCTCGTGCGGTGCTGGTCCTCGCACCGGCCAGGAGCGTCCCGGTCACAGCTGGCCGTGCACATCGGCGGCCGTGGCCGGGCTCGGCACCGAGGCCTGAAGGGCCGGGTCGGCGTAGCGCCGGGGACGGACGAGCAGCACGAGCGCGCCGAGCAGTCCGCCCGCGCTCGCGCCGACCAGGCCCGTCACGGTCCAGGACGCCGAGGACGCCGAGGCCGGCTTGATCGCGCGGGAGAACGACAGGAGTTCGACGTGGGTGCTCTGCTTGCTCTCGTTGGCGTGCTGCGTCAGCGAACGGGTGACGGCGTTGGCCATGTCGGCGGCCAGGTCGGCCCGCGGGGAGGTGGCCGAGACGGCGACCATCGGAGCGTCCGGTGAGGTCGCGGTCTTCACGCTCGACTCCAGCGTCCTGACCGGCACACCGGCCCACACCTGCGCGTCCCCGAGCACCGCGAGCTGGGTGGCGACCCGCCCGTAGGCCTGGGCGAAGCCGAGCGCGGCCGACGGGTCGCCCTTGTCCGTCGGTACGGCGATGACATAGCTCGTGGCCGTATAGGCCGGGGGCTTCACCACGCCGTACGCGCCGCCGAGCCCGCCGCCGAGGACGGCCGTGGCGGCGAGCAGCGCCCACGGTGGCACGGTCCTCGCCCGGGAAAGAGCCGAACCCGAGGGGCGGTGGCCCCTGGTGAGGTTTTCGGACATGTGGAACTCACTCCAGTCAGGTGCGCGAGACAGCGGCCGCGTACACGTCCATCAGCTGGGCGGCGCTACGGGTGATGCAGTAGTGGTGGGCCGCCTCCGGGGCCGCGCGGGAGGCGGGGCCCTTCGCGCGGACGTCGGTCAGCGCGCGGACGAAGGAGTCCGTGCCGCCCCCGACCCGGGTGGCGCCGGAGGCCGCGCCGGGCGGCAGGTCCTCGACGGCCGGGCAGGAGACGTACAGCACCGGCAGTCCGGCGGCCAGCGCCTCCACGACGGCCAGCCCGAACGCCTCCTCGGGGCTGGGCGAGGCGAGAACGTCCATGGCTCCTATCAGCGAGGGCAGGTCGGCGCCGGGCGAGCCGTACGGGGGGCGCTCGCCGGCGAACAACACCCGGTCCCTGACCCCGGCGTCGTGCGCCGCGCGCCGCAGCGCGGTCTCCTCCATCCCGCCGCCGACCAGCAGCAGCCGGCAGTCGCCCGGCAGTTCGGCCAGCGCGCGGATCAGGACGTCGAAGCGCTTGCCCGGCGCGAGCCGGCCGACACCGCCGACGACGTACGCGTCCTCGGGGAGCCCGAGCCGGCGGCGGGTGCGTTCGCGCAGCTCCGGGTCGAAGCGGAAGCGGGCGATGTCGACGCCGTTGGGCACGACCTCGATGCGCGGTCCGGGCACACCCCAGCGGCGTAGGCGTTCGGCGACCGTGGGCGAGACGGCGACGGTCGACCGGCCGAGCCGCTCCCCGGCCAGATACAGGGCGCGTACGCCGGGGCCGAGCGGGCGGCCCTCCATCTGGGAGTCGCCGAGCGAGTGTTCGGTGGCCACGACCGCCCGCACCCCGGCCAGCCGGGCGGCGAGCCTTCCGTACAGACAGGCCCGGTAGAGATGGGTGTGCACGAGGTCGTAGCGGCCCGCGCGGATCACCTTCACCAGGCGGGGGAGCACGGCGAGGTCGCGGTTGCCCGACATGCCGAGATGGATCACGCGCACACCGTCGGCGGCGAGCCCCTCGGCGACCGCGCCGGGGTCGGTCAGCGTCACGACGTCGCAGGGGACGGGCAGATGCCGCAGCAGCAGCCGCAGTTGCTGCTCGGCCCCGCCGACGCCGAGGCCGGTGATGATGTGCAGCGCCTTCACCGGCCCGCCTCGACCGGGCGCCGGCGCAGACGGTGCAGCCTGTGCTTCAGGAACAGGCGTACGGCGGTGTCGTTCTCGCCGATGTGCACACGGGGGAGGGCGTACGGGCCGGTCAGCGGGCCGGGGTCGATCGCGCAGCCGTAGCGGTACCCGGCATCGCGGACGGCGTCCAGGACCCGGCGGTCGACGGTCCCGTACGGATAGCAGAAGCCGTCGACCGGAGCACCGATCAACTCCGAGAGCACTGCTCTGCTCTCGGCGACCTCGGCGTGCAGCACGGTGTCGTCGGCCTTCGTGAGGTCGACATGGGTCAGTCCGTGGGAGCCGACCTCCATGCCCTCGGAGGCGGCGGCGAGCCGGATGCCCTGCTTGCCGAGCAGCGGCTTGCGCGGGCCCAGCGGATCCCAGGCGTTCTCACCGCCGAGCCGGCCGGGCAGGACGAAGAGGGTGGCGCCGCATCCGTGGCGCCTGAGCAGCGGGAGCGCGGTCTCGACGAAGTCGGCGTACCCGTCGTCGAAGGTCAGGGCCACCAGATCCTGCCCCCGGCCGCGGGCGCGGGCCGCGAGCAGATCGGAGACGCACACCCCGCGCAGACCGCGCCGGCGCAGCCAGTCCAGCTGCCGGGCGAGACGGTCGGGGGAGACCGTGACGCGGTACGGGTCCTCGGAACAGTCCCCGACGGAGTGGTACATCGCCACCCAGGGCGGCGCGTCGAGGGAGCTCGTAGCGGTGCGTCTGCTGCTGTCAGCGGAAACGGGCATGCGAAACCCTTCGTGTGACGGAACTCAGTGCGGAGGCGAACCCCTCGACCCGGAAGGCCCAGGCCAGCAAGGCGAAGACGACGGTCACGACCGTGCCGCCGACGACGAGTCCGAGCAGCGGGGAATCCACGCCGCTCGCGCACAGACCGCCGGTCACCGCCGCGGTCAGGGCGGCCCGCAGCGGTTTGCCGATCTCGGCCACCACCTTGCGGGTGCGGATCGGCACACTGCGCGGACCCATGCCGTACAGCAGGAGCACCGCGGTGAGCGTGATGCCGGCCGCGTTGGCCGCGGCGATCCCGCAGACCCCCCAGGGGCCGACGGCCAGGGCGCCGGCCCAGCAGGTCGCGACGATCCCGGCGGTCATCGCGAACAGCGGGTACCAGGTCGGCCGCGTCGAGGAGAAGTACGAGCGCACGAGCGCGCCGACCAGGGTGTGACCGAGCAGCCCGAGGGCGTACACGCGCATGACCGCCGCCGTCGCCGCGGTGTCCTGGGCGGTGAACGCGCCGCGCTGGAAAAGCAGTTGGACGATCTGCGGGGCGCACGCCACGACCGCGGCCGTGCCGAGGAGTACCGTGCAGGCGACGAGGGCCAGATCGCGCTCCACCCGGTCCCGGGCCTTCTCCGTGTCGCCCTCGGCGATGGCCTGAGCGACCACCGGGAAGGTGACCGTGCAGAGCATCAGCGAGAGCACCATCGGCATCTGGGCCACTTTCTGGGCGTAGTTCAGATGCGAGATGGCCCCGGCGGGCAGCGAGGAGGCCAGGAAGCGTTCGACGAGGACCTGGGACTGACGGCACAGCGCGAACAGCAGGACCGTGCCGATGAGGGTCAGATCCATCGGCCGGGCCGGCTCGCCGTCCAGGTCCCCGGTCGCCGGCTCCCCGCGCCGCAGCTGCCGCCACAGCGACGGCGCCTGAGCCACCACCATGAGCGCACCGCCGACCGCGACACCGAGCGCCGCCGACCGCACGCCCCAGCGGGCGCCGAGGAGGAACATCACCGTGATGATCCCGGCGTTGTACGCCACGTAGATCGCCGCCGGGGCCACGAAGCGCCGGTGCGCGCGCAGGGCCGCGCTGCCGTAGCCGGCGAGCCCGAAGGAGAACACGCAGGTCGCGGTCAGTCGGGTGCAGTCCACCGCGAGCCGGGGATCGGGCAGACCGGGCGCGAGCGCCTCGACCAGGTACGGCGCCCCCGCGATCAGCAGGGCCCCGAAGGCCGCGAAGGCGAGCGTCAGCCGGGGCAGGGTGGCGGCGACCAGCGCGCGTACGGGATCGCCCGCGGCCCCCTTCGCCCGCCGGGTCACGGCCACGCTGAACGCGGGGATCAGCACGAAGGCCAGCCCGTCCTCGATCAGCAGCGTCGCCGCGAACTCCGGCACCGTCCAGGCGACGAGGAACGCGTCCGTGTCCGACCCGGCCCCGAACAGATGCGCAAGCGCCTGATCGCGACCCAGGCCCAGCACGGCACCGGCGATCGAGAGGGCGATGGTGACGAGAGCGGCCTTGGCGAGGAACCGGTCGGAGGCGGCTTCCCCCCGGTCCGCTCCCTTGCGAGGGGCGGAGGGAGGTACGGCGGCGGAGGACGGGGAGGGAGTGGAGGGGACGGGGGCGGCCGGGGTGGAGGCGGAGGCGCGCGCGGAGGGCAAGGCGAGAGACGACTCACCACCGCCTCGGACACCACCGCCTCCGACGCCACCGCCTTCGACGCCGCCGGGTCCGGCCCCGGTCTCACCGGCTCCGACTCCGGCCCCGGTTTCGACTTCGGTTCCCGCACCGGTCCTACCGGCTTCGACTCCGGTTCCCGCACCGGTCCTACCGGCTTCGACTCCGGTTCCCGCACCGGTCCTACCGGCTTCGACTCCGGTTCCCGCACCGGTCCTACCGGCTTCGA